>PWLR01000091.1 GCA_003558435.1 Nitriliruptoraceae bacterium | reverse complement strand
GGCTTCGAGGGCGAGGGCTTCCCCGTCCGGCGCGCGTTCGCCGGCGCCGACCTCAAGGACCTGGACCCGTTCATCCACCTGGACCAGATGGGCGAGGTGGAGTACGCCCCGGGCGAGCCCAAGGGCACGCCGTGGCACCCGCACCGCGGCTTCGAGACCGTGACCTACATGCTCGACGGCATCCTCGACCATCAGGACTCCGAGGGCGGCGGCGGCACCATCACCGACGGCGACACCCAGTGGATGACCGCCGGCAGCGGCCTGCTGCACATCGAGGCCCCGCCGGAGCACGTGGTCGTCAAGGGCGGGCTGTTCCACGGCTTCCAGCTGTGGGTGAACCTGCCCGCCGCCCAGAAGTGGAACGCACCGCGCTACCAGGACCTCAAGTCCGGGGACGTGAAGCTGCTGACCTCCCCCGACGGCGGCGCATTGATCCGGCTGATCGCCGGCGAACTCGGTGGTGTGGAGGGTCCGGGATCGACCTACACGCCGATCACGCTGATCCATGCCACCCTCGAGCCGGGCGCGGAACTGCGCTTGCCGTGGAACCCCTCGTTCAACGCGCTGGTCTACACCCTGGCCGGTCGCGGCACCGTCGGGGCAGAACGGCGCCCGATGGAGATGGGCCAGCTGGCCACCTTCGGTCAGGGTGACACGGTCACGATCCAGGCACACGAGGCGCAGGAGTCGCGCTCGCCCAAGATGGACGTGCTCGTGCTCGGCGGGCGGCCGATCCGGGAGACCGTGGCGCAGTACGGGCCGTTCGTGATGAACACCCGCGCGGAACTCCAGGAAGCGTTCGACGACTTCCAGGCCGGCAAGCTCGGCCGGATCCCCGCGATCCACGCCGGCGGCAACATGCGGCCCGACGGCGCCTGAGCCGACCTCGGCGAGCCGGCGACGCGCTCCGGGGCGCGGAAACCCCCGAACCCGGGGGTTGTGGCCCCGCGGCGCGGCGCGGCTGGGCGTCGGAGCGGCCGCGCGGGGTCCTCGGCACCAGGCGAGCGGGTGGCTCAGGCCGGGCGTTCGTCGCGGACGCGCTTGATCTTGCCGACCGATCGCACCAGACCCATCGGCTCCACGAGCTCGATCCCGACGCTGACACCGATACGCGCCTTGACCTGGCCCCGGAGCCGGGCAGCCACCGAGGCACGCTCGTCGGCCGTCAGACCGGTGTCCCGGAGCTCGACCCGTACGGTGAGCTCGTCGAGCCGGTCCGGCCGGCTCAGCACACACTCGAAGTGCGGCGCCAACGCCGGGAGGTCCAGGATCAGCTCCTCGACCTGGGTCGGGAACAGGTTGACCCCGCGCAGGATGATCATGTCGTCGGAGCGCCCCGTGATCTTCTCCATGCGCCGCATCGTGCGCGCGGTGCCGGGCAGCAACCTCGTCAGGTCACGGGTCCGGTAGCGCACCACCGGCATCGCCTCCTTGGTCAACGAGGTGAACACCAGCTCGCCTTCGGCGCCGTCGGGCAGCACCTCGCCGGTCACCGGATCGATGATCTCCGGGTAGAAGTGGTCCTCCCAGATGTGCAGGCCGTCCTTGGTCTCCACGCACTCGTTCGCGACCCCCGGACCGATCACCTCGGACAGCCCGTAGATGTCGACCGCATGCATGTCGAGCGCCTCCTCCATCTCGGCACGCATCGCCTCGGTCCACGGCTCGGCACCGAAGATCCCCACCTTCAACGAGGTTCCCTGCGGGTCCACGCCCTGGGCCCGCATCTCGTCGAGCAGCGAGAGCATGTAGGAGGGGGTGACCATGATCGCGTCGGGCTCGAAGTCGACGATCAGCTGGATCTGGCGTTCGGTCATGCCGCCGGAGACCGGGATCACCGTGCACCCGAGCCGTTCCGCGCCGTAGTGGGCGCCCAGCCCGCCGGTGAACAACCCGTAGCCGTAGGCGATGTGCACCCGCATCCCCGGCCGCACCCCCGATGCCCGGATCGAGCGCGCCACGACGCTCGCCCAGGTGTCGATGTCGCGCTGCGTGTAGCCGACGACGGTCGGCTTGCCCGTCGTGCCCGACGAGGCATGCACACGCGCCACCTGCTCCCGTGGTACCGCGAACATCCCGAACGGGTAGTTGGCCCGCAGATCCTGCTTGGTGGTGAACGGGAAGCGCGACAGGTCGGATAGCTCACGGAGGTCGCCGGGGTGGACGCCGGCCTCGTCGAACGCCGCCCGGTAGTGCGCGACGTGCTCGTAGGCGTGCCCCAGCGACCAACGCAACCGCTCCAACTGCAGCGACCGCAACTCGTCGATCGAGGCGACCTCGATCGGATCGAGCGTCTCCCTCGCCGGCGTCAGATCCTGCATCTCATGCCTCTCCCGTGACCTTCCACGCGCTCACGTGGGATGCGACAGTAACCGGGGGCCGGTGATGAGGGCTCCGGCCGTCACACCGGCGCGCGACGCCTCCGGTGGTCGCGCCGCTCGAGCGGCGTGCGGGCCGTAGCCCCTACCGGGGTCGTGCCGGCTCGCCGTCGCACAGCGAGCGGGTGAGGCATCGATGAGCGCACGGAGGTGTGGCGCGGGCGTTCAGACGTCGAGGTGGCGACGCAGTTCCGCGGCGATCTCCGCGACGGCTTGCCGCGCCGACGGACAGACGCCGGGTACCGAGAGGAAGCCGTGCGGTACCCCGACGTAGGTGGTGTGACGCACCTCGACGCCGCCGTCATGCAAGCGCTTCGCGTACGCGACCCCCTCGTCGATCAGCGGATCGCGTTCCGCGGTGATCACCAAGGCCGGGGCCAGGCCCGACAGATCGGATACGAACGCCGGGGAAACCCTCGGATCATCGGCGGACGTTTCCCGGTCGGTCCCGGTACCGAGGTAGAGCGAGACGAACCGGTCGATGTCGGCGCGCGAGAGCAGCGGTTCCTCGGTGAGCCGCGCCATGGACGGCGATGACCGGGTCAGGTCGGTCGCCGGATAGATCAACACCTGCGCCGCCAGGACCGGGACCCGGCCGTCACGGGCGGCGATCGCCACCAACGCGGCGAGGTTGCCTCCGGCACTGTCGCCGATCACCGCGACACGTGCACCCACATCCGCGCCCATCTCGTGGGCGTGCTCCGCCAACCAGGCCGTCGCCGCGATGCAATCGTCCACTGCCGCCGGTGCCGGGTCCTCGGGGGCCATCCGGTAGTCGACCGAGACCACCACGGCACCGAGGTCGTGGGCCAGCCCCGTGCACAGAGGGTCGTAGCCCTCGGTGGAACCGAGGACCCATCCCCCGCCGTGCAGGTGCACCAGGAGCGGACGTGGCCCGGGCCGGGAGGGAGGGGTGTGCACCCGCACGGTCAGCGGCCCGACCGCCCCTGGGATCGTGCGTTCGGTGGTCGTCACCCCAGGATGGGGGCCACCGAACAGCCATCGACCGGCGCGCTGCAACAACGGGTTCAGCAGGGGCACGTCGGGCAGTCGGTCCTCACGTGCTGCGGGGATGTCCGCGAGTTCCATGGTGGCGACGCTGCCCCCCACCGCCAGTCGCAGTCGGTCGAGCACCAGCACGCGGCGGTTGGGTTTCACGGTGACCTCATCGCCTCGTCGGCGGCAGCGACCGGCCGTCGGATGCTGGAACGCGGGACGCTAATGGGCCTGGAGCCCGGGGACCACTTCGAGCGGCAATCAAGGACGTCGACATGGCGGCGCAACGCGGAGGGGGCGCTGCACGTTGCGTCCGCGGCATGCGGGCAGGCCGATCGCGATCTCCCACCAGCTGGGTCAGGGCACCAGGGCGGCCTTGATCAGGCCCGGCTCGCGCGCGGCGAAGCGCCGGTACCACGTGGGGCCCTCCGCCAACGGCTCGGCGGGGTGGGTCATCAACACCTCGGTGGGCACGGTCAGGCGCCCGTCCAGGATCCGGGGCACGAGATCGTCGAGCAGGGACCGCACCGGCGCCCTGCCCGCACGGATCGTGAGGTTCCGGTCGTAGGCCTGCACCGGCGTCACACCGAACCGCGGCTCGGTCTGCACCGCGATGATCGACAGGATCCCACCGGGCCCAAGCAGCCTCGCTGCCAGGGCCTGCCCGGCCAAGGTGCCCGAGGCGTCGATCGCCACGTCCACGCCCTCGCCGCCGGTCGACTCGAGCACGGCCGCCTCGGCATCGTCCGGGTGCACACCGAGGTCCGCACCGAGCTGGAGGGCGGAGCCGCGCCGGGTCGCGACCGGGTCGACGGCCACGAGACCCCTCGCACCGAGCGTCCTGGCCGCGTGGAGCGAGCACAGGCCGACCGAACCCAGCCCTATGACGGCGACGCGCTGTCCGGGCCCGACCTCGCCCCGGGTCGCGGCTGCCCAGCCGGTGGGCAGGTTGTCGGTCAGCAACACGGCCGCGGCGTCGTCGAGGTCGTCGGGAACGCCGACCAACGTGCCCGGGGCCAGAGGCACCCGGAGGTGGGACGCCTGCGCTCCATGCAGCGGTGGCAGGCTCCGGTCGTCGGGGTCCCCGAACCCGAACAACGCCCCATGGACACATCGCGAGGACAACCCGCGACGGCAGGGAGAGCAGGTGCCGCACGAGGTGGTGAACGGCACCAGGACACGCTCACCGATCGCGGCCGCGCTGCTGGCCTCGGCCCCGAGTGCCACCACCGTCCCGACCGCCTCGTGGCCGGGGACGACCCCGAAGCGCACGGCCTCGCGGCCCTCGTAGGGATGCAGGTCCGAGCCGCACAGGCCGGTTCGCGTCACCTCGATGATCGCGTCGGTCGGCTCCTCGATGGTCGGCTCCGGAAGGTCGTCGTGCACCTCCACATCCCCGACCCCGGTCAGCACCAGACCCCGCACGTGTCGCTCCACCTCGTCGCCGGCGGGCCACGCTACCGCTCGACGTGCGATCTCCCACGGGGCGAGAGCTCGTACCCTGTGGCCCGATGGGTGACCTCCGGACCGACGACACACGAGCGCTCGCGGCGCTGTTCGCGACCGGTCGTGTACTCGTCCTCACGGGTGCCGGCATCTCGACCGACTCGGGGATCCCCGATTACCGCGGACCGGACGGGCAGGCACACAACTCGGCACCGATGACCTACGAGGTCTTCACGGGCTCGGTCGAGGCACGGCGGCGCTACTGGGCCCGTAGCCACATGGGATGGCAGCGCATCGCCGAGGCGCGCCCGAACGTCTCGCACCTCGCGGTCGCCCGCCTGGGGCACGAGGGGTTGTTGACCGGCCTCGTCACGCAGAACGTCGATGGCCTGCACGGGGCGGCGGGAAGCCCCGACGTGATCGACCTGCACGGACGGCTGGACGCGGTCGTGTGTCTCGGTTGCGGCGTGCGGCGACCACGGCTCGAGGTCGGGCTGCGGTTGGATGCGATGAACCCGGGGTTCCGCCAGGCCGTGTTGGGCGACCGTCGGGCGCTACGTCCCGACGGCGACATCGTGCTCGCCGAGGAGGCGATCGCCGCGTTCCGCACGGTCGACTGCCGGCGCTGTGGCGGCGCGCTCAAGCCCGATGTCGTCTACTTCGGCGAACACGTCCCGCGCGAGCGGTTCCAGGGGGCACTCGGGCGGCTCGATGCGTCCTCGGCGTTGGTGGTGCTCGGATCGTCGTTGACCGTCGGGTCGGGTTACCGGTTCGTCACCGCCGCGGTCCGGCGTGGCCTCCCCGTGGCGATCGTGACGCGCGGTGCGACCCGGGGCGACAAACATGCGTCGCTCAAGATCGACGCCCCGCTGGCGGAGGTCCTACCGGCAGCGGTCGAGGTGGCGACCGCGGCGGGCGTGGCCGGAGCGGGCGTGGCCGGAGCGGGTGCGACCACGACGGGGTCCGGTCCGGCGTAGCGGCCGGCCCCTCCGAGGGGGCGGGCGGGGTCACCCGCCGGGCGACCGGGGGCGGGATTGCGCGGTGCTCGACCACCTCCGAGGCTGCGGACCCCAGGTTGCCGCTCGCGCTGCCACCGCTCGCGCTGCCACAGACCGAGTGTCCCCGTCCGAGGGAGGTCTCCCCCGGTGACCGGCTCGAACCCGACCGGTCTGAGCTCCCAACTCGACCGGTACGTCGCCTCGACCCCACCGGACCGGGACCGGTTCGTCGACTTCCTGCGCGTGCTGGCGATCGGCGTCGTGATCGTGTGGCACTGGGCGCTGTCGATCACCCAGTGGGAGGACGGCGCGCTCGTGATGCCCAACCCCATCGATGTGGTACCGGGTGCCAGCATCGCGACCTGGGTGCTGCAGATCATGCCGCTGTTCTTCGTGGTCGGCGGGTTCGTCAACTACGCCGCATGGCGGTCGTCCCAACGTGATGGCGGTGGCCTGAAGGGGTTCTACGTCACCCGGATCCGTCGGTTGCTGTGGCCGACCGCGGTGTTCGTGGCCGTGTGGCTGGTGCTCGACGGCGTCCTGTGGCTCGCCGTCGCCGACTATCGCAGCGTCGTCGACTGGGGCCTGGTGATCTTCAAGCCGCTGTGGTTCCTCGCGGCCTACCTCTGGGTCATCCTGCTGGTCCCGCTCACCGCCCGGCTGCACGACGCCGGCCAGGCGCTGACGCTCACGGGCATGGGGCTGACGATCGCCCTGGTCGATCTCGGCCGGTTCTGGCTGGGCATCGAGGAGTTCGGGTTCCTCAACAGCGCCCTGGTCTGGGTCTTCGTCCACCAGCTCGGGTACTTCTACCGGGACGGCGCCTTCGAGCGGATCGGTCGCCGAGGCCAGGCCGCGTTGTCCCTCGGGGCGCTCACCGCCATGATCGTGCTCACGAACCTGCCCGTGTACGCGGTCTCGATGGTCGCGACCCGCGACGTGGAGTTCAGTCACATGTTCCCGACCACGGCGATGATCGCGGTCGTCGGGCTGCTGCAGACCGGCCTGGCCATGCTGCTCCGTCCGACGTTGCAGGCCTGGTTGCGCCGCCCGAGGGTCTGGAAGACCGTCATCGCCCTCAACGCCGTGATCCTGACCGTGTTCGTGTGGCACATGACCGCCAAGGTGGCGGTGCTCGGCGCCTACGAGGCCCTCGGCTTCGAGTTGCTCACGGAACCGACGGCGGCGTGGTGGGTGCAGCGCCCGCTGTGGGTCGTCGGCCCGGGGCTCGTGCTCATCGTGCTGGTCGCGCTGTTCGCGCGCTTCGAGCTCCGCCTCCGCGGTGATTGAGGGGGCCCGATGGGCCCTACCGACGATGATGTCGACCGAGGGATGATCCGCACCTCCTCATGTGTTCTCCAGGACGACGCCCGTCCCCACCATCGCGAGGACACCGTGCAGATCCTGGCCCGTACCGCCATCGCCACCGCCGGTCTGGCGGTGGTGCTCGCCGCCTGCGGCGCAGCGACCGATGCCGACGAACCCGGTGCCGACGAACCCGACACCGCCGAGGTGGCCACCGACCCGGCCGACGAGGTGGAGCGCGACGAGGGGCCGGGGATCCGCGAGGGGTTCTACTGGGACCTCGATGAGGAGCCATCGTCCACGATCCCGATCTCCGAGATCGTCAGCGGTGGGCCCCCGCCCGACGGCATCCCCCCGATCGACGACCCCGTCTACGAGAGCTTCGACGATGCGGCCGAGTGGCTCACCGACGACAGCCCCGTCATGGTGGTGCGCGGCGAGGGCGAGACGAAGGTCTTCCCGCTCGCGATCATGACCTGGCACGAGATCGTCAACGACTCGATCGACGGTGAGCCGATCGTGGTCACCTACTGCCCGCTGTGCAACTCCGGGCTCGCGTTCAGCGCCGAGATCGACGGTCAGGTGCTCGCTTTCGGCACCAGCGGGCGGCTGTGGCGCTCCAACCTCGTGATGTACGACCGGCAGTACGGCAACCTGTGGACCCAGTTCACCGGGGAGTCGATCGTCGGTGAGCGCTTCCTCGGTCAGGAACTCGACCGCCTGCCGACCACCCTGCAGGGCTTCGCGGAGGTCCGCGCCACCGACCCCGACGCCGACGTGCTCTCGCGCGAGACCGGCCACAGCCGCAGCTACGGCACGAACCCCTACACCGGGTACGACGGCGTGGACAACGAACCGTTCCTGTTCCGCGACGACGCCGACGGACGCTTCCCCGCCATGACCCGCGTCGTCGGGTTCCCCGATGGTGACGGCACCGCGGTCCTGCTCGACCGCGTCCGGGAGGCTCGGGTGGTGGCGTTCGAGGACGAGGAACATCCTGTCACGCTGTGGTGGGTCCCCGGTCAGGCCAGCGCACTCGACACCGGCACGATCGACGACGGACGTGACGTCGGGCAGACGGCGGCCTTCGTCGCCGAACTCGACGGTCAGACGCTCACGTTCGAACCGCTCGAGGCCGCCGAGGCCGAGGCCGACGGCGTGGCCCGGTTCCGCGACACGCAGACCGGGTCCGGCTGGTCGCTGGCGGGACGGGCGGTCGAGGGCGACCTCGAGGGCGAGTCGCTCCGGGCCGTCCCGATCGATGACACCTTCTGGTTCGTGTGGGCCGTGTTCAAGCCCGACACGGACATCATCTCCTGACCGGCCACCCGCGAGACGGCATCGAGCGGCTCAGCGCCCCTCGGCCACGGTCGCCGCGCAGGCGTGCAGCAACTCGACCGTCTCGTCCCACCCGACGCAGGCGTCGGTGATCGAGACCCCCCGCTCCAGCGGTTGATCGGGTAGCCAGTCCTGGCGTCCCGGTTGCAGGTTGCTCTCGATCATCAGCCCGAGCAGCCGGTGGTCGGGACGGCGCCACTGGGCGAGCACATCATCGACGACCAGGTGTTGGCGCCGGTGGTCCTTGCCCGAGTTGCCGTGGCTGGCGTCCACCATGACCGGCCGGGCGTGCCCGGTCACGCGGTCCGCGGCGCGTGCCGCCGCCTGCACGTGCTCGACCTCGTAGTTCGGTCCGTCGCTGCCGCCGCGCAGCACGACATGGACATCGGCGTTGCCGGAGGTGCGCACCACCGAGGTCTGACCATGACCGTCGACTCCGAAGAACGCGTGCGGAGCGACCGCCGCCGCCATCGCGTTGGCCGCACCCCCGATCGTGCCGTCGGTGCCGTTCTTGAACCCGACCGGCATCGACAGCCCCGAGGCGAGCTGCCGATGGACCTGGCTCTCGACGGTGCGCGCCCCGATGGCCGCCCACGCGACGAGGTCGGACTGGTACTGCGGGGTGATGGTGTCCAGCACCTCGACCGCGCACGGCAGCCCCAGCTCGGTCACCTCGAGCAACACCTGGCGTGAGACGCGCAACCCCCGCGACGCGTCCGAACTGCCATCGAGGCCCGGGTCGTAGATCAGACCCTTCCAACCGATCGAGGTGCGTGGCTTCTCGAAGTAGGTCCGCATCACCACGATCAGGTCGTCCGCGAGGTCGTCGGCGACCTTCCGGAGCCGCTCCGCGTACTCGCGCGCCAGACGCGGATCGTGGATCGAGCACGGCCCGACGATCACGACCATGCGATCATCGGTCCCGCGCATCGCGGCCGCGATCGCATCACGTCCGGCCGCGACCGTGACCGCACCCGCCTCCGTGCGGGGGAACTCGGTTCGCAGCTCGTGCGGGGTCGGGATGACCTCGAAGCTGGCGACGTGGCGGTCGTCGAGCGGGTGCACGTCACCGGCGCCCATGGATCTGTCCGTGGACGGATGGGAGCCGGTCATGGGTCCTCCAGGAGCTTCGTGGCGGCCACAGCAGGCGATCGTGGGCGCTGGACCGGGTGAGGGTCACGGCCCTACGTCCTGGGCCACGGGAGGCAGGCAAACTACCAGCGCGCCGGTCGCGGCCGATGCGGACGGCGCGCAGCGCAACCCGTCGCCCGGTCGCCGCCCGGCCGTGAGACGGGTCTCGCGAGGTGGCCGGGTACCGGTCAGGTGATCGTCAGCCCGCCGTCCACGACGAGCGTCTGGCCGGTGATGTAGGACGAGGCATCGCTTGCGAGGAACAGCAGTGCGGACGCCAACTCCTCCGGCTCGCCGGCCCGGCCGACGCACAGCCGGGACTCTTTGGATTCGAGGTAGCCCTCCGGGTACTGCTCGGTCATCTCGGACGGGAAGAACCCCGGCAGCAGCGCATTGACCCGCACGCCCTTGCGGCCGGTCCACTGTTGCGCGAGGTCGCGCGTGAGGCCGAGCAGCCCCGCCTTGCTGGCCGCATAGGCCGCCTGCGGCAGGGCCGCGGTCACGAGTGCGAGCACGCTGCTCACGTTGACGATGCTGGCCCCGGGGCCCATCCCGCCGACGCACGCCTGTGCCATCCAATAGCACCCGTTGAGGTTGACGTCGATGACCCGACGGAACTCGTCCGGTGTCTCCCGCGTGGCCGGAACCGCCGTGCCGATCCCGGCGTTGTTGACCAGGACGTCGATCCGCCCGAACTCCTCCGTGGCCGCCGCCGCCAGCGCGTGACAACTCTCCGGATCGGCGACGTCGGTGCCCACGACCAGGGCGCGACGACCTCGCTGCTCGATCCGCTCGCGCGTCTCCTCGAGCCGATCGACCCGCCGGGCGGCCAGCACCAGGTCGGCGCCGGCGTCCGCGAGGGCTTCAGCGAAGGCGACCCCCAACCCGGACGATGCCCCGGTCACGATCGCCACACGTCCATCCAGCCGGAACCTGTCGAGTGCGTTCAACACCATGTCCTTGATCGTCGGCATGCACGGCTTGCACAAGATCGCAGCCTCGTGCCGACACCCTAACGGGGGCAGATCAGGTGATGGCATCCTGCTCCCGACCCGTTGACGCCCCGCCCCGCCTGGGGGCACGGCGGTCGTCGGGCTCACCGGCCGGCTGGTCGCCCGGCCGCGGCGCCTGCCCATCAGGCCATCGTGAGGAAGAGCTTCTGCAGTTGCTCGGCGACGACCTCCGCGTCCACCTCGTCCTCCTGGAGACACTCGCGCAGCGCGGTGGCGATCAACATGAACGCGGCCTTGTCGACGGCCTTGTTCACCGCGGCGAGCTGGGTGACCACCTCCCGGCAGGACCGTCCGTCCTCGAGCATGCCGAGCACACCACCGATCTGCCCCTGGGCTCGACGCAGCCGGTGGCGGACCGCCCGGAGCGTTTCCGCATCCGACACCGTGTGCGCTGCCGGCGCGACGTGATCGGAACTCGCGACCATGGACACCTGCCTCCCTGTCGGGGTTCTGGGGCCCGCGCCCCACCGAACCCGGTCCGCTCACCATATACCCCCCGGGGTATACTTGGCGTTGTCGGCCGCCGTGCGCGGCACCTCGCACCCTCCTCGGAGAGCCCATGTGCCGCCAGGCCACCTGTCGCAGCTGCAACAAGACGACCTGGGACGGCTGCGGCCAGCATGTCCAGCAGGTCATGGGGTCCGTGCCGAAGGACGAGCGCTGTTCCTGCCCGGACCCCGACCGGGCCGAGGATCGGCCGGGATCGTTGCTGAGCCGGCTGTTCAGGCGCTGACCGCACCTGCTTCCGGCGCTGGTCGTGCCCGGGCGATCACGACTGGGCGTCGGCGAACTCGTTGAACGCGGTGTAGGCGCGAGCGCCGTAGATCGTCGCCGGGCCACCGTGCATCATGATGGCCACGCCGAGCACCTCGGCCGCCTGCTCCTTGGTCGCACCGGCTCGCACCGCACCTCGGGCATGGGAGGCGATGCAGCCATCGCACCCGTCGACGACGCCGATGGCGAGGGCGATGAGTTCCTTGATCCCACCCTCGATCACGCCGGGCGCGAGCGCCGCCGCACTCATCTCGCCGAAGCCTTTGTAGACCTCCGGGATGGCGCGCCTCAGATCCCGGTGCTGGGGCTTGAGCTCGTCGAGGATGGATCCGTGGTGGTCGTGGTCGGTCATGCCGCCACCCCCCACATCGCCGGAAGGGGTTGGTGCTCATGACGGAACGGAGCAGGGACGTTCATCGCCGGGTCCTTGATCCTCGGGGCACTGCAGCGACCGCTGCAATCGCCGAAGTATGCCCCTGGGGGTATACGACGGCCAGGGGCGTTCTCCCTCACCACCCCCGCCCGACGCCCCGAGTTCGTTGAAGGACTCAGCGATCCCGGACGAGAGCGGCCAGGGCCGCTTCGATGCCCGCGCGCGCCTCGCTGGCGACCTCGTCCAACCCCTCGGCCCCCATCGCGAGCATGGCCGCCGGGTCGGCCGCGGCGATGTCGGTCCCGCCGTCGGGGTTGGCGCGCACGACCACGTTGCACGGCAGCATCGCGCCGATGTCGGGGTCGGCGTCGATCGCCCGCTTGGCCAGCGGGGGGTTGCAGGCGCCCAGGATCTTGTAGACGCCCACGTCCTCTCCCAGCTTCTCGAGCAGGGTGGCGCGCACGTCGATCTCGGAGAGGATGCCGAAGCCCTGGTCCTTCAACGCCGCTCGGACGCGCTGCTCGGCCTCGACCTCGTCAGCCTCGAGCGTGACGGTCATGGTGTAGTTGCTCATCGGCGATCCTCCGGTACGAGCGCGTCCCCTCGTGGGCCTCCCGACGACGTCCCGAGGACACCCGTCGCGAGCGCGCCACCGCATTGTACGGACATTACGTGGAGCCGCGGGCCATGGCCCTCGCCAGGCAGGGCGCCAACGGCAACCGCGGCACCAAGGTCGCCTGGAGCGCGTGGTAGATGTCGGGCTTGCCGGACCAGACCGATGCCGCGGGCCGATTGCGAGCATCCAACTCGTGGTGCCACGACCCGCCCTCGTGATCGACGAGGAACCTCGTGGCGTAGTCCCACCAGGTCCGGTACCACACCCCGTACTGCTCGTCGCCGGTGGCCAGGTGTAGCGCCGCGGCGGCATTGATCGCCTCGGTCGCCACCCAGTGGAGGCGGCTCCGGACGACCGGGTGGCCCTCCCAATCCGTCGTGTAGACGAACCCCGGTTCGCCGTCGGCCCACCATCCGTCGGCCACCGCCCGGTCGAACAGCGCGCTCGCACCGTGCCGCAGTTCCGGTGCCGTGTGCCCGTCGGCCGCCCATACGTGCAGAGCCAACCGAGCCCATTCGAAGCCATGCCCGACCGTCGCCCCGTAGGGCCGGAACGGGTGGGCGGGCTCGTCGCGGTTGTGGTCGAGCATCGGTTCCCATCGGGTGTCGAAGTGTTCCGGAAGCCGCCAGCCGTGGTCCCGAGCGACCCCGAGGAAGCGCTCCACGATGCGTCGCGCCCGCCCCAACCAGATCGGGTCACGCGTGACATCGGCCGCCGCCAGGTAGGCCTCGACGGTGTGCATGTTGGCGTTGGCGCCGCGGTAGTCCTCCAGTTCGGTGAAGTCACGGTTCCAGACGTCGACGACGGCCCCCGGGACCTCCTCCCAGAAGCGCTGGTCCTGCAGGTGCAGTGCGTCGGCGAGCAGCGCCCGGGCTCCCGGCCGTTGCACCACCGACGCCGAGCACGCCGCGAGCACCACGAAGGCGTGCTCGTAGGCACCCTTGTGCGTCACCGTCGGGCCGTCGTGGCCGACGGCCGCGTACCAGCCGCCGTACCGCTCGTCTCGCAGGCGTCCCGTGAGCGCCGCCACGCCGTGATCGACGAGCGCCTCGGCACCCGGGAACCCCATCAGCGCCCCCAGGGCGAACGCGTGGGTCATCCGGCAGGTGATCCAGAGCTCGACATCACGGTCGAGCTGCGGCCGACCCTGCTCGTCGAGCCACGCGAAGCCGCCCTGCGGGTGGCGGCCGGCCGAGGCGAAACGCAGGAGCCTTCGAGCCTCGTGCTCCAACTCGGAGAGGTGGATCGCTCCGATCGGCTGCGGCACCACTCCTCCTCGTTCGTCCCCACCCGGCGGACGAGCATCGCTAGCCCTTGACCGCGCCGGCCAGGAGACCCCGCACGAAGTAACGGCCGAGCAACACGTAGATGATCAACGTCGGCAACGCCGCCTGCATGGCCGCGGCCATCTGCAGGTCGAACTCGACGATCTGACTCCCGGAGATGTTCTGTAGCGCGACCATGACGGGCCGCTGTCCGGCGCTGGTCAGGGTGACGGCCCAGAGGAACTCGTTCCAGATCTGGGTGAACTGCCAGATCCCCACCACCACGAACCCGGGCAGCGACAGCGGCAGGGCGATCCGTCGGTAGATGCCGAGCAGTCCGGCGCCGTCGATCTGGCCGGCTTCGATCACGTCGTTGGGGATCCGGGCGTAGAAGTTGCGGAAGATCAACGTCGTGATCGGGATGCCGTAGATGACGTGGGTCAGCACCAGCCCGTAGATCGTGTTGTACAGACCCATCGACTGCAGGGTCACGACCAGGGGGATGAGCACGATCTGGTAGGGGATGAACATCCCCAGCAGCAGGGCGTTGAACACGATCTCCGAACCGCGGAACCGCCAACGGGCGAAGATGTAGCCGTTGATGGACCCGATCAGGGACGACAGCAAGGTCGCAGGGATCGCCAGGGCGAAGCTGTTGATCAGATACGGGCGCAGGATCGACCAGGCTCCGCGCCACGCGTCCAGGCTGAGGGTGGACGGCAACTCCCACATGCGGCTGATCGTCGCCTCCACGGGCGACTTGAAGCTCGTGACCAGCATGATGTAGAGCGGCACGAGCGAGAAGATCGCGACCGCGATGAGCACGAGGTACAGCGGGGTGCGGGCGAGGACCTTACTCACGGCTCGCCTCCTCGGTCTTGTTGCGCGCCCAGATCGCCGGAGCCATCAGCAGCACCACCAGCACGAGCAGCACGACCGAGATCGCCGCTCCTCGCGCGAACTGGTTGGCCCGGAACGTCGACTCGTACATGTAGACGGCGGGTACATCGGTCACGTAGCCGGTCCCCGGTCCCGTCATGACGAAGATGAGGTCGAAGGTCTTCAGCGAGATGTGCCCCAGGACGATGACGATCGTGATCGTCATCGGACGGAGCATCGGCAGGATCACCCGCCGGTAGATGGAGAACTCGCTGGCCCCGTCGACCCGGGCCGCTTCCCGGAGGTCCTCCGAGATGCCCTGCAACCCGGCCAGATAGATCGCCATCGCGAACCCCGACATCTGCCACGCCGCCGCGATGACCACCGCGACCAGGGCCACGGGGATCACGAGGTCGATCTGGCCCCAACGCCAGCCGGGCACCACCGCGGTCGAGACGTACCACATCGGGAGGGTCTCGACCCCGAGCCGGTCCAGCAGCAGGTTCACACCGGCGCGGGGGTTCAACAACCACTGCCACACGACCCCGGTGACCACGAACGAGATCGCCAGCGGGAACAGGAAGATGTTGCGCCAGAGCGGACCTCCCCAGGGGTCGCGGTCGAGCAGGATGGCGAGCGTCAACCCGAGCACGACCGACACCCCGACGAACAGCACCGTGAACACGATGACGTTGCGCATCCCGGAGAGGAACCGGAAGTCATCGAGCAACCGGGTGTAGGCGTCGAACCCCCCGAAGCTGAGGTCCCGGACGAACGTGGTCCAGTTGCTGACCGATACCCAACCGGTCCAGGCGATGAACCCGTAGACGAACACGCCCATCGCCAGGATGGATGGCAGCAACAGCAACACCGGCAGGGCCCGCTCGAGCGAACGCTTGCGTCTGACACGGTCCCTCGACGCCGGCTCCGCACGCGTGGAGCCGGCGTCACCCGCCGCAACCTCGGTGTCGCCGCCGACCGCCATCCCACCCTCCTCGGCTGCGGCTAGCGGAGGAAGTCGTCCGCCGCCTGCTCGAGTTGCTCGGCCGACCTCTCGGCGTCGCGTTGCGCCATCCATTCGACGACCGCCGACATCGCGGCGTCCGTGAAGTTCGGGGGCGCCGCGCTGTTGTGGGCCAGCGAGGGCACCAGCGAGTCGTCCTGGAAGTCGTTGTAGGTGTCCTGGCCGTACTCGTTGTACTCCGCGATGTTGCCGTCGAGCCGTGCCGGGATCGAGCCCTTCAGGGGGTTGAAGGTGTCCTGGCCCTCCACCGAGCCGAGGACGCGCAGCCAGTCGAGCGTTCCCTCGCGGTTCGGTGCATCCTCGGGCAACCCGAAGGTGTCGACCACGGTGATGAAGCTGCCATCGGTCCCCGGTGTGGGCTCCCAGCCGAAGTCGGTCTCGGGCTCCATCTCCAGATCCGTCGAGAAGTAGCCCTGGGCCCAGTCACCCATGATGTTCATGGCTGCCTCGCCCTCGGCGACAAGCTGGGCCGCGTCCTGCCAGTTCCGGGCCGAGTGGTCGTCGTTGATGTAGCCGAACATCCGCTCGAGGTTCTCGAACGACTCGACCACCTCCGGGCTCTGCCAGTCCGCTTCGCCGTCGAACAGTGCCTGGTAGGTCTCCGGGCCGACCGTCCCGAGCAGGACCGTCTCCCAGGTGTGCAGCAGGGTCCAGCTCTCGTTGTCACCGAGCGCCAGCGGGGTCACACCGGCGGCTTCGAGTGCGTCCGCGACCTCGAAGAACTCGTCGAAGGTGGTCGGCGGCGTCAGGTCGTTGTCCTCGAACACCTGGGTGTTGGTGAACAGCACGTTGGATCGGTGCACGTTGACCGGGACCGAGTAGATGTTGCCGTCCTCGTCGGTGGTCATCTCGAGCAGCTCGTCGGGGAACACCTCCCACCAGCCCTCCTCGTCGTAGAGGTCGTTGAGGGGCTCCATGGCGTCAGCGGCCACCCACTGGTCGAGTAGCGCCCGACCCGCGTGGATCTGGAACGACGACGGCGGTTGTCCGGCCTGCATCCGGCTCGTGAGCACCGCCTGCGCGTCCGTTCCTGCGCCACCCGCCACGGCCGAGTTGACGACCTCGTGGCCGTACTCGGACTCGAACATGTCGATCAGGGCGAGCAGACCCGCTTCCTCACCCGCTCCGGTCCACCAGCTGAAGATCTCGACCGCGTCGTCGGGGACCGTGTCGGGGTCCTCGGGATCGACGTCACCGGCTGGCTCCTCGCCGTTGTCGCCGTTGTCGCCGTTGGCATCGAGGCCGGCGAGCGGATCCTCCTCGCCGTTGCCATCCCCACATGCTGCGAGCAACAACGCACATGCGGCCACCGCCACCAACGCTCTCTTCACGGGATCCTCCTCGATTCGTCGCCCGACCTGGAGGACCTCGACCATCGAGCAGCCCGAGCCCCATCGCCCCCGCCGGAACTCTCCCACGACGGCGATAGTCGGTTCCCTATCCGCCACTGACTCTGACAGCTCCCGGTGAGGTCCAACTCGGCCGTTCGGTCACGGCCACGCCATGTCCGAGCGGCTCTGCTGGAGGATGCGAGGTCCGGGTATCGAGGCACGCGAAGGAGCGAACGGATGGCCGATACGACACCGACCGAGCCGAGCCGATCCCGGATCTCCAAGGACACCCAGCTGTGCATCTCCCTGGCAGCTCGGCCGGGCAACCACGGCACGCGGTTCCACAACCACCTCTACGCGGCGCTCGAGCTCGACTACCTCTACAAGGCCTTCACCACGAGCGACCTCGAGGCCGCGATCGCCGGTGTGCGTGCGCTCGGCATCAGGGGTTGCAGCATCTCGATGCCGTTCAAGGAGCCCTGCCTCGCGCTCGTGGACACGGTCGACGGCTCGGCGGCGAGCATCCGGTCGGTGAACACGATCGTGAACACCGACGGACACCTGGAGGCCTTCAACACCGATTACCTGGCCATCGCACACCTGCTGGCCGACCGTCGGGTACCCCCGAGCACCCCGTTCGTGGTCTGCGGCAGCGGCGGCATGGCCAAGGCGGTGGTCGCCGCACTCCGTGACGGGGGCTTCGAGTCGGGCACGATCGTCTCCCGCAACGAGACCACGGGAGGTGACCTCGCGGATCGCTACGGCTACGACTGGCGGTCCCGGGCCGACGGGCTCGACCCCCGCCTCGTGGTCAACGCGACCCCCGTGGGCATGGCCGGAGGCGAGGATGCGGACTCGCTTCCGCTTCCCGGATCGGTCATCGACGGGGCCACGACCATCTTCGACGTGGTCGCATCACCCGCCGAGACCCCACTGATCGCGCGGGCCCGAGCTGCGGGCAAGCCGGTCATCACCGGCGCCGAGGTCGCCGCGCTGCAAGCCGCCGAGCAGTTCGTGCTCTACACCCGCGTCCGTCCGACCCGGGACCAGATCGAGGCGGCGGCCGCGTTCGCGCGGGCGAACCCTTGATACGAGCCACCCACCGATCGGCGTCACCGGTCGCCTGGCCCCGAGGTGGGGCGCGGGGAACACGATCGCACCGCACCTGGGAGCTGGGGAAGGGAATCGAACCCTCGACCTGCCGCTTACGAGGCGGCTGCTCTGCCGACTGAGCTACCCCAGCACGTCCGCCCACAGGGGGACGGACGGGCGAAGGGTAGCGAGCCGGCACGTTCGCCGAGCCCGCCCCCTTCCCCGCCCATGCCCCTGGCCCGGCCGGGCTCACCCTGGTGCGATCCCCGGCGGTTAGCGTGGGGGTCGCTGCCGACGATGAGGACGACGAGGTGGGAGCGATCACCATCACGGGAACCTGGCGGACGACGCCCGGGCCGGATGCACTCTGGAGTGTCGTCAACGACCTCACGACCTGGTCCCAGTGGTGGCCCGCCATCAGTGATGCGCAGGCGCTGGGTGGACATGGCGACGATCTGGGCGGCGCACGGCTGACCTTCGACACCCGGCCGCCGCTACGACCTCTGGTGGTGACACTCACCGTGCTCGAGCGCGAGGCGCCACACCGGTTGGTCGTCGCGGTGACCGACGGACCCCTGAGCGGCGACGGCACGGTGACGATCAGCGATGATCCCGCCGGGAGCGCGACCCATTACGGCATCCGGATCCGGGTCCGGTCATTGCTGTTCAAACCGATCGAACCGATCCTGTCGAGCGCCACCCGTTCGAAGGGCAAGGCACGGCTCGCCCGCGCCGGCGACGATCTCGCCAGACTGGCCGGCGGCGAACTGGTCGATCACGAGGCCTGACCGGCGGGCCGGTCAGGCCTCGCGGTCAGCCGGCCGTCAGGCCGACGTCGCGTAGATCGGCAGTGCCAGCGCGAGCAACAGGCGTTCGAGCTGGAGTTCGGGGGCCCCGTTGCGGTCGAGGGCGTCGCGACAGGCCGCGACGGCGCTGATCCCCCGCACGGCCGCGGGGGCCGGCAGGCGCAGTGCATCCCGATACAGCGCCGCTTCGTGATCGATGTTGACCAGCGCTCCGGCGGCAGCACCCGACTGTACGGCGAGCAGGTCGCGCAGGTAGCTGCCGAGGTCGTCCAACACGATGTCGAGCGATCGCCGGAGCTCTTGCTTCTCCAGCCGATCATGCGCCTTCACGAGCCGTTGCCTGACCCCGGGGGGCCACCCCCGGGGCCCTTCGACGCCGAACTCCTCTTCCTTCTCGGCCAGCTCCCGGGCGTGCTTCTCCTTCAGCGGGACCGCGCGTCCCCTGGACCACGTGACCAACTCCTTGGCGAGTGGCACCACCTGCCCCGGTCCGCCGGTCGCGAGTCGGTCCAGGATGGCCAGGTGGCGCCACCGGGCCGCGGCGACGTCCGGGTCCGCCAGGTCGCGCAGCCGCTCCGGCAAGCCCATCGAGGCGCGCACCAGCGCCTCCTGATGCTCGGCGGGCACCTCCCATTCGCGGGCGCGCTGCATCAGCGCCTCCGGCCCGAACGGCACCAGGTCCAGCCGACGGCACCGAGAGATCACCGTGTCGAGCAGCACCGAGTCGTCCTCGACCTCCAGCATCCAGACCACCGATGGAGGTGGTTCCTCGAGGATCTTCAGGAAGGCGTTCTGCGCCGGGATGTTCATGCGGTCCGCGGCGATGACGCGCACCACCCGCCGGCGCCCTTCGGTCATCGTCAGCGAGACGTCATGGATCCAATCGCGAACCTCGTCGACCCGGTGGAACGCGCCCTCCGGTTCGAGTGCCGCGATCGCGGGATGCCTGTCAGCGAGGATCCGCCGGCACGCGGAACAACTCCCGCAGCCGAGGTCGGCGGCCGCCGGGGTGGGACAGTTGAGCGCCGCGCCCAGGGCCCGTGCGATCTCGACCTGACCGACATGGGCGGGTCCGACCAGCAGCCAGGCGTGGGCGAGCTCGTCGTTGGCGAGCGCCGCACGCAACGCCGCCGTGGCTGCGGGTTGGGCCAGCACCGCGTTCCAGGGACCGTCGCTCACGAGCGACGCTCGGAGGTCCGGATCGGCTCAGCGACCGGGATCGCCGACGGCAGGTCCATCCGGCGCAGCACCGCCGATCGGATCTTGGCGTGCAGTTCCTCGACGGGCCGGGTGGCGTCGAGCACCAGGTAGCGGTCCGGGTCGAGATCCGCACGGCGGTGGAACGCCGCCCGGACCTCGCGGTGGAACTCGAGTCCCGCAGCTTCCAGACGATCCGGGACCCCGTCACCGACGGCCCGCTCCAGACCCGCGGTGGGGTCGATGTCGAGCAGCACGGTCAGGTCCGGTCGCAACGACTCCGTGGCCCACCGATTGAGCTGCGCGACAGCCTCCTCGCCGAGTCCGCGACCGGCCCCCTGGTAGGCGATGGACGAGTCGACGTAGCGGTCGCACAGCACGATCGAACCGCGCTCGAGCGCCGGAACGATGATCTCCCGGACGTGCTGGGCCCGTGCGGCGGCGTACAGCAGGGCCTCGGTCCGGGCGTCCATGTCCTCGGATGAGCGGGAGAGCAACAGCTCGCGCACCTGCTCGCCCAGCCGCGTGCCCCCGGGCTCGCGCGTGACGACCGCGAGGTGACCGACACGTTCGATCGCGGAGCGCAGCAGGCGGATCTGGGTGGTCTTTCCGGTGCCGTCCCCGCCCTCGAAGACCACGAACACCCCGCTGTCGACGACGAGCGGGATGTCCTCGTCGTCGGTCAGGCCGAGCGTCTCGGCGTGCAGCGCCTTCGCTAGCGACCGACCGACGAGCACGGCACCGAGGACGGCCAGCGCGCCGGCACCCATCAGGGTGTAGCGGATCCCCCCGAACACGTAGGGGTAGACACCGTCGATGCGACGTTCCTGACCGACCACGGCGATCAGGAAGGGCACGGCGATGGTCGAACCGAAGATGGCCAACCGGACCCCGGAGTTGAACGCCCCGAAGGTCCGACCGCGGATGCGGTCGTCCGCGCGTTGCTGCAGCACCGTGTACCCCACGATGAACGACACCCCCGCGCCACCACCCATCATCGCCGCCGGGGGCAGGGCAGCCAGCAGGGTCGGCATCGCCGCGGTCACCATCAGCGCCGCACCGGCGACCCCGATGCCGGGAGCGAACAGTCTCTCGGGGCGCACGCGCCGGGTGATCGGGTCCGCGAACAGCAGCCCGAGGATCAGCCCGACCCCGACGGCCGAGACCAGGACCCCGTACCCGGGCTGCCCGGCGTTCAGCAGGCGGGCGAAGAACTCGCCGGTGGTGATGACCGCGCCCGCCGCGGCGAACGCGACCATGACCCCCAGGATCAGCGCCCGGATCACCGGCTGCCCGCCGACGAAACGGAAACCCTCCTTGAGCAACTCCCACGATCCCTGCTGCTCCAACGGTTCGTCGGGGCGCCGGGCGGTGGGCTTCGGGAACGTCAACCGGGCGAGCAGCGGCGCCGAGACCCAGAACGACAGGGCGTTGAACCAGATCGCGAGCGCCACGGGACGATCGGCGAGGAAGCTGCCCTCGGGGGCGAACGTGACCGCCGCGAGCACCAGTAGCGAGTACAGCGCGGCGCTGAGCGGCAGCGTCCCGTAGGTGGTCAGCAGGTTGACCTGGTTGGCTGCGACCAGTTCCTCGTCCTTGACCAGGCTCGGGAGCACCGCGTCCTTGGCCGGGGCGAACAGCGACGACATGACCTCGATCAGCAACGTCGCGAACACCAGCGTCATGAACTCGTCGGTGAACGGGATCATCGCCATCACGGCCCCGCGACCGATGTCGGTCCAGATCAGCACCCGCTTGCGGTCCCACCGGTCGACGAACATGCCGGCCACGGGGGCGATCAGCAGGCTCGGCACCACCCGGGCGACCATGATCCCCGAGACCCCGAACAGCGCCGCGCTCGATCCGCCCAGCAGGGTGGCCGTCAGTGCGATGATCGCGAGGAACCCGATCCAATCGCCCATCGCCGAACTGAGGGTGGCGAGCGCCATGTTGCGGAACGGACGGTTCCGGAACAACGACCGGTAGACGGCCGAGGTCGCACCTCGGTCGCCGGGCTCAGCGGGGAGATGGGCCCCCGGACCGTCCTCGTTCATCCGTCGAGACTACCGAGGGTCACCCGTTGCGTTCCGCCTCGGGTGCCGAACCGCACGACCGAGCGCACGGCCGGCAGCCGGGGCGCTAGGGGGTGTCCTTGGCCGCCGGTTCCTTCGCGGTGGTCTTCGCGGCGCTCTTGCGGGAGGTCTTGCGCGCCCCGGTCTTCTTGGCGGTGGTCTTCTTCTTGGCCGTCGTCTTCTTCGCGGTGGCCTTCTTCGACGCCGTCTTCTTGGAGGTCTTCTTCGTGCCCTTCTTCTTCACCGGCGGCTTCTGTGTGCCGGTGAGGCGCAACGGGATCGGCGCCGGGACCTCTTCCTTGTCGATCGCCTCGCCGCCGAGTTCCGGGTCGTACTTGGGCACGCCCCCGACCACGGTCCAGGTCGCGACCGACGGCACGTCGAAGTCGTCGGTCTCGAAGACGTGGTTGACCTTCGGGTGCGTGCAGATCGCGACCGGTTCCTTGCGGTTCTTGGGCGGTGGACGCAGGGGCGAGCCACATTCGGGACACGGGGAGGCGATGGGCAGCGACCACACCGCGAACACGTCGTCGGGATAACCGGTCGAACCCACGAACGGTTTGCCGTAGCGCGAGGTCCGGCGCTCCAGGTAGCTGTTCTCCGGATCGGTCGGCGAACGGAAGGGCACGATCTCGTCGTCGTCGTTGCGGTACATCAGGCGGTGCTGGACGTTGCGGATGCCCTTGCACTTCGGGTAGTCGATGCAACCGTAGAACTTGCCGAACTTGCCGCTGCGCAGCAGCATCGGCTTCTCACAGATCTGGCACCGGACGTCCTCGTCCGGCTCCGGCTCGGGCTCGGGCTCGCCGACCGAACCGTCGTCCTCGAGCGGCAGCGTGCCGTCGCAGTCCGGCCACCGGTTGCAGGATGCGAACCACTGCTTGGACTTGCCGGAGAACACCCGCTCCATCGGCGCGTCGCAGACGGGACAGTCCGCGGGGTGGTAGAGCGGGAGGCGCGGCCGCTCGGGCTTGCGCTCACGGACCCATTCGTCGACCTCGTCGAGGAAGCGGCTGACCGTGGTGCTCCACTCCTCATCACCCGTGGCGATCTCGTCGAGGGTCGACTCCATCCGCGAGGTGAACTGAAGATCCACGATCTCGTGGAAGTGCGCCTTGAGGAACGACACCACGACCTCGCCGAGGTCGGTGACGAAGAACCGGCGCGATTCCTTGAGCACGTACTCGCGCTGCTCGAGGGTGGAGATGATCGAGGCGTAGGTGGACGGTCGACCGATGCCCTCCTCCTCGAGTGCCTCGACGAGCGTGCGTTCCGAGTAGCGCGGTGGTGGGGAGGTCTCGTGCTGCTCGGGTAGGAGCGTGGCGAGGTGCAGGACCTGGCCCTCCTCGAGCTGCGGGAGCTGATCCGAGAGGTCCTCGTCGCCCTCGTCCTCGTCCCGGACGGCGCGGTAGGCACGTAGGAACCCGTCGAACTTCTCGACCTGGCCGGTGACACGGTGGGTGATGGTGCCCTGCGCGTCCTCGCCGATGACGTCCGCGCTGACCCGGTCGAAGACCGCCGGCGCCATCTGCGTGGCGACCGTGCGCTTCCAGATCAGCTCGTAGAGCCGCGCCTGCTCCGAGGAGAGGTAGCGGCGCACCCGCTCCGGGGAGCGGGCGATCGAGGTCGGACGGCAGGCCTCGTGGGCCTCCTGCGCGCCTTTGGTCTTGCCGGCGAAGCGCCGCGGCTTGTCGATGCCGTAGCGCTGGCCGTAGTGCTCACCGACGTAGCTGTTGATCTCCCCGAGCACCTGATCCGAGAGGTTCAGCGAGTCGGTACGCATGTAGGTGATGAGTCCGACCTGCTCGCCACCGAGGTTGATGCCCTCGTAGAGCTGCTGGGCCACGGCCATCGTCTGTCGCGCGGAGAAACCGTACTTGGACGCCTCGCCCTGCAACGTCGAGGTCTTGAACGGGGGCTTGGGCTGACGCTTGGCCTCGGTGCGGCGGACCTCGGCGACGGTGTAGTCGAGCCCCCGGGCCCGCTCCGCGAGCTGGGTCGCGTCGGCCTCGTTGCGGACCACCAGGAGTTTGGCCCTGCGCCCCTCGCTCTTGTCCTCGAGGTCCTTGGGCGTGGCGATCTTCTGCTCGCCGACGGCGAACAGGTTCGCGTCGATCTCGGGGGCGCCAGCACGTGACCGGGCGAAGGCGGACGGGAAACTCCAGTACTCCTCCGGAACGAAGGCGCGGATCTCGTCCTCACGGTCGACCAGCATCCGCAACGCGACCGACTGCACGCGCCCGGCCGAGATGCCGGAGGCGACCGTGCGCCACAGCACCGGCGACAGGCGGTAGCCGACGATCCGGTCCACGGCGCGTCGCGCCTGCTGCGCATCGACGAGGGCGGTGTTCAGCGACCTCGGCGCCTGGAAGGCGGCCTTGATCGCGGGCTCGGTGATCTCGTCGAAGGTGACGCGGTTGGTCTGGGCGAGGTCGAGGTCGAGGATCTCCGCGATGTGCCAGGCGATCGCCTCACCCTCGCGGTCGAGGTCCGGGGCGAGCCAGACGGTGTCGGCGGACTTCGCGGCCTTCCTCAACGCGGCGACGTGCTTCTTCGACTTCTCCGGAACCTCATAGACCAGCTTGCACTCGCCGTCGTCCTCGAACTCGATCGCGAAGTTCGAACGCGGGAGGTCACGGATGTGGCCGTACGACGCCAACACCTTGTACGAGGAGCCGAGGTAGCGCTCGATGGTCTTGGCCTTGGCGGGCGACTCGACGATGACGAGGTTCTGGGCCACGAGGACGACGTTCCTTCCAGGACGTGCCGGACCGTCGGAGGGCGGTTCGGTGGCGTGAAGGTGAACCGTGCCGAGCACCGTGTCAAACAGGCGAGCCCACCAACGACCCACCTACGCGCCGTCCCAGGGCCTCCCGCACTCGAACCGGGGTCCCCGTAGGGGGACCCCGCGGCACCGGCCCGATCACCCTCGACAGCGCGTGCGATGAACGCGCACCTGGGTCATCGGGCCGGGTCGGCCGGGGTCGATCCGGGCGGGGCCGGGTGCCTGGAGCGCTCCCCGTTGACGAATCGTCGTCCCGCGGGCGAGAGCACCGCGCCTCCCACCCCGAGCAGGGTCAGCAACCCTCCACCCACATGCGTCAGCGCGATCGTCTCGCCGAGGAACCACCACGCCCAGATCGAGGCGAGCACCGGCACCCCGAGCCGCATGACGGGGGGCACGTTCGCCGGCACCCACCCCAGCGGCCACGTCATGACCACGTGCCCGAGGAAGCCGGGCGCCACGGCGACGATCGCGGCGTACGACAGATCGGTGGACGTCACGGCACCGACGGACTCGTCGGCGACCAGCACGTAACCGCTGACCGTGATGGCCGCCACCGTCATCACCCCGAAGAGGAAGGGCAGCAACGCCAGCCGGCCCCGGCTCCCCTTCGACATCAGGAAGAACACCGCGAAGAACACCACGTTGCCGAGCGCGAGCGCCATCCCCCACGGATCGCCCTCGGGCCCGCTCCCCCCACCGACCGCGACGACCGCCGCGCCGCACATGGCCACGGCCGACCAGACGCGGAACGCCGTGCCGGGCCGCTCGCCGAAGAAGGGCAACGCGAGCAGCGCGGTCACCAGCGGACCCAGAGCACTCAACAAGGTGACGTCGGCGACGGTGGTGGCCTTGATGGCCGTGAACAGCAGGAGTTGGTGGATCCCGAACGCCACCCCCGCGCCGACCGCCCAGCCCAACGCGCGCAGCCGGGGCCACTGGTGCGTGACCGCTCCGTGCGCCAGGGCCGCGATGCCCAGCACCAGCACGCCGAACCACAGCCGCCAGAACGAGAACACCGGGCCGGAGGCGTCGGAGGCCTGCACGAACACGGGTCCGACGCTGTAGAGCACGACCCCGACGCCGATCGGCGCCATCGGCATCCGTCGCCCCAGCGACGTGAGGCCTCGTCGGGGCCGTGCCGGGCCGCACGACGACATGGGTTCCCTTCGCGATGGATGAGCCGGCGACGGTAACCACCGAGCGTCCCGAGCTTCGGACCACGACCCCGACCGGGCCGTCGATACCTCACGCTACGGCAACGGCATCTCCACGCACAGCGATCGATCTGCGCGGCCTGCGAGGAGGTGACCACCCCAGGTACGGATGCCGCTTCGAGCCAGGCCACCGGCTGCTACTTCGGTGTCTGTAGCCGACCGAGGACGGTCCCCATCACGGGGCCCGGACATCAGGTGGCGGCCAGCGCCGGGACTCTCTCGCGCTCCGGCCGCGAGACCGAGGAGCAGCCCGTATGGATAGCGCGTCGACCGCCACGTCACCGACCCGACTCTCCCCCCTCCAGCAAGCCGACCAGGCCCGCCAGGTCGTCGGCGTGCTGGCTCGTATGGAGCAGCGATTCGCTTCCGGCCTGTGGGCCAGCGGTGCCCGGTTCCTGCCCAAGGGTGGCAACTGCCTGATCGGCGGGATCGACGAGGCCAGTCAGTGGACGATGCCGGAGGTCGCCGAGCAGGTCACGGTGCAGCTCGCGGCGCGCCTACCCCAGCCCTTCCGCATGATCGCCGCGGTGCGGCCGCGTCTGGCGCTGGCGATGTACAACGACACCGTCGGCGGCAACGACGGCGCCCTGCGCCTGATCCGTGCGGCCCTGAACGAGCTCGGCGTGGAGCGTCGACCGTTGCCGGAGTTCGTGGCGGTCCCCAGCGACGGGCCCCTCCGGGCGATGTCCACGCGCCGGAGCCACTGAGCCCCGCCACGAGCGTCCGCCCCCCTGGGGAGCCCTATGGGTTCCCCAGGGGGGCCAGGCGCTAGGGTTCCCGCGAGAAGGCGAGCCGGGTCCGATCCGACTCGCCGTCTCGCGTGCCGGGGGAAGGCGGCCTCGGGCTCGACCTCGGTCGAGCTCGCCGGCGATGGCGCGTGACGAACAGACTGACGACCTGCACCCGACCCCACCCACCTCGCCGGCTCTGCCGGCAGGCCCCCGGCCCTCACCCTCGCCATCCAACGGCGACCCGAGGCGTTCGCGGGCCGGACGGAAAGGTAGAGCCACGTGTTCGAACTGATCCCCTACCTCGCCATCGTCGCGGCCATCGCCGGCCTCGTCCTGGCGGCCTACTTCTCGAAGGTGGTGAACGCCGCCCCCGAGGGCAACGAGGTCATGCAGGAGATCGCCCTCGCGATCCGCGAGGGCGCGATGGCGTTCCTGCGTCGCGAGTACCGGGCCATCGGCATCTTCGTCGCCATCCTCACGGTGGTGATCTTCGTCGTGCTTCCGGACATGCGGCCCTTCGGCTCGATGGCCTACCTGATGGGCGCCGTGTTCTCGGGCATCGCCGGCTTCGTCGGCATGCGCATCGCGACGGCTGCCAACGTCCGGACCGCGGAGGCCGCCCGCGGCGGCGCCGGCAAGGCCCTGCCGCTGGCCTACCGCGGCGGCGCCGTGATGGGCTTCACCGTGGCGGGGATGGGCCTGCTCGGCATCTCGCTGGCCTACCTGCTGTTCGTCCAGATCCTGCGGGTCGACGACGCCTTCCAGGTCGTGGCCGCCTTCGGTCTGGGTGGCTCCTCGATCGCGCTGTTCGCCCGTATCGGTGGGGGTATCTACACCAAGGCCGCCGACGTCGGCGCCGACCTGGTCGGCAAGGTCGAGGCGGGGATCCCCGAGGACGACCCGCGCAACCCGGCCACCATCGCCGACAACGTCGGCGACAACGTCGGTGACGTCGCCGGCATGGGCGCCGACCTGTTCGAGTCCTACGCCGGTTCGATCGTCGCGCCGATGGTGCTGGCCGCCCTGTTGTTCGGTGGCATCGACGCCGACACCGCGGTCGTCGCCGAGACCTTCGACGCCCTGCAGGAGAGCGCCTTCCTGTACCCGCTGCTCGTGGGCGCGCTCGGGATGTTCGCCTCCATCGGTGGCGCGTTCCTGGTCCGCGGCCGCAAGGGCAAGTCGCTGTCGTCGCAGCTGCACTTCGGTACCAACGTCGCGATGGTCGTCACCGCGGTCGTGTCGGTGCTCGGGGCGCTGTGGATCTTCGCCGACGTCCCCGAGGTCGAGAACCCGCTGTGGCTCGGGATGCCGATCGTGCTCGGACTGATCGCCGGCTACGCCATCGGGTTCGCCTCCGAGTACTACACCTCGGACCACTACCCGCCGGTGAAGAACCTCGCGAAGCAGGCCGAGACCGGTGATGCGACCGTCATCATCGCGGGCATCGCCGAAGGCATGATCTCCACCGTGGCCTCCGTCGCGCTGATCGCCGGCGCCATCGGCGGGTCCTACTGGTTCGGTCTGCTCGCCATGCCGGGCATGGGCATCGACGGTGGGCTCTACGCCGCTGCGCTCGCTGCCATCGGCATGCTCGCCACCACGGGTGCCGTGGTCGCCGTCGACGCCTACGGGCCGATCTCCGACAACGCCGGTGGTATCGCCGAGATGGCGCACATGCCCCCGGAGGTCCGCGAGATCACCGACTCCCTGGACGCGCTCGGCAACACCACCGCCGCGGTCGCCAAGGGCTTCGCCATCGGCTCGGCCGCACTGACCGCCCTCGCGCTGTTCCGCGCGTTCACCGCCGCCGTCGGCATCGAGGTCATCGACCTCACCGCCGTCGACGTGATCATCGGGTTGTTCCTCGGTGGTGTGGTGACCTTCGCGTTCGCGGCCCTGACGATGAAGTCGGTCGGGCGCGCTGCCCAGGAGATGATCGTCGAGGTGCGGCGCCAGTTCGCGGAGATCCCGGGGCTGCGCGAGGGCAAGGAAGGCGTCAAGGCCGAGTACGCCAAGTGCGTCGACATCTCGACCAAGGCCTCCTTGCGCGAGATGATCCTGCCCGGGTCGCTCGCCGTGGTCCTGCCACTGGCCGTCGGGCTGCTGATCTCGGCCGAGGCGCTCGGTGGTCTGCTCGCCGGTGCGCTCGTGACCGGGTTCCTGCTCGCGATCTTCATGTCCAACGCCGGTGGTGCGTGGGACAACGCGAAGAAGTACATCGAGGCCGGCAACCACGGCGGCAAGGGCTCACCCGCCCACAAGGCGGCCGTGACCGGCGACACCGTGGGTGACCCGTTCAAGGACACCTCCGGTCCGGCGATGAACATCCTCATCAAGGTCATGACCATCGTGGCCCTGGTGTTCGCCCCGGTGTTCCTCTGAGCTGATCCCGCTCGACCGACCGAGCCGCAGGCTCTCGGAGGCCCACCCACAGCGGGTGGGCCTTCGTGCGTCCGGGGTCGCCGGAGCCGCCGGAGCGGTGTTGACGGTCGAGGTGGTACCCGAAGCACCCGTGCCGGTGCTGACGCTCCGCCCCGAAGGCCTCAGGTGAGCCGGGACTCAACCACCGAACCGAGTGCGGACCTCGGCGAGGTCGTCGGCCGGTCCCACCAGCACGAGCGCGTCACCTGCCTCGACGGTCGTGCTGCCCTGCGGGATCACGTGGTCGTCACCGCGTCGCAGCAGGACCACCAGCACCCGATCGGGGAGCTCGAGGTCGATGATGCGCAGACCGTCGGCGGTCGAACCCCCGACGACCTCGACCTCCGCCAGGTCGAGGGCCGCCGAACCCCGCTGAACACCTTCGACGGCCAGGGGACGGGGCGGGCCGAGTGGCGCATCGACGCCCAACCTCCTGGCGACCGCCGGGATCGACGTGCCCTGCAGCAGCACCGACAGGAACACGACGAAGAACACCACGTCGAACACCGTGCCGGCGACGTCGATCCCTGCCACCAACGGGAAGGTGGCCAACAGGATCGGCGCCGCCCCGCGCAGTCCCACCCAGGAGACCAGTGCCCGCTCCCGCAACGACCAGCCGAAAGGCAGGCAGATCGCCACCGCCAGTGGTCGAGCCACGAAGGTGAGCACCACGAGGATCGCGACGGCAGGCACTGCCACGGCCGGCAGCTGGGACGGGAACACGAGCATCCCGAGCACCAGGAACAGCACGATCTGCATCAACCAGGCCACGGCGTCGTGGAAATCCATCAGCCGACGGCGGTGTGGCAGGTCGGCCTGACCGAGGATGAGCCCGACGATGTAGACCGCCAGGAAGCCGCTCCCACCGAGTTCGCTCACGGTCGCATAGGTCAGCACGACACCCGCCACCGTGACCACCGGGTACAGGCCCTGCTGATCGAGTCGCACGCGGCCGAGCACCCATGCCAGTAGCGCCGCGACCAGGGCCCCGCCGACCATGCCGAGAGCCAACTGCTGGACGAGCAGACGGATCGCATCCTCGGCTCCGAAGCCTCCGCGCACGATCCATTCCAGGAGACCGACCGTCAGCAGGATCGCCATCGGGTCGTTGCTGCCCGACTCCAGTTCCAGCAGTGGCCGCAGATGCTGCCGCAGACCCACGCTACGTGAACCCAGCACGGAGAAGACGGCTGCCGCATCCGTGGACGACACCGCGGCGCCCACGAGCAGCCCGAGTTCGAGCGGTACCCCCAACACCAGACCCGCCGCGAGGCCCGTCACGACCGCGGTGACCACCACACCCACCGTCGACAGCAACAGCCCACCCCGCAGGACCGGCCGTACCTGCTCCCACCGTGTGTCCAGCCCACCGGCGAACAGGATGAAGGCCAACGCGACGATCCCCACCCCTTGCGCCGCCAGCGGGTCGTCGAACGCGATCCCGCCCGGGCCGTCGGACCCGATGAGCATGCCCAACGCGAGGAACGCCAGCAGCGCGGGAACGCCGAGGCGGCTGGAGAGCTTGCTGGCCATGACCCCCGCGAGCAGGAGCAGCCCACCGACGGCGAGCAAGGTCTCCAATCGAGCGACGTCGATCACCAACACACCGTGCCTCCTTCCGCCGGTCGACGGTAGCCATCCTCACGAAGCGCCATGGTCGACCGACTGGAGAGCACCGATCGGCCCGCTGCGGGCCACCCCGTGGGCCAGCCCGTGGGTGGGCGAGGGCTGGACCGTGACGGCTACGGTGCCCCCCAGTCGAGACGTCGGGTGACGCTGGTGGAGTTCGGGATCTTCGAGCAGGTGGCAGGGGTGTTGGCCGTGTGCGTCGCGGCCGGGGCACTCGCGCTCGTCCTGCGCCAGCCGTTGATCGTCGGACTCCTCGCCGCGGGGATCGCGGTGGGTCCGGAGGTCCTGGGCCTGGTCGAGTCCACCACGGAGATCGAGCTGCTGGCGACCATCGGCATCTCGTTGCTGCTGTTCGTGGTCGGCCTGAAACTCGATGTGCGCTTGGTCAGCAAGCTCGGTCCCGTCGCGCTCGCGACAGGGCTCGGCCAGGTGTTGTTCACGTCGTTGTTCGGCTACGCGATCGCGGTGGCACTCGGGTTCGACACGGTGCCGGCCGTCTACATCGCCGTGGCGCTGACGTTCTCCTCGACGATCATCATCGTCAAGCTGCTGACCGACAAGCGGGAACTGGAGGACCTCCACGGCCGGATCGCGTTGGGGTTCCTGATCGTGCAGGACATCTGCGTGGTGCTCGCCATGATCGCCATCACCGCGACCGGCAGCGCGGAAGCCGACGACCTGCTGGGCGAGTTCGTCGGCGTGATCATCCGCGGAACGCTGTTGCTGGTCGCCGTGGCGCTGGTCGGCAAGTACATCGCGCCGACCGTCACCCACCTCCTGGCCCGTTCGTCCGAACTGCTGGTACTCGCCTCGGTGACCTGGGCCGTTGCCCTGGCGGCGATCTCGATCCTGCTGGGGTTCAGCGAGGAGGTGGGGGCGTTCCTGGCCGGGATGTCGCTCGCCTCGACCCCCTACCGCGAAGCGATCAGTGGACGGCTGACCACGTTGCGGGACTTCCTGCTGGTCTTCTTCTTCATCGAGCTCGGCACCCAGTTCGAGCTCGGCACCGCGCTCGATCAGCTCGGCGCCGCGGTCGTGTTCTCGTTGTTCGTGCTGATCGGGAACCCGATCATCGTGATGATCATCATGGGCACGATGGGGTACCGGAAACGTGTCTCGTTCAAGGCCGGGCTGACCGTCGCCCAGATCAGTGAGTTCTCCCTCATCCTGGTCGCGCTCGGCGTCGCACAGGGCCAGATCGGCGGCGAGGTCGTGGGCCTGGTCACGGCCGTGGGCCTGATCACCATCAGCGCCTCCACCTACCTGATCTACGGCTCCGACCGCATCTACGAGCGGATCGAGCCGATGCTGCGCGTGTTCGAACGGAGCACGCCGGGGACCAACCTGGACCTCGATGACGAGAAGCCCGAACCCGAGTACGTGGTGGTCGGGCTCGGCCGGTTCGGCGCGACCGTGTTGGACGAGCTCCGTCAGCGCGGCGACAAGGTGCTGGGCGTCGATTTCGACCCACGCAGCGTGCAGTCGGAACAATGGGACGTCCCCGTCATCTACGGCGATGCGGAGGACCCGGACCTGCCCGAACAACTGCCGCTCGCGGCGACCCGTTGGGTGATCAGCACGCTACGGACGCGCGAAGCGAACCTGCAGCTGATCAACGCGCTCCACCATCACGGGTACACCGGAAAGATCGCGGTGGCTGCGGAGGATCTCGCCGTGTCCGAGGCACTGGAACGAGCCGGAGCGGACCTCACCATCCGTCCGCTCCACATCGCCGCGCGACCACTACTCGTCGCCATCCACGAACGCGACAGCGGGGACGCGCTCAGCGACTGAAGGTCCCGTGCGCGACCACCAGCGGGCGACGCCGATCCAGGATCGGATCAGGCCGCAGCTCGACGGACAGGTCCTTGACCCCGTGGGCGACGAGCATCTTCTCGACCCCGGCCTCGTCCTCGGCCGACACGAAGATCTCGCCGAGGACCGGGTCGCTGAAGGCCGCCAGGTCGCGGTCCCCCCGCGGGCAGGAGAAGTAGACCGGCCCGCGGTCGAGGTGCTCGAGCAGTGCGGCGAACGTCGCTGCCCATGCGTCCCTGGGCAGGTGGTTGAACGAACCCGACAGCCAGAGCCCACCGAACGAGCGGGGCCGGAAGGGCAGCTTGCCCAGCGGAGCCCGGACCAACGGGTGTCGCGGGAGCAGCATGCGCGCCTCTCGAAGCGCCCCGAGGGAGAGATCGACCCCGACGGGATGCACCCCGGCGTCGCGCAACAAGCGCAGGTCGTTGGCGGGACCACAGCCGGCATCGAGGACGAGGTCGCCCCGCCGTGCATGTGCGGCGAAGCGCCTGACATCGGCGACCGGACGTCGCAAGCGCAGCGATTCCTGATAGGCACGCGCATGGTCGTCGTAGGCCGCGACGCTGGTCAGCGTCCGCTCATCGAGGTCCACACCCGCTCCTGATCGACACACAACGAGGCTCGCCGCAGTCGCGGCGATGCTAGTGAGAGCGATCGGCTCGCGACGAGGCCGCCGCGGTGGACGGGCGCTCGTCAACCTCGCCGTGGTGGTGCCGCGACGCGATCAGGGAGAGGTTCCGGCGTCAGGCCACCGGGTCCCCGGGGGCACCGCTCGGCCCGTTCGTGTCCTCCAGGGCCTCGAACTCGTCGACCAACCGCAGCAGCCGGTCCACCCCGGTGAGCTCGAAGACGTGGCGGATCCGTCCCGGGGGGCAGACGACCGCGAGCTCACCCTTGTGCGACCTGGCCCGCTTCACCCCGCCGACCACCACCCCCAGGCCGAACGAGTCCAGGAACTCCAGCCCCGAGAACTCCAGGGCGACCTTCGCGCCGCCGCTGTACTGGGCCTCGAGCAACGTCTGGCGGAACGCCGGCGCGGTCGCCACGTCCAGCTGGCCGACGGCGGTGATCACCGTCCACCCCGCACGCTGGTCGTTCCGCACCGACAGCAGCTCCACCGGTCCTCCGTCGTGTCCCATCTCGGATCGAAACCATGAACCTAGCCGCCGTCGGGCCCCGTGAGGCGCTGGCGACCGGCGCCGGCCGCTGGCGAACGGCGTGGGCAGTCTCGCCGGGCAGTCGGGGAAACCGCCCACGCAAGGTCCGAGGTCAGGCCCGGCCTCAGCACCGCCGGTACCGTGACCGGCCCGGAGCAGGAGCGAGACGACGGACCCGCGCGACGTACTCGAACTGCTCGCGGGCCCCACCGACCGCCCCGCCCCGGCCGAGGGCGGCCACCTCGACCTCGAGGTGGAACCGAGCGGCCTCGTCCATCTCGAACGCCTGCCCGCCCGCGCCTCGCGCACCGTGGCCGTCCCGGACGACCTCCCGGCCGCGCTCAAGGCCCGACTGGGGCTCCTCGGCGTCGAGCAACTGTGGTCCCACCAGGCCGAGGTGTTGGAGCGAGCCCGGACCGGCGAGCACCTGGTGGTCGCGACCGGGACCGCGTCCGGCAAGAGCCTCGCCTACCAACTGCCCACCATCGAGCGGCTCCTGGCCGACGACCGGTCGGTCGCGCTCTACCTCGCACCGACCAAAGCCCTGGCCCACGATCAACTGCGCACCATCCGTGGGTTCAAGCTCCCACAGATCCGTGCCGCGGTGCTGGACGGCGACACGCCCCGACCGGAACGTGACGCGATCCGCCGGACCGCGAACTGGATCCTGACCAACCCCGACCTGCTGCACCGCACGATCCTGCCGAACCACCGCTTCTGGCGCGATCTGCTGCATCGGCTGTCGGTGGTGATCGTGGACGAGTCGCACGTCGCCCGGGGTGTGTTCGGCAGCCATGTCTCGCTGGTGCTGCGGCGGCTGCGCCGTCTGGCCGAACACTACGACGCCGACCCCACGTTCCTGCTGGCCTCCGCCACGATCGGCAACCCCGCCGAACACGCGAGCGCCCTGACGGGTCTGGACGTCGTGGGGGTGGAGCAGGACGGGTCCCCGCGCGGCCCGCTCGACCTCGGGTTGTGGTTGCCGCCGCTCGAGGAGGACCGTGAGGCCCGCCGCTCGATGTTGCGCGAGACCGCCGATCTGCTGGGCTCGTTCGTGGCAGCGGACGTGCAGACGCTGGTGTTCACCCGTAGCCGCAAGGGCGCCGAGGTGGTCGCCCTCGCCGCCAAGGAGCGTTTGGGCGAGGCGGCGGGCGCCGACGGCACGCGTCTGGCCGACACCGTCGGCGCGTACCGCGCCGGCTACCTCGCCAGCGAACGCCGCCAACTGGAGGACGACCTGCGCACCGGGGTCATGCGCGGGGTTGCCGCGACGGAAGCCCTGGAACTGGGTATCGACGTCAGCGGACTGGACGCGGTACTGCTCGCCGGATGGCCCGGCACCGCCGCGGCGTTCTGGCAGCGGATCGGCCGCGCGGGACGCACCGGGGGGGCGTCGGTCGGCGTGCTGATCGCCCAGGAGGATCCGCTCGACCACTACCTGGTGACCCATCCCGAGGAACTGGTGTCCCGCCCACCGGAGGATGCCATCGTCGACCCGGGCAACCCCTACCTGCTCGGACCGCACCTGCGTTGCGCCTGCCAGGAGTCGCCACTGGACGCCGAGGAGGCCGCGCGCTGGTTCGGTGAGAGCGCCCCGGGGCTGCTCGCGGCGGAGGTCGCCGCCGGGAGGCTGCGGCTGCGCGGCGGCAAGCACTACTGGACCTCGCGCAAGAGCGCCGCCGCCGAGGTGGGCCTGCGCTCCGCGGGTGGGGAGCCGGTCCGGATCGTCGATGTCGACACCGGCCAGGTCATCGGGGACGTCGACGAGGCCAAGGCGCACCGTCAGGTCCACACCGGCGCGATGTACCTGCACCAGGGCCGTCAGCTCCAGGTGACGGCGCTCGACCTCGAAGCCCACGTGGCGCTGGTCGAGGAGACCCGCGAGACCGGATTCACCACCCGGCCGCGATCCACCACCGACGTGCGCATCCTCGAAACGGTCGAGACCCGGCCGTGGGGCAGGGTCGACGTCGCGCTCGGGCGCGTCGAGGTGACCTCGCAGGTCGTCGGCTACGAGCTGCTGCGGGTCGGGACCGGCCAGGTGTTGGAACGCATCGAGCTGGATCTGCCACCGATGCACCTGCACACCGTGGCGGTCTGGTACGCGTTGGGACCGTCGATCCTCGACGAGGCCGGGATCGGCGCGGACCGACTACCCGGATCGTTGCACGCCGCTGAACACGCCGCGATCGGCATGCTGCCGCTGCTGGCCCTGTGCGACCGGTGGGACATCGGCGGGCTGTCGACGGCGCTGCACCCCGATACCGACAAGGCCACGGTGTTCGTCTACGACGGTGTCCCCGGGGGGGCCGGGCTCGCGGAACGCTCCTTCCGACGCCTACCCGAGCACCTGGTCGCCACCCGCGAGACGGTGCGGACCTGTCACTGCCGGGACGGGTGCCCGTCATGCGTGCAGAGCCCGAAGTGTGGCAACGGCAACGACCCGCTCGACAAGCGCGGTGCGGTGCAACTGCTGGATCTGCTGCTCGCCCAGGCGCCGGTGACGGCCTGAAGCGGCGCCGCCGGCGTCAACGGGTTCCGCGAGGGTGGCCGGCCGGCGGGGCAGCCCGGTCCCGGCTGCAGCCGCGGCCGCGGCCGACATGCGGAGAGCACCACGTCCCGGGCATGTGGCTCGTCACGCTCCGCGGACGTTGCGTCGAGGTGGCCGCGCGACCCGGGCGCATCACGAACCCTCCACTATCCTGGTCGCCCGACTTCCTCTGCCTTCTCCCTACGAACCTGGTGTTCACCGTGTGTGGAATCGTTGCGGCCCACGGGCCGATGTCCGGAACGAGCTGTGCCTGGATGCTCGATCAGATCGCGCACCGAGGTCCCGACGGCGAGGGCTCGGTGACCGTCGCCGACAGCTGGCTCGGCCACCGACGGCTCGCGATCGTCGACGTGCAGGGCGGTGACCAGCCGATCGCCGCCGCCCAGGGCGGTGCCGCGATGGTCGGCAACGGCGAGATCTACAACCACGCCGAGCTGCGGGCACGGCTCGGGGACGCGGGCGCCTTCACCACCCGGTCCGACAACGAGATCGCCCTGCAGTTGTTCCTGGCCGAGGGAACACCGGCTCTGCGGACCCTCAAGGGCATGTTCGCGCTCGCCGTCGCGCACGAGGACGGTCGCTTCGTCGCGGTCAGGGACCCGCTCGGCATCAAGCCGCTGTACTGGGCCCGACGCGACGCCACGACCCTGTTCGCCTCCGAGCTGAAAGCCTTCCCGACCGACTGGCGTGACGCGGTCGAGGTCTTCCCGCCCGGTCATGCCTGGACCCCGGAGGAGGGCTTGGTGGCACTGTTCGGTGCCCCCGCTGACGGGCTGGCCCCGAGCTCACCGGTCGCCACCGACACCGACGGACCCTCCGAGGAGGCCTTCGCCGCGATCCGCGACACCCTGATCCAGGCCGTGGACCGCCGCCTGATGGGGGACGTGCCGGTCGGCGTGTTCCTCTCCGGCGGGCTCGATTCGAGCCTCATCGCGGCCATCGCCGCGCGTCGCGCCGCCGCGAACGGTCGGCGCGTTTCGTCCTTCGCCGTCGGTCTGGAGGGCAGCGACGACATCGTCGCCGCACGGGCGATCGCGCAGCACCTCGACACGGATCACCACGAGATGATCTACACCGCCGAGGACCTGCTGGCCGCACTGCCCGCCACCATCCAGTGCATCGAGTCCTTCGACCCGATGCTGGTCCACTCCGCCGTGCCCAACTACCTGCTGGCCGAGTTCACCGGCAAGCACGTCAAGGTGGTGCTCACCGGCGAGGGCGCCGACGAGCTCTACGCCGGCTACACCCACTACCGCGACTTCGAGGAAGCGGACGCCCTGCACACGGAACTCGTCCGCAGCGTCCGTGGCCTGCACAACCTGAACCTGCAGCGCTGTGACCGGACCACCATGGCCCACAGCCTGGAGGCCCGGGTGCCGTTCCTCGACCTCGACGTGATCGACCTGGCGTTCTCGCTCCCGACCACGTGGAAGCAGCCCCGTCCGGACCGGCCGGAGAAGTGGCTGCTGCGCACGGCCTTCGCGGGTTGGTTGCCCGAGCAGTACCTGTGGCGCACCAAGGAACAGTTCGGGGACGGCACCGGCGCCTCGACCGTGCTCCGTAACGCGGCGGAACTGGAGTGCTCGGTACAGACCTACGAGGAGCTGCGCGAGTCCATCGACCCACCGCTGCGCACCCGCGAGGAAGCCGTGTACTGGCAGCTCTTCCACGAGCACCTCGAGGGCGTGCCCGTCGGCGAGACGGTGGGCCGTTTCTCGGTCGCGTGAGCCCCGTCGTCGCTCAACGCCGCGAGGCGCCGAACGACGGCAGGTACCCCTCGAGTTCGTCGTGGAGCTCCAGGCCCCAGAGGTGATCGATCCGGGCCTCGCGCTTCGCCACGGTCTCGTGCGCGTACAACAGATCGAACCATCGCAGGGTCAGCGCGATCATGGGTCCGATACCGGCGGTGACGATGACCGTGCCGACACCGACCGGACCGCCGAGCAACCAGCCGGCGAGCACGACCGTGCCGTCGAGGCTGACGCGTGCGGCCCAGATCGGCAGGCCCTTCGCGGCCAGGCTGAGGAACAGCATGTCGGCCGGGCCGGCCCCGTTCTCGGATCCGATGTAGGCGCCGACGCCCACCGCCAGGACGACCATGCCGGACAGCAACAGGGCGAACTGACCCACCAGGGTCGTGGGGGTCGTGATGACGTGGATCGCCAACTCCAGCATGGGGGACACGACGAACAACGGCACGAGCGAGCGCGCGCGTGGACGAGCCCCGAGTCCGACCGCGGTGGCGCCCGCGAGCAACCCGACGAGGACGGCCACGACGCCGAGGGGGACCCCGAACCGTTGCGACAGCGCCACGTTGAGCACATCCCACGACGCGACGCCGAGACCCGCCCGCAGGATCATCCCGATACCGGTCCCCACGAACAGCAGCCCGAGGAACAGCTGAGCGGTGCGGGCCCGGCCCGACAACCGATGACGTGACCGGCGGACCCGACCGGTCAGCTCGCGGACGGGGCGGGCAGGGCGGACGAAGACGGCGAACGAGGTCGTGAAGAAGCTGAGCATGGCGCGACTTTCGCGGGCGGGTGCCCGCAGTGAGAGCATCGAGGGGTGAACGTGGGTGGTGGCATGGGATGCGGCGGTAGGCGTACGACGACGCCGTCGCATGTGGCGCACGAGCCGAAACCCCGGCGCACACGGATGCAGAGCCCCTCGAACCATCGCCCGCGGCCGGCATCCTCGAAGGGGCCGTCCGGACTGGATCGTTCGCATCGCCACGGACGCAGCGGCCGAACCGCCGGGTCCTCCTGACGAGTCTATGGATGCGGTCGGGGTACGAACGACAACCACGACCTGTCCGCGGCCACCGTCTCGGCGGGGTCGTCGGCGATGCCTGGTCGCGCCGCCTCGGCACCGCCCCCCGTCGCGCGATCCCCGGACCACGGCTCAGGGTGGCCAGGCCGGCGGGCGGGTCCAGCGCGCTCGCTCACGGCTCGCACCGGGGGCGAGTTCCGCGGGTGGCGCGAGCATCGCCCGAGCGTCGGCGGCGACCCGGCCCGCACCGAGCGTGGGGATGACCAACCCCGGGACGATCACGCTGACGGTGACCCGGGCATGCTCGCTGCCCGGGAGGCAGTCGCAGACCTCCAGTCGGCCGTTGCCGGCGGCCACCACCCGTTCGGCTTCCTCGGTACCCGTTCGTGCCCCCGAGCCGGGGATGTCACGAGCGACCGCCGCGAGGGCCGCAGCATCCGCCAACGACTGCGCCCGTGCTGCTGCGACGAGGTAGGCGGCCACGTCGATGGTCACCACCGCGACCAGCGTGGCGATCCAGATCAGCATGGGTAGGGCGACGGTCGCGATGCCGGCCTCCGAGGTGCGCGTCGCGGCGGAGCGCCGCGTCACACCCCTCACGGCGGTGCCCGGTGCCGGGCCGTGGTGCCGACGGCGGGTTCGACCCGGGCGACGGCACGGCCCTCGATGGGGTGTCGCACCGGTCCGACGCTCCGGCGGGCGGTCACGATGACCATCGCGATATCACCGTCGCCGCGGACGACCGGGTCCACGGTGACCTCGATGGACAGTTCGGGTGCGGCCCGTCGGGCGGCGGCGATGACCGGATCGGCACCCGAGGTGGTCGCCGCCGCCCGAGCACCGGCCCGTGCCGCCTCGTGCACGATCAACACGTCGCGGATCACCACGGCCGTCTCCATCAGCGCCATGATGAGGATCGCCAGGATCGGCAACATCATCACCGCCTCGAGGCTGAGGATCCCGGCCTGCCCAGGCGGTGTCGCCGCGGGTTCCCCCTGAGGGGCGGGTGGCCCGGCCGTGCGCCGGACCACCCGGGATGCGCGGTTCACGCGCCGACGAGCGCGCGTGCCTGGCGCAGCAGGGCGTTGAACAAGGTCACCAGGGCACCGTTCGATGCCCAGGAGATGACCGCACCCGCGAGGGTGGCGGCCACCACGGCCAACAGACCGTATTCGGTGACCAGTGAGCCGTCCTCGGACCCGGTCGGGCCGGGCACCGGTACCTGCCCTCGGGGGCGTTCGCTCAGTGCCGGGCCTGCCGCGGGCACCGCAACGGTCGAAACGACGTCGCTGGTCACCCCGCTGATCGGTGCGATGGTGGCCATGACGGGGTTCGTTCGGTGTTCCATGGGGACTCCTCGTAGGGTCAGATGCCTGCCGCTTCGAGACCGGCATGCACGATCGGCGCACCGACCAGCAGTACGGTCGCGGGCAACAGGCACAGTGCGGTGGGGAAGGTCAGTTGGGCCGGCAGCCGTTCGGCCGCCGCCAGGACGCGGGCCAGTTCGTCCGCCCGCAGGTCGCGGGCGAGACGCCGGAGCGTCGGAGCGATCGGGGCGCCCACCTCGTCGGCGGTGGTCAGCACGACCACCAGCCGGACCAGCCCGTCCGCCGGAGCATGGCGTCGCCGGGGAACGCCGGGAGAACCGGCGCCCCGGGTCGATCTGGTGGATCTGGTGGCCCGGACGGGCCCGGTGGCGGCGTGGCGTCCCGGGCGGGGGTGGAGGTCATCGGCGGTCATGCCGAGCTCCAGGCTGAACGCCATCCGCCCCAGCCGATCGGCGAGGGCCGGGAGTTGCTCGGCGGCCACACGCAGCGCTTCGGGGGCACTGACCCCTCCGGCCAAGGCGGTCGCCGCCAGGTCGGCGGCTTCGTCGATACCCATCACCGGCGTCGAGACGGAACGCTTCTCGACGAGGTGGTGGACCGCCATGGCCACGAGTGGAGCCACCACGGGGCCGATCGATCGCCAGGCCAGTCCCCCCGCCACGAGCCCGGCCACGACCGACGCCCGACCACCGACGGATGCCGGAGCCGCAGACCGACCGACCCGGCGTACCAGCGCGACCACGAGCAGCCCCCCGATCAGGAGCAGTGCGCCACCCACGCCCAGCACGAGCAACCCCAGCGCCGAGGTGTAGAAGCCCACCAGGTCCGCCCCCACCAGCCGGCCGAGGGCGGGGACCAGCACCGCCGGCGCGAGCAGCAGTCCGCCCGCCACCGCCTTCGTCTGCGCGGAGGCGACGGTGACCGCCCGACGCGCCCGGGCCGCGTCGTCTTCCGCTGCCTGCGCCCCGTCGATGGCGTCCACCAGAGGCGCGCCGACCGCAAGTGCGACCGCCACGGCGCGCCGGCTGCGGGCCGACAGCTCCGACAGGTCCTCCGGTGGTGCGCCGGCGGACACCCGCAGTCGCAACCGGTCCATCGAGACGGCGGGATCCACGTTCGTGGTCCTCGTCAACATGACCACCGCTGCTTCGCGACGGCGCCGTCGTGGCCGAGCACGACCTCGACGATCGTCTTCACACGCCGCCCCCCGGCCGGGTTGCGGTCGAGCGCGATCACCAGGTCCAACGCAGCGGCGACCTGGGCCCGCGCCGCCGCCAACGGCACCCCGGCCAGCAGCGCCATCCCCTCGAGCCGCACGATCGCTTCATCGGCACCGTTGGCATGCACGGTGGTCATCGAACCGTCGTGGCCGGTGTTCATGGATTGCAGGAGGTCGGCCACCTCGGCGCCGCGGACCTCACCGACGACCAGGCGGTCCGGGCGCATCCGCAGCGCGTTGCGCACCAGGGTCGCGACGTCGATCTCACCGATGCCGTCGGGCGAGGCCGAGCGGGTCCTCAGGTGCACGGTGTGAGCCGCTGGGCGACGGAGCTCGGGCGCGTCCTCGATGATCACGACCCGGTCGTCGCCCACCTCGGCGAGCAGGCGAGCCAACAGGGTCGTCTTGCCCACTCCTGCCCGGCCACAGATGGCGATGTTCCGACGCGACGCGACCGCACGTATGAGCTGTTCACGTGCCTCCGCGGGCACCGAACCGGAGGCCTCCAACTCCTCCCACCCGGGGATCGTGGCCGGCACCCGCCGTAGGGTCAACGTGGGTCGCTCCGCCAGGGGTGGCAGGATCGCGTGCAGACGGACCCCGCCGGGCAACACGGCGTCGGCGAAGGGGTGCGCACGGTCGAGCCGGACCCCCAAGGGCCCCAGGGTGCGCGCAAGTACCCGGATCAGGTGGGCGTCGTCGTCGAAGGCCTGGCCGGCCCGGGCGATCCGGCCGTGACGCTCGACGTGGATATCGTCGGCACCGTTGACCATCACGTCCGTGACCGCGGGATCCCGTAGCAGCGCCTCCAGCGGACCGAGCCCCCCGATCTCGTCCACCAGGTCGCGCACGAGGCGGGCCCAGACATCGGGTGCCGCCACGACCCCTTCGGCCGCCAACGCCCGTGCGACCGCCCGCCGCAGCGCCGCCCGGTCGGGTCGCCCGGAGACGATCTCGGCATCGTCACGGAGGCGGCGTGCAACCGCATCGCGCAGCCCGGTATCGGCGGCGGCCGAGGCACCGTGAACGGATCGGCCGGTGCCCACCTCCCCGTGCACGGTCACCGCAGGCTCCTCGATCGACGATGACCGGACGCTACGAGGGGTCGCGGAGAGCGCCCCGGTGGATGACCGGCAGCTTGTGGACAACGTGAGCTGCAGGTTCGCTCCGCCGGGGGACCTCACCCGTGCGGGACGGCGCGGCGGCGATCCGGCGGCCGACCACCCGCAGCTCCGAACGTCAGTGAGCCCCGTCGCCCCTCGCCCCCCCGGCATCGAGCCCCTCCGGCAACAGTGGCAGCAGACGTCGCAGCCAGGCCCCCGGCACGCCTGCGGGCACACGGCCTGCGAGCCCGGCCCGGGCCACTCGCGCCGACCAGGGCAGCAAGAGCCCCCGTCGCCCTGCTGCGGCGCGCCGCAACTCCTTCAGTGGCGCCGCCCCCTCCCCCATGACCACGACCGCCGCAGCGGTGGTCACCGACAACATCGCGAGTGCTGCGGCGTCCGGCCGACACACGAGCACGTCCACCTCCGGCTCGACCCCCGCGTCGAGGACCAACAGGCGGATCTCGGGATCGGTGGTCGCCGGGACCGCGTCGTGGTCGACGAGCCGGACCGCGCGGGCACCGGGGACACCGGCCAACGGTTGCGCTCGGGCCCACACGCCCAGACCCTCCAGCGAGGCGGTCGGGACGATCGGCGGTGCGAGCCCGGTGCCGCGCACCGCAGCCAACGTGGCGGCGCCACCCCATGCGGCGAGCCCGGTCAACGCCAGCGCAACGGTGGTGGTGCCGACCCCGCCGGCGCTGCCACCGACCCGTAGCACCGACCCGTGCGGCGCCGGATGCCGTGGCCGAGCGAGGACACCGTCGGTGACCTCCACCAACCGGTCGCGGCCACTCGGCCATGCGAGGATCACGTCGGGCGCCGTGGCGGTGACCACCTCGGCGGCGCGCAACGGTGTCGCATCGTCATCGATCAGCAGCACGGAGGGGATGCTCGCGGCGCCCTCGGCCGCATGGGTCGATCCGAGGTCGCGCAGCACCACCGCCGGAGGGACCAACCCCGCGGTGGCACCCGCCACGGGTTGCCAGCCGAGCGTGCTCTCGATCCACGCCCGGACCCCCTCGGCATGACGACCATGCAGATCGAGCTCCACCGGCAACGCGGCCATCCGGTCGCCGGACAGCGGGTCGGGCGATGCTGCGGCCTTCTCGGTCACGAACGACTCTGCGCGTGTCAAGGCGGTCCCTCCGGGTCGTCGGCGACGGTAGGGGTGCGGCCGTTCGGCGCCCCCGTGGATCGTCACCCGGCTGGGGACGAGGTCCGGCTCCCGCCATCACCGAGGCCTACCCTCCGAACCGTCCCGGATCGAGGCGACGTGGGCACGACAGCGAGCACCTGCCAGACGTGCGGCGCCGCCGTGCCCGCAAGCGCCGCCCGCTTCTGCGGCCGGTGTGGCGCCACCTTCGAGGCGGACGATCCCTCGGATGTCGACCCCCCGGCCGGCGCCGCGTCGTCGACCACACCTCCGGGCCGAACCGCGCGGGCCGGCCTCGTCGCGGTGGTGACGGTCGGGCTGATCGCCGCGGCCCTCCTCAACGCCGGCGGCATGGGGAGCAACCTCGACGAGCCCGGCACGACCGGTTCCGAGCAGCCCCTCCCGGGACCGGGCGGAGCCCCCGACCTCGATGACCCCGATGGGCTCGGGACCGACGAGGTGCTCGGGATCGGCCCGGACACCCCCCGGGCGGACCCCCGGAACGGTGCGCGACGTGGCCGACCCCACGTCGATCCCGGACCGTTGCGGTGCGAACCCGACGGGTGCGACGCCTGGCAGCTCCCCGCCCCTTCCGGCGAGGTGGCGGGCAGCGGCGGCGTGCTCTACGCCGTGGACGCGGAGGAGTTGATCGCCCGCAGCGGCCTCTTCGGGACCGAACGCTGGTCGAGAAGCCTGCTCGACCTGGCGCCGGTGACCGGGGACGGCGATGCCATCGCCGGACTCGAGGCTGCCGACGAACCCGCTCTGGTGCGCGCGGACCCCGATGGTGTGGTGGTGGTCACGCCCTACGCGGTCGTGCGCCACGACCGGCAGGGCGCGCGCCAGTGGCAGACCCGGGCCGGCAGCTGGCCCGTCTGGGAGGCCGAGGCGGTGGACGGTCGGTACCTCGTCACCCGTTCGCGCAGCTCCGAGGGTGGCGTGCCGTTCGGCCGGGTCGGCGTGCTCGACCTCGACGACGGATCCGAACGGTGGTCGCGTCAGGTGACCCAGATCCACGGATCCAACGACGAACTCCTGGTGGCCGGCGGGCTGGCCGGCGAGGTCGCCGCCTTCGACCTCGACGACGGCTCGTCGCGGTGGAACCTCACGGTCTCCCAGCAGGTCGCCATCCGGGTCCTGGGCCCCGTGATCCATCTGGACCCGATGTTCCCCGAGGCGCGGCCCCGGGGTCGCCTGCTCGATGCATCCACCGGCGCGACCCCCACCCACCTCGCCGGTGGGGTCCTGCACCCGCCGGCACGGTTCGGTGAACGCCTGGTGACCGTGCTCCAGGGCACGACCACCGATGGCGGGGACCCCGAGGCGGGCGCGCGCGTGGTCGCGCTCGAGGCCGACGGCTCCCTGGCCTGGGTCCATGACCTGGCAGGGGCCGACGGCGCCGACCCGCCGCACGCCCTCACCACCGCGGCGCTGTACGGCCTCGCCGGCGGTTCCCGGATCGAGGTCGAGGTGGGCACCGAACGGATCTCGCTGCGCATCGCGGACGGCGAGGTGCTGGCCCGGGGCCTCACGGACGTCCCCGACCCAGCCACCGCCATCGGCCCCGAGATCGCCCCCCGGGTCGGGACGAACGTCCCCGGCCACGCAACCTCGGCCTGGAGGGTGGCGCCCGACGGCTTCTCCGTGCGCGAGAGCGCCGATCAGCTGCAGGTACGCGCTCCCGACGGGGCCGTGATCACGGTGCGGGGTCCCGGACCCGTCCTGGTCGCGACCGATCCGGTCGTCGTGCGCGGCGGGAGCCGTTTGCTCGGTCTCCGTGTCGGTGACCCCAGCTAGGCTGCGCCGAGCACGCGGAACCCGCGAGGAACGAGGGGCGCGAGCGACGGAGGGCGCGTGAGCGACGACACCGACCGCAACATCGACCAGCAGCCCGCGGAGCGCGACGCCGAGGCGGCGCTGGCGGCGGCCGCCAGCAGCGAGGACACCTCGCACCCGGCGTTCGAGGCCGCCCAGGCCGCCGCGATCGCGGCCGGGTTGTCGCAGGCCGAGACCGGCGCTCGCTACGCCCGACCGGACGCCGATCGTCTGTCGGACGCGGCGCTGTCGCGTCTGGGCGCACGACGCACCGGAGCGGTCGAGGCGGCGTTCTTCGACCTCGACAAGACGATCATCGCGCGCTCTTCGACGCTGGTCATGGGCCGCACCTTCTTCAAGGACGGGCTGCTCAGTTCCTCCACGGTGGTCAAGGGGCTCTACGCCCAGGCCGTGTACCAACTGGTCGGTGCCGATCACGAGAAGATGGAACAGATGCGGCACGCCGCGTTGGAGCTCACCAAGGGGTGGGAGGCCGAACGGGTCCGGCGGCTGGTCCGCGAAACGGTCGAGGAGGTCATCGCCCCGCTCGTCTACCGCGAGGCGCTCGATCTGATCGCCGAACACCGTCGTGCGGGACGGGACGTCTGGATCATCTCGTCGTCCGGCGAGGAGATCGTGGAGCCGTTCGGCGAGTTCCTGGGCGTGCGCGATGTGATCGCGACCCGTTCGGGTATCGACGAGAGCGGCAAGTACGACGGCACGCTCGAGTTCTACGCCTACGCCGCGGCCAAGGCCACGGCGATCCGCCAGGTCGCCGAGGTGCGTGGCTACGACCTCTCCCGCTGTTACGGCTACTCGGACTCGATCACCGACCTGCCGATGCTCGCGGAACTCGGCCACCCGACCTCGGTGAACCCGGACCGGGAATTGCGCGCCGCGGCCGTCGCGATGGGATGGGACGTCCACGACTTCACCAAACCGGTCCGTCTGCGCGACCGGCTTCCCGACCCACAGGCGCCCGCCAGCCAGGTGACCGCGGGGCTGGTCGCCGCGGCAGCCGTGGGAGCGCTGGTCTACCGGTTCGCCAACCGGGGCCGCTGAGCCCCCGTCACCTGACGGCTGCGTCGCGCTGCCCCCGGCTGGCGGCGCCCTCGCGCCGCCCCCGGCTGACGAGTCCCGGACGCATCCGTTGGCGGGGCGTGCCCCCTACGTGTAGTCCCGGTGGTACTCGATGCGACCGTCCTCACCGAAGGCGAAGAAACTCGCCCGCGGAAGGTCGCTCCACCGGCGGCCCGCTGCGGTGTAGGAGACCGTCCACTCCACCGCGAGGGAGTCTCCGTCCTCGGCCTCGATCACCCTCTTGGCATCGACGGCGACGTCTTCCTTGCCGCCCAACCAGTCCTTGAGGTACGCCATGATGAGCAGGTTCCCACGGTGGGGCGGGTTGTACGGCTCGAGGTACAGCGCATCGGCGGCATACAGCGCTGGCACGCCGGAAACGTCATCCTTCTCGAACATGCCGGACAGCCGTTCCCACGCCTCCGTCGCGTGTCCCAAGGTGACGCCCTCCATCGTTGTAACCAGACCGATGGGAGACTAGTCGGGTGGAACGTGCTGCAGACAACACCGACGCGTACGGTCGGGACCCACCCCCGACCCTCGAGCCATCCGTGACCGCCACGCACCTACCCGCCGCGACCGCTGTTCCCGCTCACCTCGACGATGTGGCGCAGACCCTGGGGGGCCAACTGGGCGAGACCCGAACCACCCTCGAACACCTGGTCCGGATCCCCTCGATCAGCTCACAGCCGGAGCATGCCGGCGACGTGCGCGACAGCGCGACCGCCACCGCCGAGGTCCTGCGCGGAGCCGGGCTCGAGGACGTCCGGCTGCTGGAACTCGACGGGGTCCACCCCTACGTCACCGGCTCGTGGCTCCACGCGGGCGACGACGCCCCGACGGTGCTGCTCTACGCCCACCACGACGTGCAACCGGTCGGGACCGCTCACCGCTGGACCTCACCGCCGTTCGAACCGACCGAGCGCGACGGGCGCCTGTACGGGCGCGGCACGGCGGACGACAAGGCCGGCATCATGGCCCACGTCGCGGCGATCCGGGCGTGGTTGACCACCCGCGGCGAATTGCCCGTGAACGTCAAGGTGATCATCGAGGGTGAGGAGGAGATCGGCTCGCCCAACCTGCCCCGTTTCCTGGAGGCCCATGCGCACGAGTTGACCAGCGACGTGATCGTGCTCACCGACCTGGTCAACTGGAAGCTCGGCTGGCCGGGACTCACCTACGCGCTGCGGGGG
>PWLR01000103.1 GCA_003558435.1 Nitriliruptoraceae bacterium | reverse complement strand
GGCCCGGGGTGCGACCGATCATCCGCTTGGCCTCGGCGCCGACCGCCAGGATGGCCCCGTTCTTGGTGTTGATCGCCACCACCGAGGGCTCGTTGAGCACGATGCCACGACCCCGGACGTAGACGGAGGTGTTGCTGTTTCCGAGATCGAGCCCGAGGTCCCGGCCGAACACGAGCGACCGGCCAGCTCGTTGCTGGGTCGTCATGAGGGCACGTTCATCGCTGTGGGTCGAAGGGGGTCAGCGCCGGAGCAACGACGGTCTCGGTGATGGTTTGGGCGAGAAGTTTGCCGGTGATCGGACCGAGGACGATGCCCCACATGCCGTGGCCGCCGGCGGCGAACACGCGGCTGCTGGCGGTGGGGCCGATCAGCGGTAGTCCGTCCGCGGTTACCGGCCGGGAGCCGACCCATTCGTCCTCGCGGTCATCGAGGTCCGTGCCTGTGAGCAGCGGTCGTGCGGACTCGATGAGCAGTTTCAGTCGTCGGGGATCGGGGGGCTGGCCGTGAGGGGCGAACTCCATCAGACCGGCGATCCGTAGTCGTCCGTCCAGTGGGGTGCAGGCGATGCGTTGGGCCGGTAGGTAGATGGGGCCTGGGACCTCGACCTGCGCTCGGACGCTGAAGCTGTAGCCACGACCGGCCTGCACGGGCATGCGGATCCCGAACTTCCGGCCCAGTGTGGCGAGCGACGCGCCGGTGGCCAGCACGACGGCGTCGAACTGATCGCGCTGCCCCAGAGAGGTCGTAACGGTGACCGCTGAACCGTTCTCGGTGATGTCCTCGACGCGGACGGGTGCGAGGATCTCTCCACCGCGGCTCTTGACCGAGTCGGCCAGGGCGGCGACGTACGGTCCGGGGTTGATGAAGCGTTGGTCATGGAGGCGCAGGCCAACGGTCACGGCTGGGCTGAGGACCGGTTGGAGGCTGTGCAGGTCAGTGGCGTGGAGCAGGTCGAAGGACAGCTGCTGGCCAGATGTCCGGAGCTGCTCGAGTTCTTGAACGACGTGTTGGCACTGCTCGCTGGTGCGAAAGCCGATGGTGAATGGCTCGGCCGGATGCGTGACCAGCGAGGGGTCGTGTCCAGCGAGGTGATCGTAGGCTTCCAGTGCCTGACGGTTGATGGGCACGAGGGCTTCAAGGCCAGCGCGCCAGCGTCGGGTCGTGCAGTGGCGCGCGAACCGTCCCAGAAATCGGCGTAGCTGCGGATCTGGCCACAACGGAACATGCACGGGCGAGCTGCCGCGGAGCATGGCCCGAACGCCGTAGGCGAGGATGCCCGGGCTCGGAAGCGGCACGGCCAGGCCGGGAGTGAGCCAGCCGGCGTTGCCCTCAGATGCGCCAGCGGCAACCCGCTCTTCTTCGAGCACGGTCACCTGGCAGCCGCGCTCCTGCAGGAACCATGCGGTCGAGAGGCCGACCATCCCGGCTCCGACGATCGCGACGTGTTTCGGTCGATCGGTGTCTGCTCTCATGCCTGTGACCCTCTTGCCGAACGTCGGATGTGGGATCTGCGGCCACTGCCATGGCGACCTGCAGCGTGGTTGGAGCCGGTCATCGCAGCACGTACCAGAGCGCGGTGGCGGTGCTTGGTCCGGGGTTGTGCCATGCCTCGATGACTGCGTGCGACGCGACGATGCTGTCGCCCTCCTGCAGCGTCTCCCGCTTGCCCTCCAACTCGAGCTCCAACACGCCTTGGGTCACCACTATGGACTCGGAGAGCTTGCCGTCGAAGAGCGGCCGATGGCCTGCCGCTCCGGCGTCGAAGTCGATCTGCCAGCAGCGACCCACGTCAGGGTCGTCCATGACCGCATGGCCCGTCGCTCCGTCGGCGAGCGATGTCGGGGCGTGCGCGCTGCGTCGTCCCAGGCGATAGCCCTGCGGGGAGCTGTCCTGAGGACCGAACGGCACCCCCAGTGCTTCCCAGATCCGGATGAGGGTGTCGCCGGCAAGCCCACGCACTCCTCGCTCCACCTGGGAGAGTCCCGACGGGGGGATGCCCACTCGCCGAGCCAGTTCCACCTGCGACAGCCCACGCGCCAGACGGTTGTGACGGATGGCCTCGCCCAGCTTGGGTCGTCCGGAGGTCAGCGGCCCGGCCGCTTGAAGCGCGCCGTCGCGCAACTGCAGCCGCAGGTGTCGACCCACGGTGGTGGGAGCTCGACCGGCAGCCACGACCACTTCAGCCTCGATCTCATCGCCGGAGCCGGAGAGGCGCACGACGACCTGGGTGATCTCAGCGATGCGATCCATGAAGTCGCGATCGTGCTCGGTGGCGTCAACCAGCCACATCGCCACGCTGCGACGCCGGTAGAGGCGGGGACAGATGGTGAGGAACACCTCGAGTGCGGCGTCTGGATGCCAGCGTCGCTGAACACCGTCGAGCGAGTCGATCAGGAACGCCGCGCCCGGGCCAACTTCCTCGTCGGCGTTCTCCAGCAGGTGGGTCGGGGATCCTGACTCCTCGCCGGTCTGCCGAAGGTCCAGCAGATGCCCGGCTGATGGCGCGATGTCGACTCCGCGCTGGCCGAAGGCGACCACCACGAGTGGTCCGGCGTTCGCCACTGCCTCCCCGAAGGCGAGCCCGATGATCTCGAGCACGGAGGGATCATCGGCCACCACCACGAGATTGTCGCCGACACGCACGCCGTCGATGAGGTCGTCCAGCAGCGACACGCCAGTCGTGAGCGGCGGACCGGTGGAGGCTGCAACCTCGACGGCTTCCATGTGTTCCTCCTTGAGATCAGTGGCTCCGTCGCCGATCGAGGATCCGTACCTGGTACCTGCCCATGGGGGCGTCGACCGAGACATCTGCACCGATGTGGGATCCGAGCAGCGCTTGCGCCAGCGGGGCATCGACCGAGACGTGTCCCTGTTCGGCGTTCGCTTCGACGGGGTGGACCAGGACGATGTGACTGCGGTCTCCGTCATCGAACTGAAGCTCGACCTCGTCGCCCAGCTCGACGATGTCGGGATCCTCGGCCACGGCATCGACAGTGACCGATCGGGCCAGGGCTCCTTGAAGCCTGGCGATCCGATCCTGGAGACGCAGTCGCTCCGCAAGGTGATCGTCCTTGTCCTCGGCCCTGTCCAGCTGCTGCTCCAGTTCGGCGAGTCGGAGCCGGTCGGCAGCGAGACGGATCTCGAGACGGATACGTCCGTCGGCCGTGAGAACGACCACCTCCCCAGCAGCAAGCGGACGTGACGTGATGCTCACAGCATCCCCTTCCACTCATCTTGCGGATATGAACCAAGAGTTCATGTTAGCGGGAGAAATAAAGCTGGAGTACGACTCGGCGCCTGGCCGAGCGGAACGAACAGGGACGACGAACAGCACGGTCAGCCATGCCCGTCGTGGAACGAGGCAGAAGTCCTCAGATGACCCAGAACAGATGTCGATCGACGTGCGGTCCTCGCGGCGTATGTCCGTGGTGGGGCTGCTGCTGGCGGACGGGTTGGTCGAAGTTCTTGGCATGTCCTTCGATCGGAGATGTCGTGGGCACCACCACCGCCACCGCGTGTGCGGCCTCCCGGGAGGTGCTGGAACGCTTCTTGGCCGGCCACTGGACGCCACGCATCGGCGACAACGACCGGTCCATCCTGACCCGGTGGCTCGACTGGGGCCACGGACATGGCTACGACCCGCTCGGCGGTGCGGGCGCCGTAGCGCTCGCGAGCTTCATCGCCGAGCAGAAGGCGGCCCGCCCGCTGAGCGACCTGCCAGGGGACAGCGTGATCGGGGTCACCCACCTGGACGCCGCCGCGACCCCCTGACAAGGCACTGCCAAGCTCAGCAGCATGGCCGGCCCTGGAACGCTTCCTCAACCTCCCAACCACCGCCTCATGGTTTCTGGGCGGCTGCATCGGCAAGCCACCAGCCGCTCGTGAACCCCGGAATCGGAGGATGTTCACCACGGTCCTCGCGGCGCACAGCCGTGGACCGCGGTCCCGGGGGCTGCGATCAGCTCCGGGCGCGTTCGTCGGGTCGGCTCTCGTGGTCGCCGCTGGATCGGTGCCGAGGTGGTGCGCTGAAGCGACGGGGTCGGGCAACGCGGTGGTGTCGCCTTGGTGGCTGCGTTTCGGTTCCGCAGCCACGGGTCGTTCAGTGGACGGTTGGCATGGCCGTGGGAGCGCAGCGCGCCTTGCCGCCGCCTGGCAGCGGTCGTGTCGGCATGCTGGTCGTCGGTGGAAGGGTCGCGTATGGCGCCGGTGGTGCTGATCACGGGTACGTCGACGGGGGTGGGAGCTGCCTGTGTGGCGAGGCTGGCTGCGGGCGGCTGGACCGTTCTCGCCGGCGTGCGTCGGGTGGCGGACGGCGAAGCGCTGATCGCCCGAGTCGCAGGTGATGTGCGCCCACTGCTGCTGGATGTGACCGACGAGGCTGCGATCGAGCGGGCGGAAGAGATGGTCCGGGAGGTCTGTGGGGGGCGGGGTCTGCGGGGGTTGGTGAACAACGCGGGTGTTCCGCTCACGGGGCCGGTCGAACTCGTATCGGTGGAGCAGTGGCGTGAACATCTCGAAGTGAACCTGCTCGGCGCGGTGGCGGTGACCCGGGCGCTGTTCGAGCACGTCCGTGCGGCCGGTGGACGCTTCGTCTTCGTCGGTTCTCAGTCCGGCCGTATCGCTCTGCCGGGCACATCGACGTACGCCGCGGGCAAGTACGGTCTGGAGGCACTCACCGAAGCGTTGCACCATGAGTTGGCCGCCACACCGATGCGGGTTGCATTGATCGTCCCCGGCCAGATCGACACCCCCCTGTTCGACAAAGTCGGCGGTGATCTTGCGCGTCTGGCGGAGCAGTTGCAGCACGTTGATCGGGCCGAGTACCAACATCTCCTTCCGGCGGCCCGGGCTTATGTCCGAGGGGGGCAGAAGCTGGGCATGGACCCGGATCGCGTTGCGCGACGGGTGGAACATGCCCTGAGCGCCGCACACCCGAGACGGCGCTACCTGGTCGGTGTCGACGCTCGGCTGCTTGCAGGCGTCGTTGCTCGCTTGCCGGACCCGCTACGCGACCAGACGGTCGCCGCCGTCATCCGGGCCTATGCCTGGGCGGGGCGCCGGACGGCCCCTGCCTCGGCTGCCCCCGGAAAGGCAGCCGGCCCTTCGTAGCGAGTCCTCGCCGAGCCCGCCTGTCTCCCCGACTTCGGAGACCACACATCCGGCAACAACGACTCCGACTCCGACTTCGCTTCCGGCTTCACGAAGGCCCTACGGGTTGTACCGCACCCTCGGTCCGGGAACATGGCGGGAACGGTGCTGTGCTCGGTGGGTTCAGCTTGCGTTGACTGCGACCTCGGGGTCGCGGCGATCACCGAGCCGGTCGGCCCGGGTGTCGAGGTCGTAGTGGCCCAGCCGTAGGGCGGTGTCAGCGGTGACTGCCCGTGCGCCGAGGACGATCTCGTCGATGCGGCGCCGGGACGCTGATGTCCTTGGCGAGCCGGCACCGCGACAGCCCGACAAGTTCGAGGAACTCCTCGAGTAGTCGGACCTCGCCGGGGTGTACGGCTGGAACTCCGTCATGCTGTTCACCTCCTAGTGATAGCCCACGACCTCGACGTCATGGGTGTTGCCGCCTTCGCGCCCGGAGCAGGATGAGCTGCTTCGGAAAGCCTCGCTCGGAGCGGTTCGCGATCCCCCCTGCAACCGCCGTTGCAGTTGGATCCCCAGACTCTCGAAACGCCAAGCCGGTAGCCACCCGCGGACCCCGGAACCGATGACCGCTGCCCACGCACCTCGCGGCGAAGGACCGCCGTCGCCGCGACGGTTGGCCAACGACCGCACCGACTGCGGTGTGCCGCCGAGACGCGCCGGAGGTATCCACGACGTCGTGCACGGTCGCTCAGGGCGAGGATGATGCTGGGGCGCTTGGAGAGGATCGCGCCGAGGTCCGTGGATGACACCGGGATGGAGCTGTTCGATCGGCTGACGGTGGTCGGCGGTACCTGGCGCACCTGTCTACGGTGCGTACTGGTCGTCGGGTTGGGTGGAGGTGGCCGATGTCGGGACGTGGACGGGCTCGGGGGGTGCTGCTGGGTCTGGCGTTGGGTGATGCGTTGGGGGCGCCGTTCGAGGGCCGCTCGCGGGTCACCGGGGTGCAGCTCGATGCGTGGATCGACGCAGGCGAGCCATTGCGTTGGACCGACGACACCCATATGGCGCTCACGTTGGCGCGCCATCTCGTCGACGATCCGGAACTCGACGATCCGCAGGCCCTGGGGGGCGCGTTCGCGCGGGCCTACGCGTTGGAGCCGTGGCGCGGGTACGGCGCAGGACCGCCGCAGGTGTTCGCGATGGTCGCGCAGGGGATGAGTTTCGAGGAGGCGGCCGGGACCCTGTTCGGTGGGGCGGGGTCGTTCGGCAACGGCGCGGCCATGCGGGTCGCGCCGGTCGGGCTGCTCCCGGCCGCGATCGATCCCCGCCGAGCGGCACGCCTGGCGGAGGTGCAGGCGCGGGTGACCCACACCCATCCCGAGGCCATCGACGGTGCGACGGTCATCGCACAGGTGATCGCCGGTCTGCTCGACCTCGACAAAGTGGACGCCGACGCGATCGTCCGGGTCGTGAGTGCCGCGGCCAGCCGGCTGTCTGAGGGTCCGGTACGCGACCGGTTGACCGGAGTGGTCGACGTGCTGGCCTCAGGCGGTGAGCCGGCGATGGTGGTCGGCCGGTGCGGGACGGGGGTGGCTGCCGCAGAGTCGGTACCCGCAGCGATCGCTGCGCTGCTCGGGGGCGGGGATGCGCTGCGGGTGGTGACGACCGCGATCGGCTTCGGGGGTGATACGGACACGATCGCGGCCATGGCGGGCGCGATGGCCGGCGCGGCCTGGGGCCTCGAACGGATGCCGGGGCCGCTGTTGGACCGGCTCGAGGCACGCGCGGAACTCGAACGACTCGCGGACACACTCAGCTGCCGGTGACGTCACCGCGGGGCGCAGATGAAGGCTCTCCGCTGCCATGACCACGGCTTGGCTGTTCGAGTCGAGTCGAGTCGAGTCCGTCGGTCCGTCGACGACGAGTTCGAGGGATGGCCTTGCCGCTCCGATACGGTCGATCCGGGCAGAGGGGGCCGTGATGTCGAAGGGGACCGAACGCTTCGTGCTGGTTGCGGTGATCATCTTGCTGATCGAGCGGCTTGTCTTCTACGCCGTGTCGTTGCCCGCCTTCGTCTTCTGAGCCGCACCCTCGGATCGAGCGCTCGTCTTCTCGTAGCGCCTCGAGGGTTCGCGTAGCCGCCAGCGACGCGTCACGGCGGCGTCCGGCCCCGTCTCGCAGCGGCCGGGGTCAGCGGCAGGGGATCACAGGTAGTTGCGTCGGGTGAGCCACACCATCGCCACCGCGCCCTGGGCGATCGGCAGGTAGAACACCACGAGGCGGTAGGCGATGGTGGCGGCGAAGGCGGCGGCCTCTGGGACACCGAGAACGACCAGGAGACCGGTCATCACCGCCTCCGACACGCCGATGCCGCCGGGGACCGGTACCACCGCTTGGAGGATGCCGGTGGCGATCACCACCACCAGGGCCACCGCCAGCCCGATCCGCTGATCCAGGGCGACGAGCGCGATCCAGAGCACCAGCGCGCGGAGCACGCGGGTGGCGAGGTTGCCGCCGAGCAGGCCGAGCGCGCGGACGGGGTCGGCGACCACGCCGTGGGCGGCCTGCCGCATGGTGGTGAGCACGTCCACCACGGGCGCTCTGAGCTGCGGGATCCGTACCACCACCAGGACCGCGGCGGCCACCGCGGCGAGCAGGACCATCCCCAGGCGGCCGATGGCAAGGTCCGTGCCGGTGAGTCCCACCCCGGGGTCCAGGTCGCTGAAGGTGAAGGCCACGACGAGGACCACCACCTCGACGAGGATGCCGGCGACGCTGTCCATCGTCGCCTGGATGAGCGAGACCGTTCGTGACACCCCGAAGCGCGACAGGAAGGCCGCGTTGGCCGCGACCGTGCCCGTGACCCCCGGGGTGGCGACCCCGAGGAACTTCGCGGCCACCTGGAGCACGATGAGGGGTCGGAAGGGCACCGAGGTGGTGATCGCGAACGACATCGAGGTCGCTTCGGTGACGAACACCGCCTGGCCGAGGACCCAGGCCAGCAGCAACCAGGACCAGGTGACCTCCGAGAGCGCGGCGGTCACCGAGGCCAGGTCGATGCCCCCGATCATGGGCACGATGGTGAGAGCGGCGGCGATCCCGAGCACGGCGAACACCAGGGTCCGCGGCGAGAGCCGGCGCAGCTCCACCCGCTCGGGCGGCTCGTGGTCGAGCGCATCGGTCAGGGCGCTCGTGAGCTCGCGCAGCAGCGCCTTGGGATCGTCGACGCGGGCCCGGGTGGCCGCGGTCAGGGCCGGGAGCTGCAGGTAGGGCCGCGCGCCCAGCAGGGCGTTGTCGCCGAGCCCGGCACGAGCGGCGGCGACGGCCCGCTGGGGACCCAGCAGCGCGGCGGTGGAGAACAACAGATCGACCACGTCGCGGGCCCGGTCTGCTGCGGTCGCGCTGATCGTCCGGGCGTTCAGCTCGTGGAGTTCGAGCCCGTCGTCGACCACCCGGACGGATGAGACATCCAGATGGCCGTGGGCGATGCCGGCTCGGTGGAGCCGGCCCACGTGATCCCACAGCTCCTCGAAGAGCCCGTCGGTGAGCCGCTCTGGAGGCAGGCGGTCCAACCGAATCCCCCCGGTGGTCAACGCGAGGAGCGCAACCTCGTCGTCGGCCCGGCCTGCGGCCAGCACCTCCGGGACGGGCACCCCCGCGCGGGCAGCCCACAGCAGGACCAGCGCCTCGTGCTGGACCCTCTGCAGCCGGGAGAAGGTGAAGGTGCGTCGCTGCTCCCGGTACCACAGGCTTTGCCACAGCTTCTCCAGCAGTTGCTGGTCGGTGGCGTCACGGCCGTAGACCCTGACCAGCGCCGTCGTGCCGTCGGTGGTGGTGGCCAGCACCGGTCGCACTCCCCATGACCGCGAGGGCGGGAAGCGCAGGTCGGTGACAGCCACGCCCAGCCGGTCCAACGCGTGGGCGATCGTGGCACGGTCTGGAAGGCCGCTCGGTGCCCCCAGCAACAGATAGGTAGTCCCGGCGGCGATCAACCCGAGCCCGACCGCCCCGACCGCATCGCTCGGCAGCCCGAAACCGAGTCCGGACCCGGCGAGCACCGTCAGCGCAACGATCACCCACCCGACCCTGCGGAACGGTCGGACCATGTGGGGAGAAGCCGCGACCAGGAGCGCGGCGGTGATCGCGATGCGGAACACCGGCGTCTGCCGTTCGGGCGAGGTGATCCCGATCTCGGGAACGACATAGGGCCACACCCCGTCGAACAGGCGGACGAGCGCGACCCCGATCGTCGCGGCCAGCACCAGCGCCACGACCACATCGCGCAGCGCGTCCCGGTGGGCCCGACCACCGGCCAGCAGCACCACCACCAGAACGCTGTAGGCGAAACCGAACGAGTATGTGACCGACAGCGGTCCCAGGCTCCAGTCCGGCAGCACGTCGACGAGTTCCGCCAGCGCGCGGTTGAGCGGCCCGGGTCGTTCCCGGCTCATCACCGCCCACAGCAGCAGCAGCCCGCCACCGAGGACGTTGGTGAGGTCGCCGGCCCGCCGGACCCGGGGTTGATCCGGGGCCGACACGAGGTAGCGGCCACCTCGGGTCGGCATCCCGATCCTCCTCATGCACCGGGCACGAAGGCCGTCCCGCTCGATGCCGTCGGACCGGGCGAACGTAGGTCAACTCGGGTGGTGTGGGGGCGTCCACCCAGCCGAGGCGGTCTCCTCGGGCCGTGGCGGCACCGCTCCAGCCAACGCGCAGCGTGTCTCCACGGGCCTATTCAGCATGGAACGGCCGGTCCCCGTCGATAGCGAGGAGTCCGAACGGGAAGCCGCAGGGTCCTCGGCCCGGAGAGCCGAGCTCAGAACCTCCGCACTTGTTCGAGATCACGGATCGCGACCTCGGCCACAGCGTGTGCACGGTGTCCTTGATCGAGTTGGACGCCGTCGCCGGTGCGGTTGGGCGCGAACGGATGAGGTTGCCAACCCGCGAACAGCCCGGGAGGGGTCGGTCGTTCTCGATGCCCGTCCCATGCTGCATCGGCGACCTTGGCCTCCCGCCGTCGGTGCAGGCGATGTCCACCCGGTCGGTCTCGTTGATCGCGTCGCTCGCTCGGATGACGACCGGTTGGAGGGCCACCGTGATCGCAGATTCGGCGGCGTGATCGATGATGGCCTGGACGACCTTCCGTGACCAGAGCCCGGTAGCCATCCGGAAGATCAACGTGCCGGTCGCGTCGCACCGGCACGCCAGCCTCACGCACGGATCGTCCGGCCCCGCGTCCGGACCCCGCGAAGCCCAGCCGGCGAAGGTGGCTTGGTCAGGGCCGAGATCCACGACATCCGCATCGGCCGGCGCCTGCAGGTCCTCGCCGCGATGCGCTCCGCTCAGGCTGCGCGTTCGGGTCTGGTGCGACACCCCGACCTCGGACTCACCCCGGACTCACCCCGGACAGGTGAGGCGACGGTGGTCGCGATGGTCGACGATGACCTCTCGACCTGTGTTCGTCCACCGGATGTGCTCCGGCGCCCATTCCGGTGTCCATGGCGAACGCGCAACGTCGCGGTACCGCCGCCGGAACCCGAGCGGATCGAGGCCATTCGTGTCGTTGCCTTCGGATGCGTCCCCTGCCGATGCCGACGCCGGGGCCGACCCCCGTGCGGAGGTCTCCGGCGCGGACGGCACCCCGTCGGCGCCGGCGGATCCGACGGTGTTGCTGCCCGACGAGCTCGCGGCCACGCTGCCGATCGTTCGTCCGGAGTCGGCGACGCCCGCGTACCGGACCGACGTCTTCGAGCTCTCGGAGCGGCTTCGGCAGTTGCAGCGTCCGATCAGGATCCTCTCGGCGCTGCAGTGGCCGCCGGAGGTGCAGGAGCGGTTCTTCGCGTCCGGTGCGCAGCAGCAGCCGGAGGTGTCGCGCGAGACCTACGCCCCGCTGTCCTACGACGTCCGCGAGCTGCAGCGGGCCTACGACGAGCTGACCGGGAGTATCCGTCAGCGGCTCGGTCGGTTCAGCCCGATCGCTCAGCTGATGGTCGAACGCTGCGAGGAGTGGATCGCGACGCTCGACATGATCGCCGCGCGCGGGACCACGGACTTCGCTCACTACGCCGCCCGCCTCTACGGCCGCACGAGCGATGTGTTCCATGCGGGTGGGCCGACGACGGCTGATCTCGGGCTCGACCTCTCGGCGCGGCTGGCAGCGATCGAGTCGGGCGGGCAGCTGCCGCCTGATGAGCTCACGATGGATGCCCACGAGGCGGCCGCATGGCTCCAGGAGCGGATCGACCGGGTCTTCGACGAGGACCGTGTCACGGTCGAGGTGTCAGGCGAGATCGTCGCGCAGGCGCTCGCCGGCGCGAAGCGGGTCCGTTTCCGGGCTGATGCCCGGTTCAGCGAACGGCAACTGCGTCTGCTCGAGGTGCACGAGGTCTACGTGCATGTCGCCACCACCCTCAACGGCCGCCGCCAGCCGGTGCTGACCTTCCTCGACAAGGGGCCGCCGTCGACCACGTTGACCCAGGAGGGGCTCGCGGTGCTGGCCGAGGTGACCGCGTTCACCTCCCACCCCACACGGCTGCGGCGGATCAACGATCGGGTGGAGGCGATCCACAAGGTCGAGGACGGTGCGAGTTTCCTCGACGTCTTCCGCTGGTTCGTCGACGAACGGGGCCACGAGCCGGAAGCGGCCTATGCGGATGCGATGCGGGTGTTCCGCGGCTCGCTGCCCGAGGCCGGTCCCTACCCGAAGGACCTCGCCTACAACAAGGGCTTCATCCAGGTCTACAACTTCCTGAGCGTCGCGATCGCCCAGGGCAAGATCTACCGGATCGGTCTGCTGTTCACCGGCAAGACCGCGTTGGAACGGGTCGGGTTGTTGTCCCGTGCCTACGCCGAGGGGTTGCTCGCTCCGCCCCGGTATCTGCCGCCGCACTTCGCGGATCTCGCCGGCCTCGGGTCCTGGCTCGCCTACTCCCGCTTCCTCAACCAGATGGACCTCGAGCGCATCGAAGCCGACTACGCCGAGCTGTTGTGACCCCTACCCGCGGTGGCTGAACGCCGGCGGGTTCGTCCAGCCCCTGGTGTCGGTCACCTCGGTGCAGGGTGATGACGTCCTCGCCGGCAGGACGAAGCGGGCGGAGGTCGACCGGGTGCTGCGCGAGCTCGGTGGCGACGCGGAGACGATGCGGCGGGTCTCGCCGTCAGCCAGAACCCCAAGACCTCCTCGACCGCGACGGTGAGCCCCATGAACCTACCGGTAGGCCGCAGCTGGTCACCCTGAGCACGGCGACCCGGTGTCGGCGCGATCCAGGAGGCTGCGGGCCCGGGATCCGGTGACGGCTCACGTCTGGGACGGCACGCCGAGTCGCTGACCGAGGTGGGATCGCCGAACTCACCCCGAGCGGGTGGTGCGGCGCCACCGGTTCGGGCGCATGATCTGATCCGGTGGCCTCGCCCGTCCGGGTGGCCGGTGCAGGGAGCGCGTGATGCAGGATGTAGCCCTCGGGTCCCTCGCGGTGCTTATCGGCGCGGTGCTCTGCTTCCGCGGCTACCTCGCACTGCGGGTGGTGATCGCCGTGTGGGGCTCGCTCGTCGGGTTCCTGGTCGGTGCGGGGATCGTGGCCGGGGCCACGGGCGAGAGCTTCCTGGTTTCGGCGCTCGCATGGGCGACGGGGCTGGCTGTGGCCGTGGTGTTCGGCCTGCTCGCCTACCTGTACTACGCGGTCTCGGTGGTGATCGGTATCGGCGCCATCGGCTTCACGCTGGGGACCACGGCCATGGTCGCGCTGGGGGTGAGCTGGTCCTGGGTGGTGGCGCTGGTGGGTCTGGCGGTGGGGACGGTGCTGGCGCTCGTGGCGATCGCCGGTGATCTGCCGATGCTGCTGCTCGCACTGCTCAGTGCCTTGGCCGGTGCGAGTGTCGTGATCCTGGGTCTGCTGCTGATCGGGGGCGTCCTCGACAGCGCCGACCTCGCCGCGAGGCAGACCACCGCGACCCTGGACCTGGCGTGGTGGTGGAACGTGGTGTACGGCGTGCTGGTGGTCATCGGGCTCGGAGTGCAAGCGCGGTCGGCCGCGGCGCGTGCCGAGACCCTGCGCGCGGCCTGGGTGGCATGACCCTGCGGTGGATGGCCGCAACGCGCCCCGACACGAGGGCAGCAGCGCGGGGCCGACCTGCCCCTCGCGCACGGCCCTCGTGTCCTGGTCGGCTCGGGAGGGCTGAACGGGTTCGCCCTCACCCCGGACGGGTGAGGCCGCTGCCGCGCGGGCTGGGGAGACTGCATCAGCGCGGCACACCGCCGGGCGATCGAGATCGACGCGAAGATCTGCAACGAGGAGTGCGACGTGGCCAACCTGACCGTGTGGAAGTTCGAGGATCCCAACGGGGCGGAAGCCGCCCTGGTGACCCTGGTAGACCTGCAGAAGCAGGGCTTGATCCAGCTCCAGGACGGAGCCGTCGTCCGGTGGGACGATCATCGCAAGAAGCCCAAGACCACCCAGATGCACAACCTGGCCGGGATCGGTGCCATGTCCGGCGCGTTCTGGGGGATGCTGTTCGGTCTGTTGTTCTTCGTGCCGTTGCTCGGTGCGGCCATGGGGGCAGCGGTCGGCGCGATGTCCGGCTCGATGGCGGACATCGGGATCGATGATGAGTTCGTCAAGGAGATCCGGGCCAAGGTCACGCCCGGAACCTCGGCGCTGTTCCTGCTCAGCGCCTCCGGTGTCCGCGACCGCATCGCCGAGGCGTTCGCTGGTACGCCGGTAGAACTGCTGCACACGAACTTCTCGTCGGAGGAGGAAGCCAAGCTCCGTGAGGTCTTCGAAGCCTGAGATCGGTCAGGCAACCGATCTGGTCGAGACGTTCCGGGACTTCTATGGGCGCGGTTCGTCGTGCTCCCGAAGTCTGGGCCGGGTTGGTGACGGTCTGCTTGTCGTTCGCCCCGTCGCTGTGGCCGCGTGGCGCGATCACCCGGGGTGTCGTGGGAGGCATCGGTGCCGCGATCGGCTATGGGCTGGGAGCGCTGGTCGACCGGGAACCCCGGCCGGGCACGCCCCGGGTGTGGCGTGCGACCGCTCTGCTGGGAGTGGTCGGCACGCTCGCGGCCGTGCTGCTCGGCCGGTACTTCCAGGTGGCGCTCCTGGTTCCGATGGGTGCGCGGTCGAACGTCGGTTGGCGTGTGGTGCTCGCCCCCGTGGTGGGTGCGGCGGTCGCGATGGCGCTCGTGAGCGCCCGGGATGTGACCGATGCCACGTGAGGTGCTCCGAGCCGTTGAGGCACCATCCCCGGCGGGTGCCCCCAGCTGGAGTGCGCAACCGACCGGACACGGGGACCGACAGGCACGGCGCGGGCGATGTCTCGGGGTCGGCATCGAGCCACTCGCCGGCGACGAGCTCTGCTCTGGCGCGCCCGCGAGCTGTCCCGGGCCCTTCGGCGGTTGCCGGCGCTATCGTGCCGTGGATACATTCCGTTCCTTGCCTTGGACATCGGTGTCTCGATGACGTTCACCGCGACGTCCCTCCCGGTCGATGGCCATCACGGTCACACCGTGGGGTTCTACGAGACCGACGGGTTCCTGATCGAGCTCGTCGCCGGATTCGTCCGCCCCGCGATCGATCACGGCGAGACCGCCTTCGTCGTCATGACCGTGGAGCATCAACGACGTCTCGGTGAAGCCCTGGAAGCCGACGGTGTGGACGTCGACGCGGCTCTGCGCCGGGGGCAACTCGTGTTCATCGAGGCGCAGGCGACCCGGCGCCGGCTGATCCCGGACGGGGAGCTCGATCCGAGGCGGTTCCGTGAGATCACCGACGACCTGTTCGCGCACGCCTCGACCCGTGGTCGGCCGGTGCGGATCTTCGGTTACATGGTCGCGTTGTTCTGGGAAGATGGGGACGTGGCCACGGCACTCGCCCTCGAGGACCTCTGGAACGACCTGGCGAGGGTGCAACCCTTCGAACTGTTGTGCGCCCATCCGATGCGCACCTTCTCCGGTCCGGGCAGCGACGACGCGTTCCGGTCCGTGTGCGAACGTCATTCGGCGATGGCCAACGAGAGCTACGGACGGCTCGGTGAGCCCGGGACGACCGGCGACACCGTGGTCGTGTTGCAGCGTGAGGGGCTCACCTGGGAGTCGTAGGGGCCGGTCCGTGCAGGTGCTCTCCCTAGACTGCCGACCGGTCGCGAACGAGGAACCTCCCGAGGCGGCACGAGGATGGTGACGCCAGGTGTCCGCTTCGGATCGGCTCGACCGCGAGGGGATGCGACGCCACAACCTGGGCCTGGTGCTGCGCGCCATCGCCGACGGTGACCGTCCGTCGCGCACGGACGTCGCCCTGGTGACCGGGCTGCACAAGACCACGGTCTCGAGCCTGGTCGCCGACCTGATCGAACGTGAACTGGTGTGCGAGGCGGGCAAGGCATCGAACGGAACCGTCGGTCGCCCGGCCGTCGCGCTGGAGCTGGCCGGCGACCGGTACGTCGCACTGGGGCTGGAGATCAACGTCGACCACCTGACGTATACGGCGGTCGATCTGCTCGGCCGGGTTCGTGACCAGGGTTCGGTCAGACAGGACAACCGGGCGCGCTCCCCGTCACGGTCCCTCAGCGCGCTGGCAGAGCTGATCGCCGGACCGCGGAACCGCCTGAAGGAAGCCGGTGCGATCGTGGTCGGCGCGACCCTTGCGCTCCCCGGCCTGGTCGATCCGCGTGACGGGGTGCTCCTGGTCGCCCCGAACCTCGGCTGGCGGGATGTCGCCGTGGTCGACGAGCTGCAGGCCGTGCTCGGCGACGACCTGACGCTCCGGGTCGACAACGAGGCCAACCTCGCGGCGTTCGCCGAACGGTGGTACGGCGCGGGTCGGACGCATCGGGACTTCGTCTACGTCTCGGGCTACATCGGGGTCGGTGCCGGCATCGTGAGCAACGGGGTGCTCCACCGGGGCGAGACCGGCTTCGGCGGCGAGTTCGGCCACCTCACGGTCGAGGCGGAAGGACCGCCATGTGCCTGTGGGAGCCGGGGATGCGTGGAGGCGCTGGTCGGCCTCGACGCGCTGTTGCGACGAGCGGGGAAGCCGTCCTCGGCGGAGACGACCGCACACGAGCTCGTCGAGGCGGCCCAACGCGGGGAGCCCCGCACCCTGGAGGCCATCGAGGTGGTCGGGGCGACGCTGGGTGTGGCGTTGGCCTCCACGGCGAACCTGCTGGGTTCACGGGCGATCGTGTTGGGTGGCTATTTCGCCCCGCTGTGCCCGTGGCTGCGGGCGCCGATCGAACGGGAGCTGCAGCGTCGGGTACTGGCCTTCCCGTGGTCGCCGATCGAGGTGATGCGTTCGGAGCTCGCCGACGGGGCGGCCGTGCTGGGCGCGGCGGCCCTCGCGCTGCGCGCGATCCTCGATGACCCCGCGAGCACCCCCACCGGTTGAGCCCGACCGACCCTTCTCGCGGTGGATCAGCTCTCACGGACTCCGGAACCACGAGCCACCGAGCACGTTCGCCTGTGGGTGAGAACGGTCGCCGCTGTGGCATCACGCGAACGGCAGGGAGCGGTCAGCGATGGGGCGGGCGATCGTGCGGTCGCCGCAGGCGTTGTATGACCGGCCGGACGACCTGTTCGTGGCGGGGTTCATCGGTTCGCCGTCGATGAACATCTCGGAGGCGACGCTGCGCAAGGTGGCGGTGGGGGTGCGTCCGGAGCACTTCTCGCCGCCGGAGGAGGTCGATCCCGAGCAGGTGTGGAAGGGGCGTCGGGTGGGTTTGGTGGAGATGTTGGGTGCGGAGATGTTGGTGCATTTCC
>PWLR01000164.1 GCA_003558435.1 Nitriliruptoraceae bacterium | reverse complement strand
GACACGGTGACTGGCGAGCAGTTCGGCGGCATCGAGCAGATCCACATCGATCCGGCGCACCACCGCGTTGGAGGTGATGGTGGCCAGTGCGAGACGGGCCGGTTCACCGGGCAGTACCTCGAGCCGTTCGATCGCCCCACCGGTGGCCTCCAGGGCACGTTCCAGCAGTGACCGACGCGCGCAGTGCAGCCGATGCCCCGTTCGTGGGTCGATATGTGCGGCCAGGAGGTGGCGTAGCGCGTGCGAGGTGTGGGCGCCGATGTCGAAGCCGACGTCGATCACACGTCCGTCGTCGGATGGGACGCTGAACTCGACATGTGACGTGCCGAGGCGGATCGCTCCGAAGGCGTGGTTGGCCACGTTGACTCCTTGCCGAGCAGTAAGATAAGGTAAGGCCAACCTTACTTACTGGTGTGCTCGCGTCAAGGCAGCGCATCATCACGAGATCCGGAGCACAGCGTGTACGGCACCGTCCAGTCCACCACCTGGTTGAGCCCCGCCATGGTCCGCATCGTGCTCGGTGGTGACGGGCTCGCCGGCTTCGAGCCGCGGGTCGAGACCGACGCCTACGTCAACGTGGCGATCCCACCCGAGCACGCGGACTACACCGCACCCTTCGACCTCGACCGCATCCGCAACGAGCAGCCGGCCGAGCTCCAGCCGCACCGTCGCCGCTACACGGTCCGGCGCTTCGATGCGAGCGCCGGCGAGCTGACCCTCGACGTGGTGGTGCATGAGCGCGGTCCCGGCGGCATGTGGGCCGCCGGCGCCGCGCCGGGAGACGCGCTGGTGCTGACCGGGCCTGGTGGCGGCTACCACCCCGACCCAGCGGCAGACCATCACCTGCTCGCCGGCGACGAATCGGCGCTACCCGCGATCGGCGCGTCACTGGAGGTCCTTCCCACCGGCGCGCGCGGCACGGCGCTCATCGTCGTCGACGGGCCAGACCACGAACTCGACCTGGTCCACCCCCCTGGCGTGGAGGTGCGCTGGCTGCACCGAACCGGCGAAGAACCGGTCGATGAGCGCCTGCTGCTCGACGCCGTTTCTGCGCCGCCGAGCCCAGCTTCGCGGCTGCACGCGTTCGTGCACGGCGAGGCCGGTGAGGTCCGGGCCGTGCGCCGCCACCTGCTCACCGAGTGGGAACTGAGCCGCGCTTCCCTGTCGTGCTCGCCGTACTGGCGCCGCCACCTGGCCGACGAAGCCTGGCGGCAAGCCAAGCCTGCATGGAGCGCCGAGGTGGAACGCGACGTCGCCTGAGCGCGGGTTGGGTGCTGGGCCGAGCCGCGACACGACGGCCCGTAGCGGTTCGTCAACCCCGCACCGGCACTGCAGCAACACCGTCCGGCGACGAGCCGTGGCGACAGGCTCGCGGTGGCGGGTCGCGCGCCAGGTTTCGTGAGCACGAGATGGCGCCGGGATCCTCGGCGCGCGAGCTCGGCTGGGGAGGCGCGGCCCCTGGCCCTCTGCTGATCCCCCCACGGGATCTCGATCGCTGTTCTCGCAGGAGGTCGACGACCGTGGTCCCCGGCAAGGTGAGGGTCACGCCAGGCGTGCCCCGGTAGGCGCCGCAGGCGGGGGTCGTGGGGCGGTCCTTCATCGTGAGGACCGGGATACTGCAGCCGGATCGGCCGAGACGGCCGGCCACGGTTCCACGCCCTGGCTGGCGGCCAGCCCGACGAGCATCACCGTGGATGTGGGCGACCTCTTGCCATCGGCCCCGACCAAACTCATACCCGCGAGTATGACTCACAAGGTCGGACCCAAAGGCCAGGTCGTCATCCCCAAAGACCTCCGCGACGAGTTCGGCATCGAACCGGGCGATGAGGTCACGTTCTGGCGTGATGGTGACCGTGTTGCCATCCGTTGCGTTCCCCGCAGCCGCTGAAGGCCCGGTTCGCCGGAAGTCCGCTGGTTGACGAGCTGGATCGTGAGCGTGCGGCCGACCGGGCACGTGAGGACCGCCGGTGACCGTCGTCCTCGACTCCTGCGCGGTCCTTCGCCTGCTCGAGGGCACGGAGCCTGCGGCATCCCGTGTGCAGGTGGAGCTGGATGGTGACGCCAGCCCGGGGATGAGTTGGATCAACGTGGGTGAGGTCTCTACATCGTCCGGCGTCTGCACGGGCACGAGGCGGCACGGTCGGTCGTGCGTGACTTGCAGCCGCAGCTGGAGCTGGATCTCCCGGAGGGGCAACGCGTGCTCCGAGCCGCGGCGATCACGTCGGAGCACCCCATGGCCTACGCCGACGCCTTCGCTGCTGCGACCGCACTCGCGCGCCGAGCCATGTTGCTCACAGGCGATCCGGAGCTGCTCCTGCCCTCCGCACCCTGGGCGTTCGAAGACCTCTGCGGCAGCTGACGCACCTCGGTCTCGGCGACCGAAAGCGAGGCGTGTGTGGATCTCGTCCGCCGACCATCGACCCACCCGGGACACACACTGCGGAGCGTTGAACTTCCGTAGCGCGCCACCCCCTCGCTTACGGTCCTTGGATGCCCGCAGGGCCGCAGTCAAGGACGGGCACGGACCTGCGCCCGCGAGGATCGCCTGTCAGCATCGGTCGGGTCGGGTCGGGGTCTGTGGACGGTGCCCGGTGGTGAGGCAGCGGGCTGACGGCCGGGTGGTTACGGCGCTGCTCGACGGTTGACGGACGCGTCCTCGTGGTAGGCGGCAAGGTCCTCGGTGGCCTTGATTCGCGGCTCGCCCAGACAGCAACTCACCCTGGGGGCGGGCTCGACCGGCTGCAACGCCGGCTCCCAGGCGATGAGGTCTTTCGGGGCGGGCGCAGTTCTGGGAGGGTGGTGCGGCTTCGCTGGTAGGTCTCGGCGTCACGCCAGCGCCCAGCGTCGCGTGGTCCGCGCCTCGCTCGCCATGGCGATGGCCTGGCCGGGCGCGTGGCCAGCCGTTTCCGGAGTTCAGCTGACGATGCCCTCGAGCAGGAGCAGGAGGCCGGAGAGGAGGGATCCGGCGGCGAGTCGCAAGGTGCGTCGGTGCGGCCGGGCGCCGAGCATCCACGCCGCGGCGATGGCGATGCCGCCGAACACCGGCCAGGGGCGGTAGCGGGCGGCGAGCGCGATGGCCAGCAGCCTGGACTTGTCACCGAGTTCGGCGAGGAACACGAGTCCGGAGGCGACGAGGGCGAGCCCGTCCATGTCCCGACATCGGCCACCTCCACCCGACCCGACGACCAGAACGCACCGTGAACAGGTTGACGCACTCTGTGGCGCGAGGGCTCGACAGCGGCTGCAGATCGGAGCGCGACCGTCTGTCCGTCGGACCCTGCGAGCGCCGAGGTACGGTCGGTGGTGGCAGTGACCTACCCGAAGCTGGCCGCAGGAGGGGCACCACGTGATCGTGATCGTTGTTCTGCTGGCGCTGCTCCTCGTGGTGATGCTGCTGCGGTTCTTCGGCCGGGGCGGTGGCGGCGGTGGCGGCTGGGGTTGGGAGCCGCCCGGCCCCGATGGACCCGACGATGGCCTGGCAGCCGTCCCGGAACGGGAACGAGCCGAGGTGCGATGACGCGGTCGCGGCGCCACGGTCGAGGGATCGGTCAGGCCCAGAGCGACGGCTTCGGTCGGCTTTGTCGAGGATCTGTCTCTGCAGGAAGGGTCGCCCCTCGGCGACTTCGAGCCAGGTTCCGGTGAGCTCGGCCAAGACCCGTGGTAGCTACCTGCTGCGGCTGGGGCGGTGACGCTGGGCCGCGTGCGAGTACGGATGTGTGGTCACGGAACGTCGGCGGCGTTCCGGCGCAGGGCGCCGGCATCGGCCGCAGCATAGACACCAGTGAGCACCAGTTCCTCGACGGCACATTCGGGGATAGACGGCTTGCACCCGAGATGCTCCAGCTGCACGACGGCCTCGGACTCCTCAAGCCAGGCCACCACGAGCTGACCGACAGGTGGTGACGCGCCGCGGTCGTCGAGGTGCAGCTGCAGCCACCCAACGAGACGACCCTCGGCGTGGGCGGCACGTCCCGGGCGCACGTCGAACCCCAGGCCGCCCAGGTGGCCGACCGGGGCCGGATCCGGCCCCGATGCGATGCTGTCGCCGAGGATGACCACGTCGCTGGTTCCCCTCCGTCGGGTGCGCCGTCGCAGCCGACGCTGCCCCGCCCGCGTCGGCCGCTCCAAGGACACCTCGCTGATCCCCCAGGGGCTCGACGGCTCGGGTTCCAGCATCGGATCGATCGCCACGGTGTCATCGGACGACGTGATCCGTCGCCCCCAACGCAGCACACCGGTGTCGAGCAGTTGCATCAGCCACCAGACCACACCGTCGGCCCACAGCTGCACGTCATCAGCCTGCAACAGTTCGCCCACGAGGTGATCGAGGGCGAGGCTCTGCGCGTCGACGGCCACCACCAGGATGTGCGGCTGGAGCCGCTGTCCGCTGCGCACCCGCACCAGGAACCCGTCCGGACAGCCTGGCGACAACCCGTGACGGCCATCCTCGACGGTGTAGGCAAGCTGCCCTCGATGCGGTTCCTGCCCGCGAGGACCGGGGCCCGCGTGACTGCGACGGGCCGAGATGCTCCACCTTCGCGGTCACATCAGCGCTAGCTTGCGGCGGGTAGCTCGGACGAGCACGGGGGATGGATGTCGGCGACCGCGCAGGTTCTGGAACGGGCCCGGGGGCCGGCTGATGGTCGATGCCGCGCCCGGACGCCTCACCCGCAGGGCGCGACGCCTCTCGCCACGTGCTGCGGTGCGGACCGGCGCTGGCCTGATGGTCGCCGGCCAGGCGATCTTCGCCGTTCTGCCGCTCACCGGGGCGGCCCTGCCGGCCCTCGACGCCTCGGCCCTCGTGGTGGTCCCGGTGATCCTCGCCGGTGCCGTCATGTTGTGGTTCGGCCCGGTCGTGGTGGCCCTGGCCGCCGGCCAGCCGGGGTGGATCGGTGCCATGGCGCTCCCCGGCGGGTACGTGGTCTGGATCCTCGGAACGCTTGGGACGATCTCGTTGGCGGATGGCGCCGTACTCACCGTCGTGGAGGGCGCACTGCCGGTGTTCAGCGTCGCCGGTGCACTCGCCGTGGTCGGCGGCGGACGGGTGTGGACCCGGCTCGCCGGCGTGGCCGCCATCGCGGGACTCGCCGGAGCACTCAGCTACCAGTTCCAGGCCCCGCCCCCCGTCACGTACCTCGGCGTGGTGGTGGCGTTCGGCTTCCTCGTCTGGGTCGCGCCCCACACCCGCCCAACCCGCACGTCCGCATCACCGGACGCCACCGCGTCCCTGCCTCCCGGTGGTAGGTGACGGCGGGCACCCGCTGAACACGCCCGGCGGCGACCAGCCCGAGCCACGGCGGTCAGCTTCCTGTTCTGTGCGGCGGCACGCATGATCGACGCTCGAAGGTCGCTGGGTATCCGATGACACGGTGAAGACCGTGCCCGACGTGAGGTGGTGACGTGGATGACACGCTGCGGTCCGCTGTCGCGCTGGTGATCGTCGGCAGGGCACCGTGGACGGCCTGGCTACCGAGCACGAGGACGTACCGGTAGCCCGTGGCGTTCGCTGCACGACGTGCCAGATCGCGAGGCTCGTCAGCGCGCACGGGCCTGGCTCAGCATGCCCGCCGTGTTCGTGGAGGTGCCAGGGAGCATCGGCCCGGCCCCTGACCATCGTCTGACGAACCACTGACGATCAGCCGACCCCACGTCGAGCCGGACCGAGCCCGGTTCACCGGGATCGTCGCTTCGCCGCACACACAGCCCAGCCAGGGAGCCGCGCGGGAACGGAACCGAACGGATCGATACGACGGGGGCGTCGCTGACCAGCCCGCACACCCGGGCCTGCAACAACCCGTTCGATCCACCCAGAGCTTGCCGCCCAGGTGCGAGGCATGTTCGCGCCGAGAGCGGAGACCGAACGCGCTGCCGGCGGACCACGCCGAAGGCACCCGCGCCACCAGGGTCATCGCGGGGCGGGTCGGTGATCGCCATCCACCACGACCCTGCAGGCCAGGGACCGCAGTGGCTCCTGGCTCCCGGGACTTGCATGCTGGCGTCTGCTAGAGGCCGTTGCGGCGTGGTTCGATGCGCCGGCTCCGGGTGCCGGTTGCCAGCTCGCGGACGAGGCCACGGGCCAGGGTGGTCGTGATGCGGCCTCGAGCCAGTCCGAGTTCGACCAGGTCGTCGAAGACGCGTTGGTCGGAGGTGGATGCGCGTAGTCCGGCGTCGACCACGCGGCTGTGCTGGCCGAGCCACGCGGCTGCCGCGACGTGGCGCAGGTGACCGGAGAGCAGCCGTTTGGTCATCCTGGCATAGCGGGCACCGGCGGTGGCGGGGTGACCCGCGATCACTGCCTCGGCGGCGGCGCGCCCCGCGGCGAGCCCGGTCGCGACGGCGTAGTAGATGCCCTCGCCGGTGATCGGGTTCACCAGCCCGGCGGCGTCGCCGGCGAGCAGGATCCGTCCGGCGGGTGGACGCCAGCGTCCCGTCACCAGGGGCAGGTGGTGGCCCTTCCAGTCGGTGCCGCCATCGGTCGCTGCGGGTAGCAGGGTGTCGAGCCGTTCCATCATCTCGGCCTTGGTGGGCCGGTGGCGCCGGCCGAGCAGTTCGCCGTAGCCGACGTTGGAGAGTCCGTCGCCGCGGTCGAAGGACCAGGCGTAGGCCGGCTGCCCTTCGGTGTCGAAGACGATGACCTGGGCGCCGGAACGGTTCGGAGGGGTAGGCGCATAGCCGCGGAGCGCGACCGCCGTCGGCCCCGGGGCCATGCCGAGCGCCCGTGCGACGGTCGAGTACGCGCCGTCCGCGCCGACCACCGTCCGCGCCTCCAGCTCGCCGTCCAGCACGAGCGTGGACCCTTCGGCGAGCTCGCGGACCCGGTGGCGGAGCAGTGTCGCGCCGGCTGTCCGGGCAGCGTCGACCAGCCGCAGATCGAAGGTGGCTCGGGGGATCACCCAGGTCGGTCGCCTCATCGTCCGGTCGACGCGGTGCGAGCCCTTCTCCAGCCGCAGCCGGGACACCGGTACGTGGCCGTCGACGATCCCGGTGACGCCGGCGCCATCGAGCAGGTCGATGACATGCGGGGCGATACCGTCGCCACAGGACTTGTCGCGGGGGAACTCGGCGCGGTCGAGCAACGCCACCCGGAGCGACGGGTCGACCCGCAGCGCTCCGATCGCTGTGGCGGCTCCGGCTGGTCCGGAGCCCACGACCGCCAGGTCCCAGGCCGTCATGCGGCGACCACCGGGAGCGCCGCGACGTCGGCCAGCGTGATCGTGGTCGCGGCGGCGCACGGCACTCGCCCAACGGTGGCGACGACCGCTGGGTGGGTCGCCCGACGGCGCCAGCCCGCGAGCAACGACCGCACCACGCAGGCGGCAGCCACGCCGATCAGCCAGCGCAGCACGAACGGCAGCGTCAGGTCGTGATCCGCTCGTACGTGTGTGATCACACTGCCGTCTCGCCGCGGTCTCAGGATCGGTTCTGCACGTGTACAACAAGCCAGTCGCGGTCGAGTGCCCCTCACCCCTGCCGACGGGACGCCTCACCATCCATCTGCGAGATCGGGGCCCGAGTTCCTGCGAGGGGTCGAAACGGTGCCCCGGCAGTTACTGGACCACCCGGAGCCGGGCCAACGAGCGTGTTCACCCTGACCCCGCGGCTCGATCGGTGCCATCGGTCCGGCCACGACCTAGCCGGCGGGGCGGACGCGGCCGAGCTCGAGACCCCCCACCCACGGCTGAGAGCGTCGGGTCCGCGCCACCACGAGCGGCCGTATCGGGTCGCCGGACCGGGTGATGCCCAGACTGGGACTCTCGGGGGAGATGGGTAGGGATGCGACGGTCGGACGGTTCGGGTCCTGTGCGGAAGCCGAGATGACGCGGCAACTGATCGATGATGCTGGCATCGCGGCGCACGTGCGCGATGGACACCGCGACGAGGCCCACGGGTTCCTGGCACAGGTCACGGCGGCGCCCGAGGACCGGGGAGTACCGGACCGAGCCCGCCGTGGCATCCGGAACAAAACAGCCGGGGTGCTCGTAGCCACGTTCGGGATCGGGTTGCTCGTATAGTTGGCCATGACGGTTCTGCGCTGGCTGTGACCTCAACGGCACTCGTGCCACCGGCACCGAGCTCGGCTGGCCGCACCCTGACTGCCACAGGGCCGGGGACCGCCCTCGCAGGGTTGCCGCCTATGGACGACCACCGGTTCACAGGGAGGCCAAGGATGCAGCACGGCAGGCTCGCAGTGATGATCGTGCTGCTCGGGGTCCTCACGGGGTGCGGCTCGTCCGGCCAGGACGATCCATCTGTGGCCACCACCGGCCCGGACGCGTTCTGCGAGCGCCTGGCGGCGTTGAACCGGGCGGGCCCCGCCGAGGCCGGCGGGAACAACGCGGCCCTGTTGAGCGAGCTTCTGGTCGTCGCTGAGCCCGACATCGCCGACGCCGTCGAGACCTTCCGGGACTACCACCGCGACGTGTATGTCGAAGGCGATGACACCACCGACACCTACGACCAGGTTCCCGGCGACGTCCGCGAAGCCGTCGACCGGATCGACGCCTACGCGGAACAGCACTGTTGACGCGGTCGTCAACACGGTCCTCGAAAGCGTTGGCCGTAGCGGTCCTGCGGGTGTCCCTCTCAGTCGATGTCGGCAACGATCCGAAGTTCCAGCACCCGGGATCCCTGCGCGCGGGCGACCTTCAGCGCCTGCGTCCGCAGCTGCACGGCCTCGCGGCTGCCGTGGATCGAGGCCAACAGGCGCAGCACCTCGGGCAACCACCAGCGGTCACCGTGCTCCTCGCCCCAGTCACGCGCCTGCATGAGGATCCGTGCTGCCTCGCGCTCCCGCCCGGACGTGATCAGCACCTCGGCCAGCATCGACAGCCAGAACGGCATGCGGGTGCCGGCGTTCGCGCGCTTCAGCCCCTCGAACCCTTCCCGAATCAACGCTTCCCCGGTGGCTCCGCCCAGGTCGCGCCCTTCCAGGATGCGGCCCCAGTCGCCGTAGTACGCGAATCCGTAGTGGTCGCACAGGTGGCGGACGCGACGCGCCAGCTCCGTCGCACGTTCGGCCTCACCGAGCAACCGGTAGGTGATCGCGCCGTACCCAAGGGCGACCGCCATCGTGTACGGGTGCTCGAACTCCTCTGCCAGGGCCAACGCGGCCTCGGCCGACCCAGCGGCCTCGGCTGGGCGCCCCAGCAGCCACAGTGGGTGCGCTCGCCAGGCATGGCCCATCACCCAGACATGGAAGCCGTACAGGAACCGTACGCCACGCTCGGAGAGGATCTCCACGCGCTCGAACCAGTCCACCGCCTCGCGCAGCTGCCCTGCACTGGACAGCGCGCCAGCGTGCAAGACACAGATCTGGCCGGCCTGCGCCGGATGGTCCTCGACCTGCGTGACCAACATGTTGGTCAGTGCCAGGGTTGCGCTGATGTCGCCCACGACGAACAGATGCCCTATGTGGGCGAGCTGGCTGGCCACGCGTGCCTCGTCCTGCCCCAGTTGCTCCGCGAGAGAGATTGCCCGCTCGATGAGTTTCCCCAGCCTCGGACTGGCGTAGCCCTCCAGCGAGTGCAGCGCCGGCACGCACGCCTCCAGGAGCTTCAACTCCTGGTGGTCTCGCGCGGTCCCGGAAGGGAGGTCGAACAGGAGCTGGAGCGCCCGTGTGTAGTGATCGACGCCGTCGTCCAGGGCGAACACCCTGCTGGCAGACTCGGCCGCGATGCAGTGGTGGCGAACCGCTCGTCCCGGCTGGCCACCCTGCTCGCTGTGCTCCGCGAGTTGCGCAGCGACCGCCTCGGCGTTGTCCTGATGCAATGACTCCAGTGCGTCGGCTATCCGTTGGTGCAGCAGCTGCCGGTGGGGCGGGGCGATCTGTGCGTACGCCGAATCGCGCAGCAGGTCATGCGCGAAGTCGTAGGTGGTGGAGGAGTGCTCGCGTAGCAACCGGCGCTTCCACAGTTCGTCGACGGCCGACAGAAGCGCAGTGTCATCCAGGTCTGTCGCGGCCCTCAGGAGTTCCAGGGAGAAGTCCCGGCCCACCGTGGCGGCCAGCTGTGCGAGGGCGGCGGCGTCGGGACTCAGCTTGCCCAACCGGTCCCCGAGCACGGCCTCGACGCGCACCGAATGGACGCTCCCCCCGCGAACCGATTCGATGACGAACAACGGGAACCCGCGCGTCTGGCTGTGCAGGTCGCGGATGGCAGCCCGCGCAAGCGGCGTGTCGTCGATGGCAGTGGCCAGTTCCGTGACCGCATGGATGTCCAGTGGCGTGAGCTCCACGTCGCGGAGCAGGGCGCGAGCACGCAGGCGGCGGCACAGGCCCACGAGCTCAGGGTTGTCGTGCAGCTCTTCGCTGCGGGCTGTCCCCAGCACAAGCAGCCGGCTGTCGCTCGGGGTGTTGACCAGCACTTCGAGCCACGCCAGGGTTTCGTGATCCGCCCACTGCAGGTCGTCAAGGACCAGCAGCACGGGATCGCCCACGGCATGCACCGCCTCCACCAGTGCATCGAAGAAGCGGCGTCGATGCCACGCGTCCGTCAACGGTGCCCGCTCGACATCACGACGCGCAGCGTCCGTGGTTGGCTCGGCGGCCGAGTCGGGGACGAGCCGCATCACCTCCGTACGCGCGTCCTCGTCGAGCCGGTGGATACCTCGCCGAAGCGCCGGGACTCGCAACCACTCGGCGACGGGCGCCAGGGCCAGCCTCCCGCGCGCCGCGAAGCACCGTGCCCGCGCGACGGCATTGCCCTCCCGCTCCACCTCCGCACCGACCTCCTGCACGATCCGCGATTTGCCCAGCCCAGCCTCACCGGTGACCAGGACCACCAGCGGCTGCGGTGGGCCACCTCGTGACCAGATCGACCGCAGAACGTCCAGCTCCTCGGTGCGCCCCACCAGCGGAGGTGCCCTTGGCGTGGCCCCAGCCTGTTCGGCGGAGGTCGGGCGCGACACCAACCCGTCGCGGACGGCCAGGGTCCCCGGGCTTGGCGTGACCCCGAGTTCGCGCTCCAGCACCGAGGTGCAGCGATCGAAGGTGCGCAGGGCCGCCGCACGGTCGCCGGACTCAGCCTCCAGTGTCATGACCAGGCGATACCCGGCCTCCTCCAGTGGTTCCACCTCGACACGGCGGCGAGCATGACGCAACGCGAGGTCGAACTGGCCACGCGCCTGCAGTTCCGTAGCCAGGGAGTCGAGTAGGCCGACGCAGATGCGACGCATCCGGTCCCGCTCCGGCTGGAGCCAGTCCTCGTACAGGCCCGGGAGCAGCTCGCCGCCGTAGAGACTCACAGCGCGCTCGGCCGCGACGATGAACCCATCCGTGTCGTCGACCGGCCGGGCTGCCTCGGCCGCCTCGGCCGAGTCCTGGAAGGTGATGACGTCCACGTCCGCTTCGGCGTCCTCGCGCCATCGCAGCGTGGTGGCATCGACGTCGAGGAAGGCGTCGGCGTCCGGCAACGCGTGGCGTAGCCGGTGCAGCTCGCGACGCAGGTTCGTGCGTGCCTGGGCGTCGGTCGTGTCCGGCCAGAACAGGCCCGCAAGGTGCCTGCGGAGCTGGGGAGCCCCGGGATGGAGCACCAGATACGTCAACAACCCGAGGGTTCGTGGCGAGTACACGTCTGTCAGGACGTCGCGCTCCGCCGCAACCCTCTGTTCTCCCAACAGGGTGATAGTCAGCATCCGGCTCTCGTATGGAGGCTACCCATACGCACCCTACAGAAACGGGACCCGGGGCCACGGCGCGCCATCGGGCTGGTGGGGTCCGCGGTCATCCTGCCGGCGGGATGTTCTGATTCACGCGGAAGAAGTTGTCCGGGTCGTAGACCGCCTTGATGCGGGCGAGTCGGTCGAAGTTCTTGCCGTAGGTTGCCTCCACGCGATCCTGTCCCTCGGTCATCATGAAGTTGACGTATCCACTTCCCACGGAGGTCGGATGGAGCTCATCCCAGTAGCGCACCGACCAATCACGGATCAGGTCGGCCTTGGCCGGGTCCGGATCGGCACCGAGGATCGCGCCTGCCCAGATCGCATCGCGGTGGGGGAACGCGGTGTCCTCCGGGTCGACCTGGTGCGCTGCCGCATCGACCGGATACAGGTGCATGGTCGACAGCGGTGTCGGCACCTCGCCGAAGTTCTCGTGGACCGCCAGGGCGTCGTCGGTGATCTCGCGGAAGAAGTGGGTCCGCCAGTACATCTGTAGGCCGGGCGGGTACAGGGGGTCAAGAGCGCTCTGGAGCGCGGGGAAGGTGAGCTCGTGGACGCCATCCAGCAGTGGTGAGCCGAACGACCGCACCGGTGCCAGCACCTCGTCGGCGCCGCCGTGGTCTCCCGTGTACACCCACACGACGCCACAGATGGGGCGGCCGTGCAGCCCATCGGGGAAGGGGGGTGCTGGCGGCACGGTCCCGAACAGGAAGAAGCCGTTCAACTCCTGCGGTGCCTGCGGCAGGAACTCGCGGTACCAGCGGAGCACCTCGGCGCTGTCCTCCAGGTCGTAGAACACCGGACCGGCGATGACCGTGCTGACCGGATGGCAACGGAACGAGAACGACGTCACGATCCCGTAGTTGCCACCACCACCTCGCAGGGCCCAGTACAGGTCCGGGTGGGTGTCGGTCGAGGCGGTCACGAACGAGCCGTCGGCCAGGACGACGTCCGCCGACACGAGGTTGTCGATGCTCAGGCCGTGGCGGCGAGTGAGGTGGCCGATGCCCCCGCCCAGGGTCAGGCCACCAACCCCGGTGGTGGAGATGATCCCGGAAGGGGTTGCCAGCCCGAAAGCGTGAGTGGCATGGTCGACGTCCCCCAACGTGCAGCCACCCTCGACGGTGACCGTGCGTGTCTCCGGGTCGACGCGCAGGCCCCGCATGCCACCGAGGTCGATGACCAGTGCCTCGTCAGCGACCCCCAGCCCTGCAGCGCTGTGGCCGCCAGAGCGCACGGCCACGAGCAGGCCATGCTCGCGTGCGATCCGCACGGACATCAGGACGTCGGCCACATCGATACACCGGGCGATGGCTGCGGGGCGGCGATCGATCGAGGCGTTGTGGACCGCGCGGGCCGCGTTGTACTGCCGATCCCCTGGCTGGGTCAGTGTTCCCCTCAGGCCGGTTCGCAGCGTCTGGACGGCCGCATTCGACGACGTTCCCGTCGTGGGCACGGAGGTTCTCCCGGTTCGTTCCCTGATCTTGGCAGGATGCGCGGCCGACCGTTCCCGAAGCGTTCCTTCCCTGCCGCCGCGATCGCGGTGCCCCCGAACCTGATCGTGACGTTGGCCAGCCACGACAACACGGCAGCGGCGGCCAACGCACCGATGACCCCAGGTAGTGCCGCTGCCCAAGGTTGGGCGGAGGGCATCGGCGGCTTGGATGGAGCGCGTGAACGCTTTGGGAACGCCTGCTGGCGCATCGTTGCCGGGTTGGAAGCCAACCGGGAGAACATCGATGACCAACAGGGAGAGGTACGACACGTGTGTCGTCGGAGCCGGTATCGCCGGCCTCAACGCGCTGTTCGTCGCCAGTCGTTATCTGCGCGGTGATGAGCGAATCGTTCTGATCGACCGCCGTGATCGCGCGGGCGGGATGTGGCTGGACACCTACGACCACGTACGGCTCCACCAACCGCACGAGTTCTTCACCGCCGGGAACATCAAGTGGACCCTCGGCAAGGAGCGCGGGTATCTGGCCGACAAGGCCGAGGTCATCGGGCACCTGCAGCACTGCCTGGAGGTGATCAAGCAACGAGCCCGGGTCACGGAGCTCTTCGGCTACGCGTTCGAGCATGCCGAGGAGGCGAACGGGACGGTGGAGATCACCTGCCGCTCCGAAGATGGTCACGAGATCACCCTCGAGGCTGACCGGTTGATCAAGGCGTACGGGCAGCGGATCGAGACGAACGAGGCGCTCAAGCTGTCGAGTGAACGCGCACGCTCGATCTCGCCCGATCACGTCGAGGTGTGGGGATCAGAGATGCGGGTGAGTGATGAGCCGGTGTGGATCGTCGGCGGTGGCAAGACCGGCATGGACACGGCCCACGCGCTGATCACCGAACAGCCCGGCAGGGAGGTCAACCTGATCGCGGGGCCAGGAACGTTCTTCATGTCCCGTGACCGTTCCTTCCCGTCGGGTCTGCGGCGGTGGTGGTCCGGCGAGCCCATCAGTTCTGTTCTGGGCGAGTGGGCGAGGCGGTTCGACGGCAACAACGAGGCCGAGGTCGCGGACTGGTTTCGCCGCAACCATGGGACCTGGCTGACACCGGAAACCGGCAACTTCCTGGGAGCGATCCTCTCGGAGCGCGAGAACGAGACCATCGCCACCGGGCTGAACGAGGTGGTGATGGACTACCTCGTCGACGTCGTCGACCGCAACGGTAGCTCCGAGGTCATCCTCGAGTCTGGGGCGACGATGCCGTTCGAGCCGGGCAGTTGGGTCGTCAACTGCACCGGGACTCTCTTCCGTGGCGAGTACCCCTACGAGCCGTACACCTCCAGTAGCGGCAGGGTCCTGTCGATCCAGAACCGCTCGACAACGTTCCCGTTCCCCGGCGGTGGTATGGCCGCGTACTTCCTCACCCACCTGCAGTTCCTCGGCAAGCTCACCCAGGTGCCGCTCTACGCGCTGGACGCCGAGGAGCTTCGCAGGAACGCGCCCGACTACGCCTTGGGTTCTGCGCTCCTCTCGCTCCAGATGTACAACCTCAGCGTGGTCGCGGAGTCGCTGCCATCCCGGGCGTTCGCCAAGATAGCCCTGGAGAACGGGCTGGATCTCGACCGCTGGTATCCGCTTCCGCGCCGGCTGATGACTGCGAGCAACTTCATGCGCACTCACGGGCGTGAGCGTGAGCATCACAAACGGACGCTGGACACGATCTCTGAACGCTTCGACGTCGTCTGCGGGCCACTGGTCAACGCGTAGCGGGCGACGCAACCACGTCCACGGGATCGCTGGGTGCACGAAGCTCGGGTCCGGCTACGGAAGGAAGGTGGACACGATGTGCAGACGAACCGCCGTAGACCTTTCGCGCCGTCCAGCCCACAGGCCGCGACGTCGGCGGATGGCCGCCGGAGCGACCGCTTGTGGGTCGAAGTCAGGTCACCGGACGTCGGTGGCGAGATCGTCGACCCGCACCACCCGGTCGGCCTCGAGCGCGACAGGCAGACACGGGCCCTCGCCGGTCTCGACCTGGGCGTGATCGAGTGCCACCGCCAGCGGCTCGGTTGCCACCGGTGTGTTCATGCCCGATCGCTTGACCAGCATCACATCCGCCAGCTCGCAACCCGCGATCAGCTCGAAGCGCAGATCGACCATCAGCTGAAGCGTCTCGCCGACGCCCTGGCGCGACGCCAGCTTGCGCAACGACGCGCGAACCGCCGGGGTTCGGCCTCAGCGGCAGCAGTCGTCGGACCGGTGGAAGACTCCATGTCGAACCATCGTTGGAGTGCGGCCCGGTCAGCGGCGGCGGCGCCGACCGCGGGCCCTCCCGGTCACCGCGCTCGTCCCCGTTGGAGCGGGGTGAGGGCCACGTGTGGTGTCGGGCTTGCGATGGCCCGGGGGTGTGTCATGCAGCGGGGAGGGGCGCTCCGGAGCACGCTTCACGCGGGGGGGCCACCACCTGGGCCGCAGTGAGGTTGCCGTCCAGCCGGACGCATCGGGCCCGTGACGAGTACTTCCGACGCCCAACTTCGCCAAGCGGCTTCGGTCGTGGTGACCGCGATCGGCCGCGAGTCGGGGGCCGCACGACCGTCCGGCGGGCCCGTTGCCACAGCGGGGTCGATGACGCTGGGCTCGGTCGACCTCGCCGAGCGGGCCCGGGCCGGGATCGTTCGCGGCTCGCCGACGCGGCGAGGTCCGTCGCGCTTCAACCCACGTGGCGCGGCGGGCTCGACCCACCACCGCCAGGACCCACCGCCATCGGTGCGAACATGCCCCGAGAACCCCAGCAGACGGGTCGACGACGCGAGCGGCCAGGACGTGCTCCGGCAGCGGCGGTGAGCCTGCCTGCGGAGCTGCGGTTCCTGGAAGTCGCCCGCGATGCCGTACGCATCGGGCTTGTAGGCAGCGCCTGCGACCCGGGCTGTGAACGTGATCTGCAGCTGGCCACCGACGAGCTCGCGGCGATCTTGATCGCCGCCGCCGACCACCCCGCGCAACTACAGCTTTCGGTCACCGACGACGAAACCGACGTGTCTATCCGCATGCTGGTCCCGGTCTCTTCCACGGGCCCTACACCACCCACAGGCGAGCTCACCCGGCGGCTGCTGGACGTCACCGTCGAGGCCTACGAGATAGCCATCGAGGACGATCAGTTGATCGGCGTGCTGCAACGTGCCCTGGTCGACGACGACCAACGCTGAAACGCCCCAGACACGAGTCGGCTCCAGCTACGCCCAGGCGGCCCTCGCGGTGTGTTCTCAGGTGGTCGGTGCGCGGGGGAAGCGCTGGCAGCACGGACACGACGGTGGGTCGTCGGCCTCAAGTCCCACCGCTGACCACCGGGGGGGCAGGGGTGCGTGGTCAAGCTGTGGAACGGGCATGTCGATGGCCGCAGCGGTGTTCATGTCGGGTTCGAGGCTGTTTGTCCGGACCGTGTCGGTGGTGCGTCACCTTCGCTGGCCGGTGGCCGCCCATGGTGGCAGAACGCCGACGGGGCTATCCGGCTCTTGTGTCGTCCCGCGGGCGCGTCAACGACTGCTGAGTGAAGCTCCAGGGGCCTCGCTGTCCGATGTCTCACCAGGCAGGCGGGGAACCACGCCGGGTCATCACCGATCCCGCGCTGATGACGGCGGTCATCTGGCTGGACGCACCGGGCGGCGCGTCAGCGGCGGCGTTTCAGTGACGCGACGAGGAGATCAGTACCTTCTTGAGCGCCTCGAACTCCTCGAGGCACTTGCCCGACCCGATCGCGACCGACGACAGCGGGTTGTCGGTGATGTGGATGGGCATGCCGGT
>PWLR01000119.1 GCA_003558435.1 Nitriliruptoraceae bacterium | reverse complement strand
GTGAGCATCGGCGAGGACGGGATCTCGTTCAACCACACCACGGCCGTCACGACCTCGTCGAGGGTGGTGGTCCCCCGTGTGACCGCCACCGTCACCGGATGCACGCTCCCGGGGCCGTCGGGCCAACGGAGGTCTCCCGCCTCGAACTCGGTCGCGACGCCCGCGACGGCACCGGCACCGAGCGGTTCACCGTCCAGCAGCTCCGGCGAGGTCCGGATGTTGGTCGGCTCCGAACGCAGATCGCCCTCGAGCGCCTGACGGAGCAGACCCCGGGTCAAGGCGGGTGGATGCACCTCGACAACCAGCCGCAGCCCGTCGAGCGGTAGCTCGCTGTCGTTCTCGATCAGTACCCGCAGTCGGAGCTCGTCGGGCGACTCCGAGGGCGCCGGGGTGGCGTCGTCGTCGGCCCGACGCGCTCCGGGCCCGAGGACGCCCGTGAGGTCGGTGACGGTCAGGCGCACGCTGCCGCTGGTCGGCGTCGTTGCCGCGGTAGCCGGCTCGGGCTCGGTGCTCGCATCGGTCTGGTGCGCACCCGCAGACCCACCGGGGCCCACGAACACGAGCGCGGACACCGCGAGGACGACTCCGGCCGCACGACGGATCCGTGGCGGGCGGCCCGAGGCCCCCCGGCGCGGCCACCTCACCGTTCCGCCCCGAGATCGGCGTGGCGGGCGGGTTGCACGGTGGTGGTACCGGCGGTGCGGGCCCGTTCGACCAGCTTGCGTTCGTTGCGGTGCGCGAGCCGGACGAGGGCGATGTCAAGCGGCACCCACTCCACGTGCTCGGCCTCGTCGTCACGCTCGCCGGCGGCGAGGCCGTCCCACCACATGAAGTAGTAGTGCACGAACTTGTGGTAGCGGATCTGGTCCGGTCGCCACACGAACCAGTAGTCGATCGTCCCGAGCAGGTGGTCGATGCTCGCGCCGTGCCCGGTCTCCTCACGGACCTCGCGCAGAGCGGCCTGTTGATCGGTCTCGCCGGCTTCGATGCCGCCCTTGGGCAAGGTCCACTGGGGCTTGCCGGCGGCGTTCCGTCGGGCGATGAGCAGCACCCATCTGCGGCCGTCGGGACGGTCATCGCATACGACCCCGCCGCACGAGGTCGCGCGTCGCGTCGGATACCTGGGCATGTCATGAGCGTAGCGAGGACCTGATCGCGTCGGGCCCTAGCCTGGGAGCTGGCGAGTGGTCGACGAGCCCCGGAGGTGGGTGGGTGCGCGCATTGGTTCAGCGGGTATCGGAGGCATCGGTGAGCTCCGCGGTCGAACGCGGTGAACCCCAGGAGGTCACCGGACACATCGGTGCGGGATTGGTCGCGTTCATCGGGGTGACCCATGACGACGACGTGGCCATGGCCGTGAAGTTGGCCGACAAGTTGTGGCACCTCCGGATCTTCCCGGATGCGGACGGGGTGATGAACGCGAGCTGTGCCGAGGTCGGCGGTGGGGTGCTGGTGGTCAGCCAGTTCACGCTCTACGGCGATGCCCGCAAGGGACGCCGACCCTCCTACGTGGCCGCGGCCCGACCGGAGCAGGCGGAACCGCTGGTCGAAGCCGTCGTGACCCGGCTCCGGGAACACGGTGCGCAGGTCGGCACCGGACGCTTCCGGACCCACATGGAGGTGGCGTTGGTCAACGACGGTCCGGTGACCCTGCTCCTCGAGGTCTGAGCGCACCGGGTCCCGACGTCGGGGCGTGGACGCCTCGCGCGGGGTCCCGCGCTCAAGGCGGTGGCGCGGCAGGCCGATGTTGGTGACCTGTCACCCGCCCCTCGTCCCGTTCCTTGCCACTTCCGGAGCCACCGTGCACAGCGTCAACGACTACTTGCAGCTGCTGGTGGAGACGGGAGGGTCCGACCTGCACCTCAAGTCCGGCGGTCCCGCGTATCTCCGGATCGACGGCGACCTCAAGCCCGTCAGTCAGCTCCCGCCGCTGTCCCCGGGCGACGTGAAGGGCATGGCCGCCGAGATGATGGACGAGCGGGTCACCGCGACGTTCGAAGGGCTGGCCGAGGCCGACTTCGCCTATTCGATCCCGGGGGTGGGGCGTTTCCGCATCAACGCCTTCCGTCAGCGGGGCTCGATCGGGGTCGTCGCACGCCGGGTGCTGCCGGGTTCGCAGAGCTTCGGATCGCTCGGGATGCCGCCCTCGGTCCGCAAGCTCGCCGAGGAGCACCGCGGTCTGGTACTCGTCACCGGACCGACCGGTTCCGGCAAGACCACCACCACCGCGGCCATGCTCAGCCACATCAACGCGACCCGTCGCTGCCACGTCGTCACGCTCGAGGACCCGATCGAGGTCATGCACCGCGACGACAACGCGATCATCGATCAGCGCGAGGTCGGGGTCGACACGGCCGACTTCGTCACCGGGATGAAGGCCGTGTCACGGCAGGATCCCGACGTGATCTTCATCGGGGAGATGCGCGACATCGAGACCGTCACGGCCGCGCTGCAGGCCGCGGAGACCGGCCACCTCGTCATCTCCACGCTGCACACCACCGATGCGCGTGAGACGATCAACCGCGTCGTCGACATGTACCCCAAGGAGCAGCAGAACCAGGCCCGGCTGTCGCTCGCGAACTCCCTGAAGGGCATCGTCTGTCAGCGGCTGGTGCCCAAGGCCACCGGATCGGGACGTGTCGCGGTGGTCGAGGTCATGGTGATGACCACCCGCATCTACGAGTTCGTGATGGATCCGGCCCAGCTCCCCCTGATCGAGGAAGCCATCGCCGAGGGCGGCTACTACGGGATGCAGACCTTCGACCAGCACCTGCTGCACCTCTATGGCGAGGGCGATATCACGCTGCGCGACGCCCTGTCGGCAGCGACCAACGCCCACGACTTCCGGGTGTCGCTGCGCGGCGCCGGTCTGGCGGCGTCCTAGCCGGCGCCCTGGGTGGCGATCGCTCGTCCGTCGGTGACGGGATCCTCGCTCAGGGGGACGACATGGGTGGGTGATGCCGCGTGCGCGCTGAGGTGACCGTGGAGTTCGGCCGCGTCGACCGCGGCGGCGTCCATGACCTCGACGACGGCGCCCGGCCCGGCCACGTGGGCGGTCAAGGTCGTGAGCTCCAGGCGCCGTTGGAAGAAGTTCTGGCGGGAGGTGACCGCCTGGACCTTCACCACCGGGGCCAGGGTGGTCGTTATCGACAGCGCGCCACGGCGTGAGACCACGATGCGATCGGTCAGCCCGTGCGCGAGATGGCGGTACTCCACGTAGGCCAGCAGGATGTTGATCGGGATGAGGGCGAACACCGCGAAGCGGAGCGGATCGACGAAGGGCCGGTCGAGGAAGCCGATGACCTCGGGGAGCAACCACACCAACGCGATGGTGGTCACGGCAGGGCGCAGCCACCGGAACAGGGCCCGGCGCAAGGCGTTCGGGGGATGGGATCGCAGCTCGGGCACCCCGGGGACGTGGGGGAGGATCTCGTTGAGCAGCCGGTCGACGTCCTCGAGCCGCAGCAAGGGGACGCTCACCCGTCCCTCACCGCCGGTCGACCCGCCCGCCGAGCGCATCCGCACGGTGGTGTAGCCCAGCAGTCGGCGGAGCCAGTTGCGCTGCACCTCGACGAGCTGGACCCGCCGCAGCGGCACGACCGACTCCCGGGTCGAGATCAGGCCCCGCTTGACGTGCAGGTCGTCGTCGATGCGCTCGATGCGGAAGTTGCCGTCACGGAACACCCCGACGGCCATCGCCGCGAGCACGGTCAGGATGGCCACCAGGGCCGCGAAGCCCGCGACCAACGTCCAGTCGGGACCGGTCAGGAGTTCGTCGCGTGGGGTGGTGATGCCCGCGTCGATCAGCTGTTCGGCGACCTGGTCGATCACGTTGCCGACCTGCTGGGCGATGAACTGGAACGCACCGCCGATCACGGCGGGAAGGACCAACAGTCGTGCGCCGGTCACCGAGGCGAGCAGCACGTGCTTGATCGGGACCCGTAGGACCTCCCTCGCCTCGGGCTCGTCCCCGGCGAGGTCGGCGTCGGTGGCCTTGCCCGTCTTGCGCGCCTTGCTGACCCGAACGGCGGCCCGGAGCGCCAGTGCGTCGTCCTCGGGCAGGACCCGGAGGTCGACCTCGGGTTCGCTGGCGCTGCCGGCGGTCTCGATCCGTAGCGCGGTGAGTCCGAACAACCGTTGGATCGGGCCGCGTTGCAGCTCCACCTGTTGGATGCGGGCGACGTCGAGGCTGCGGTGGCTCCGGCTCAACACGCCGCTGTCGACGCGGAGCACCTCGCCGTCGAACGAGAACACCTTGCGCTGCCAGCTCAGGATCCGGGCGACCAACCCGACCACCGCGAACATGAACAGGAAGCCGATCGTGATGGCACCGCCCGCGGCGAAGGTGGCGAAGGCGGGCACCAGCAACGCCTGAACGAGCTGGGCCAAGGGGATCCCCAGCAGTACGGATGCGGGATGGAGCCGCCGGGGTGTCCCGAACCTGCCGACCCCCTCGGCGACCTCGTCACCCCGGGGCGAGGTGGGGGAGGTGGGCGAGGTGGGGGAGGTGGGCGAGGTGGGCGAGGTGGGGGAGGTGGGCGAGGTGGGGGAGGCGGGCGAGGTGGGG
>PWLR01000218.1 GCA_003558435.1 Nitriliruptoraceae bacterium | reverse complement strand
CGAGGAGAGGTGGCGGCGATGCGACGGTCCGTCGTCCCCCGGCGGCCGCGGCACCGGCAGCGGGCCGTTCGGCGCCACCCGCGGTACGCCACCGCCATCCTGCTCGCCGGTGCGGTCATCGCCGCCGCCTGCGGCCCTACCGTGACGGACGACGAGCCCACCCGTGATCTCCCCGAGGAGCCCATCGTGCGGTCGCTGCCGCAGCCATCGACGCCGGAGGCGGGCTCGCTCGAGGATGCCATCGCGGCACGGCGCTCCCTCCGCGACCTCGACCCGCGCGCCCTGACCGAGGCGCAGGTCGGTCAGCTGCTGTGGGCGGCGCAGGGCATCACCGACCCGTCGGGGCTGCGCGCGGCACCGTCCGCGGGGGCGACCTCCCCCTTGGAGGTCTACGTCGTCACCACCGAGCGGGCCGCCCGCTACGTGCCGGCGGAGCACGCGCTGGTGGATCACCTGGACGGCGACCACCGCCGAGCCGTGACGGACGCGGCGTTCGGCCAGGAGTGGATGGCCGACGCACCGCTGATCGTCGCGCTCACCGCCGTCGAGGCCCGCACCGCGGAGCGCTACGGCGACCGTGCCACCCGCTACGTGCTCATCGAGGTCGGTCACGCTGCCCAGAACCTGCTGCTGCAGGCGACCGCGCTGGATCTAGTCGGCACGCCGGTGGGCGCCTTCGAAGCAACCGCCCTCACCCGGGCGCTCGCGCTGCCCGACGACCACGTTCCGATCTACCTCGTGCCGGTCGGCCGTCCGGCGGCGTGACGAGCCGCTCGTCCAACCGGGGTGGGTCACGAAGAAGCCCGGGCTGAACCGGACGTAGCGCACACGCCCACCTCCGGGCCGCCGTCGTGGCGGGCCCAGGACCGTGGTGCGGGGGCGTCCGGCAGCTGCGCCGGCTCTCGGGCGTTGCGACGAGCTCGTGGAGTTTCCCGCCCGCCCGACCCTCGCGACCGGACGTTCGAACCTCACGACCGCACGTTCGTTGCGTCACTGATATCGATGATCCCAGACGCCCCTGCCGATCCCTGCCCACGTTCCCATCGTCCGGCCGTAGGCGACCGCGGGCATCCGGCGCGGTGAGTCGGGCGGTCACCTCCCCCTCCACCGACCGACCTCCGATGACCCGCTGCTGCCGAACGCTCCTTGCGGCGAAGATCCGCGGCCGTCACCCACCTCGGTCCTGCGGGCAAGGACCGCATTGCGGGGCAGCGCATCAGGAAGAGGCATGCTCCGAAATCCACGCCATGGGCGCTGGGTCGGTCCTGTCGCCGCGCGCAGAACCACGGCTAACGTGACCTGGACGGGCTAGTCATGGTCGCGCGCGGGGCCGGAGTCCGCCGAACGAGGAGGCATCGATGGCAGCCGAGGACTTCGACATCGATGAACTCCTGCGCGAGCCGCTGGTCGCCTGCATCGCCACCGCAGGACCCACGGTTCGTCCCGTCTGGTTCCTGTGGGAGGAAGGGATGTTGTGGTGGTCGACCGGACCGTGGTCGGCGCTGGGCTCTCATCTGCAAGCGGATCCGCAGGTCGCCGTGTCGATCGACGAGTGTGAGCTTGCGACCGGCACGCTTCGGCAGGTACTGATGCGGGGCAGGGCCGAGATCGTCGAGTACGACCGCGAACGCGCGTACCGCACGCTCGCCCGCTACCTGGGACCCGACGCGGATCGATGGCCCGAGGACTTCGGTGTCGACGATGGTGATCAGCACGGCAACCGGTTCGTCCGGCTGACACCGCAGTGGATCCACGCCGCTGACCTGTCCTTCACCTGGCCGGCCTGAAGAGCCCCGGCGACGGCGCTCGTGGCGAGCGGCTGATCACGAGCGCACGAGCGCACGATCGCCGGGACGGTCCGGGCGTAGGGACCGACGACAGAGAGCGACCGTGGCCGTGGCCGTGGCCGCGCCAGCAGCCGCGGTAAGTGGGTGATGCGCAAGCCGGAAGGCGAGTTGCGCCCCTTGCTCTTCGAGTGGGATCCCTTCGACTGCGCCGAGGATCTTCCCTCCGATGAGTACGACCACCTGATGAGCCAGCTGCTGACGTGGTGGCGTGGCCACCCCTCGGGATCGATCGCCAGGTCCCTGCACCGGCAAGCCAGGAACCGTCATGGCCCGGAACCAGGTTGATCCACCCTGGGCTTGGTGGTCGACGCCCTCGTCGCCGCGATGAGGCCGTGAGCTTCGGGCAGGCCACCCGCCCGATCTCGATCCGCGACGTCGTCCCTGCGCTACTCGAGGCCGCCGCCAGCCTCTACACGGCGCGAGGCTGCCCCCCCGGGTGAGAACTCTGCCGCGACTTCCGCCGCCCCCGCTCGGTCGGTTGGGACGAGGCCGATCCTGGTGCGCCGGTCGAGCAGGTCGTCGACCGTGAGCGCGCCCTCGTGCTCGACGCCCCAGGCCAGCTCGACCCGGAGATGCAACGACCCGGCGACGACCGGCTCCGCCAGTTCCGGCCGGTCCCGCACCAGCGCTTCGACCTCGTCCGCCTCGGCGCCGTAGCGTGCGACGAACCGGCGGTCGGCGGCCATCGAGGCGAGGTACGGACGTGATGCCGCACCCACCAGGGGTTGCCGGCCGGTGACACAGGGTTCGTTGGTGCCGCGACGGGCCACGAGGCGGTCGACGACGTCCTGGGCCATCTTCCGGTAGGTCGTGAGCTTGCCCCCGACGATGGTCACGAGGCCGTCGGCCCGTTCGAGGATCCGGTGCTCGCGGGAGAGGTCGGCGGTCGCGCCTTCGGCTCCGGCGAGCAGCGGCCGCAGTCCGGCGAAGGAGCCCACGACGTCCTGGGGGGTGAGCGGGACCTCGAGCGCCGTGGAGAGCACCGAGAGCAGGAAGGTCTCGTCGGCTTCGCTCGCGACCGGGTGGTCGCTGACCACGTCGACCGGGTCGTCGGTGAGCCCCACGAGCACCCGGTCCTCGTCGATCTGCGGGAGGGCGAAGACGTACCGGTTCGACTCGCCCGGTACGGGGACGGCGAGCGCGGCGCGGGGCCGCCCCAGGCGCTCCGCGGACAGAACCAGGTGCGCCCCCCGCGAGGGCCGCAGCTCGACCTCGGGGTGCAGGCGATCGGCCCAGACGCCGGTCGCGTTCACGACCTGCCGGGCCCGGACCGACAGGGTCGTGCCGCTGAGCCCGTCACGTACCAGCGCGCCCTCGGAGGTCACCTCCTCGACCTCGGCGTAGGTGAGGATCCGGGCCCCGAACGCTGCCGCGGTACGGGCCACGGCGACCACCAGACGTGCGTCGTCGGTGAGTTGGCCATCCCAGGTCAGCACGCCCCCGCGCAACCCCTGGGACGACAGGGCGGGCACCAGGAGCCGGCTCTCGTGGGCGGTCACCCACGCCGGGGGCGGAAGGGTCGAGCGGGCGGTCCCGGACACGATCCGCAGGGCGTTCCCGACCGCGTAGCCGGCGTAGGTCGCCGCCGCCCGGCCCGCCGTGAACCCCACCCCAACGGGCACGACCATGCCGAGCGCCCGCGTCAGATGCGGGGCGGTGCGTTCGAGGAGGATGCCCCGCTCGACGGCGCTCTCGTGGGCGAGCCGGACGTTGCCCTTGGCGAGGTAGCGGATGCCGCCGTGGATCAGCTTCGAGGACCACCGGCTGGTCCCGTTGGCGAGGTCGCGGCGCTCGACGAGGGCCACCGAGAGCCCCCGGGTCGCCGCGTCGAGCGCGATGCCGACGCCCGTGATGCCTCCACCGACGACCAGCAGGTCGACCACCTCGCCGCGGTCGAGCTGTTCGAGTTCACGGGCGCGGCGGGCGAGGTTCAGCGACGAGGGCTTCACGGTGCGAGGCTCCGATGCAGGACGTGTTCGAGCTCGGCGAGGACCTTCTCGCGCCCGTGCTCGGCTGCGGCGATGCGGGCCGAGATCACGAACGATTGGCCGACCAGGAAGACCGTGAACGCGATCTCCCTGGCGTCGCCGCCGCGGATCGATCCGTCCTCCTGGCCGGCGGCGACGAAGTCGGTGACCGCATCGAGCATCGCGCGCTGCGAGGACCCCAGGCGGTGGACGAGGTAGGGGACGAGGAGCTCGGCGTCGAGCTCGAGGATCCGCTCGATGAGCGGGTCATCGGGCACGACACGGACCAACAGCACCGCGCGGTCGACCAGCTGGTGGCGTCCGTCGCGACCTGCGACATCGGGGTCGTCACGCTCGTCGGTCGCCGCGGCCAGCAGCGAGAGCAGCTCGCGGGTGAGTAGCGCCGCGGTCGCCTCCCGGACATCCGAGAAGTGGGTGTAGAGGGTGGATCGGGACAGATCCGCGCGCCGTGCGATCTCGGCCATCGTGGTCCGGCGGACGCCGACGGCGCGCACGCTGTCGGCGACCGCGTCGAGGATCTCCTCACGGTTGGACCGCTGCACGCGGGGCTCCTCGTCGACCGGTTGGTTCTGTCAAACTTGCACACTCGAACATCCGATGTCAAAGTGCGCAAGTAACGCTACCAGTGTTCAACCGAGGACCTGTAGATGTCCCGACGCCGCCGCTCCACCGAGCTCCTCGTCACGCGCACGCCGATGATCTGGCACGGTTGGGGTGACCCGACCCAGCGGCACGGGCTGG
>PWLR01000002.1 GCA_003558435.1 Nitriliruptoraceae bacterium | reverse complement strand
GGGCCCGCTCCGGTGTCGCGAGACCGAACTGCGGCTGCGGCACCGGGCAGCGGGCCGGCTGCGGCACCGGCCCCACCGGAGCTCCTGGGCTAGACGGCGATGCCGGTCACGGCCCTGGGGCCGGTGGTCTGCCTGTGGGCGACGGCGACCTCGCCGTAGGCGGCCAGCAGGCGGTCCACGGTCCGGTCCCACGAGGCGGCGCGTGCCGCGATCAGCCCGGCGGCAGCGGTCCGGGCCCAGCGCTCCGGATCGGTCACCAACGCACACACCGCGGCCGCGTGGTCGCGCGGGTCGTGACCGGGCACCAGCGCACCACCCGCGCCGACGACCGCCTCCAGACCCGGGACCTTCGCCGCGACCACGGGCACCCCACAGGCTTGCGCCTCCAGTGCGACCAACCCGAAGGTCTCGCTGCGCGAGGGCACGAGCACCACGTCGGCGGCGCGATAACGCTCGGCGAGCGTGCTCTGGTCGACCGCCGGCTCGAGCACCAACCCGTCGGCGACCCCCAGCTCCGCGGCCAGGGCGCGCAACTGGTCGGGACCGGTGACGCCCACCCCCGAGCCCGAGACCCCACCGATGACGCGCAACCGCGCAGCCGGCAGGGTGCGTCGCACCTCGGCCAGGGTCCGCAGGGCGATGTCGGGACCCTTCAACGGTTGGAGGCGACCGACGAACAACAACTCCGGCGCAGGTCCGCTCACCTCCCGCTCACGACCTTCGGCGGTCGCCGCAGGATGGAAGCGGGCGAGATCGACCCCCGGTGGCACCACGGTCAGCTTCGCGCCGGACAGTCCGTAGGTGCGGTGCAACAGGCGCGCTTCGCCGCAGGTCAACACCAGGATCCGATCCGCGTCCCGCGCGACCCGTTCCTCGGCGGCCAACCGCAGCGGCGGTTCCGGCAGGTCCCCCGGCGCCAGGGTCGCGTTCTTCAACGCCCCGAGGGTGTGGAAGGTCTGCACGAGCGGGGTGTCCCACCGTTGCGCGACCCGACGACCCGCCCATCCCGACAACCAGTAGTGGGCGTGCAGCACGTCGTGCGTGCCGGCGGTCGGGTGACGCTGGAGCGCGAGCACGAAGGCGCACAACTGGTTGGCGACCTCGTCCTTGTCGAGGAGCCGCGCGGGACCTGCCTCGATGTGGTGGACCTCGACCCCCGGCGCGATCTCGACCACCTCCGGCTGCTGCAGGGAGGTTCGCCGGGTGAACACGTCGACGTGCACACCCCGGTCGGCCAGCCGCTCGGCGACCTCGCGGATGTAGACGTTCATGCCGCCGCCATCGCCCGCACCGGGCTGGTCCAACGGTGAGGTGTGCACGCTGATCAACCCGACACGCGCCACGGTCGTTCCCTCGCGGTCGCGGCCGGCGTGGGGATGCAAGGTGCTGGTGGCGCGGCCCATGTCAGGACCTCACGATCGTGAGGCGGTCGAGCGGACGGTCGATGGCACCGAACCGGTACTTGTAGGACTCGTCGCCGCGGAGCAGATCGAACGTGTGACAGCCCTCGGCCGCCGCCTGTTCGATCAGCATCGCCACGATGACCATGCCCGGGGCCAGGGAACCCAAGGTGGGGTCGAACGACGAGTTGTACAGCCCCCATTCGCCGTGATGCACGAGCGAGATGGTCGAGGCCGCGGTCAACCCACCGACCTCGAGGTGGTGGAGTCGGAAGACGTCATCGCCCACGAACTCCTCCGCGAGCGCCCGGAACCAGCGGTGCATGTCCGCGCGGCGGAAGAACCCGGCCTTGTCGGGGAAACTCTCCGCCGCCTGGTCCAGGAACGTGTCGAGCTGACCGACGACCTCCTCGGCCGGCACCTGGACGAGTTCGAGTTCTCCGGCGTCGCGTGCGAGCTTCCTCGTCTTGCGGGTCAGTTCCTGGCGCAGCTTGCCCGGCAGCCCGGCGAGGTAGTCGTCGTAGCTACCCGTGAGCGAGACCCGGGGGCACACGTCCTCGACGTCCTCGGCGAAGATGGTGAGCCCGTGCGCGGCGGCCGCCGTTCCCAACGCATCCGCCCACCCACCGTCCCGGGCCAGACCACCGGCGACGAACTCGTCCCAGTCGACGTCACCCGCGAGGTTGCCGAGGTAGGCGTCGGCGACGTCGGCCCGGTCCTCGGTGCGGCTCACGGGGCCGAGGTAGTCGGTCACCTCGGTGCCGCCCTGGAACCGTCGGATCTCCTCCGGCCCACCGGGCGCGCCCTGCAGGTCGTTGGCATCGGGCACCACACCGACCAGCCGTCCATCCCGGTGGATCGTGTGCACCCGGACCGGGACGCCCTCGCCGAGGGTCGCCTGCCAGACGCGGAGGTAGCGCGGGCCCTGGAACACGGTCCCCGCCGGATCCTCCTCGACCAGCTGTTCCCATTCGTCGCACAGGCGCTCCGAGGGCATGCGGTCGTGCGTGTGCAACTCGAGCACCACAAACCTCGTCTCGTAGGGTCACGATCGGCCGCGAAGACCGGCGGCCGACCCGGGATGGTAGTGCTGACAACCACCGACGTCCGCCGCCGCGCCGCTGTCTGACCGGTGGACCGGTTCGGTCGGCGCTCACCTGGCGCTCACTTGGCGCTCACCTGGCGCTCAGACGGACTCGTCCTCTTCGCGCAGGGCGGCCGCTCGGACATCGGCGTCGTCGACCTCGCCCAGGCCGACCGCGTCCAGCAACTGGCGTCGTCGGGAGGGTCGGGGCGCGGACAGCTCCGAGAGGCGACGGAAGGACCGGTACATCTCGATCAGCGCCTGGCGCTGGGGATCGGTCAGGTGCGGGTCGGTGGCGATCACCGCCTCCACGTCGAGGTCGGTCTCGCGTTCCTCGAGGATGCCGGCCTTGACGTAGAGCGTCTCGCTGGAGATCTCGAGCGCCTTGGCGATCGCCTGCAGGATCTCGGCTGAGGGCTTGCGCAGGCCGCGTTCGATCTGCGAGAGGTAGGGGTTGGAGACCCCGGCGATCGTCGCGAGCTTGCGCAACGACAGCGCCGCAGACTCGCGTTGGTGACGGATGTAGGCACCCAGGTCATCGAGCGGGGAACCGGCTGCATCCTCGTCGGTCGCGACATCAGGATCCACGTCCGGATCGACGTCGGGCACCGGCTCGGACTCGGGATCGCTCACAGCCTGCCTTCGATCTGATGCTCGGGGTGCTAACGATCGTGAGCACCGAGGCTACCAGCAGGCCCGGTCGGATCCCCGCCGGCGGCTCAGCGAGCCGCGGCACCGCCGATGCGCTCCACGATCTGCAGCACGTCGGCCGTGGCGCGCACGCTGCCCACCGGAGCGCCTCCCCCGAGTGGTGGCGGCGACGACCAGGTGCCGCGGGCCACCACGCCCAATCCTTCCAGGGCCGCGATCGTGGCTGCGGCGACCCCACGCGTGGATCCGTCGGTGGCCTTGCAGGCGAGCCCCCAGTCGCGGCCGTCGGCTGCGCGCCAACCCACCCCGTAGACGCCCTCTGCTCCGACCTTGGCGACCACGCCGGCGGCGAGCAGCGCCGACTCGAGCCGCCCCTCGCCGCCGACGAGCATCGGATGGGCTCGGCCGGCGTCCCGCACCCGCTGTCCCCAGGGCAGGGTGGCCAGTCCTGCGTAGGCGGTCGCGAGCGACCACAACGGGGCGGCGATCGCCGGAGCACCGCACCCGTCGATCCCGACGGCGACGACGTTCATACGTTGGGACAGCTCCTCCAGCAGGTACTGCTGCAGCGTCCCCGAGCGATCCAGCAGCGCATCCCGTGGCGTGCCGATCTCGGTGCCGGCCAGGGCGAACATGGCGTGTTTGCCGGAACAGTTGTGCTGGATCCTGGTTGGCGCCGCCCCCGGAGCGGCTTCCGCCACCGCCGGTGGGCAGGTCAGGGCCTCCGGTGTGGTCCCGCTGCGTTCGAGCAGGCGCGCCACCGCGTCGAGGTGCCGGGGCTCGCCCCGGTGCGAGCCCCACGACACCGCCACCTCGGCGTCCGTGAGTTCATCGGCCCGGGCGCCCAACCGCTCCAGCACCGCGACCGTCTGGAACGGTTTCGCCGCGGAACGCACGTAGGTCAGCGCCCCCGGGTCGCCCAGCGACGCCACCGTGGTCAACGGCGGGGGCACGGTGCCGGGACCGGGGGGCGTCGGGCCCGGCCCGATCACCACGAGGTGTCCGTGGTGGATCGACTCCACGATCTCGTCACCGGAGCGTTCGTCGCGTCGGGTGACCTCCGCGAGCGGGGCCCCCACCGACAGCGGCGAGGTGCGCGAGCCCGGCGTCATGCGATGCCCCGGACGGCACCGGTGACGCAGGGGCCGGCGCGTTCGGCCTCCTCGAGCGCCGCGTCCACCGGCATCGCCTTGCGGTACGGACGATCGGAGGCCATCGCCTCGAACGTGCCCGCGTCGTCGACCAGCAACACGTGCTGCGACACAGGCGCTGCTCCTCGGTATCCCGGCTCGGCGGGGCTGAACGATCGGTCACGCGGATGGGTGGTGCCGCTCAGCGGATCGGTGGTGCCGCTCAGCGGAGCAGCTCCCCCACGTCGGCGCGGCCGTCCTTGTAGCGGGCGGCGAGTTCGTCCCGGAGCGCATCGATGCGGTCGAACAGCGCATGCCGCAACGCCGAGAGCTGGCGTTCGTGCTCGGTCAGCGCCTCCACCAACTCGCCCAGGGCTTCGAGGTCGAGCTCACCGGGGTTGAGCAGCGTGTGCTCGTCGGCGATGGCGTCGAGGGCCTCCGCGTGCGCGTCGGCCGACGGTGGTACGCGCAGCCGGGTGGCACGGGCCCGCATCGGATCGCCGTGCGACTCGTCGCCGGCGAGGATGGACGGCAACGCGCCCAGCAGATGCACCGCTCCGTGCTCGTCGCGGCCGACCAGTTCCGCCCGCAGCAGATCGAGCCGCCCCTGGAGCAGCCGCCGGGCGTAGGACACACCTTCCTCGGCCTCCTCGCACGCGACCCGTCGCGTACGCAGCTCTGCGGTCGGCAGCGTGGCCAGCTCGCCCAGCAAGGCCTCCGGCAGGAGCTGTTGCGGGTCCGGGATGCCTGGACGTGCCGCCAGACCGTCCCCACCGCCCGAAACCTCGGTTCCGACGTGCTCGTCCACCTGGGCCTCCCGTCTGCCGTCCCCGACGCGACCGTCCCCGACGCGGTCGAACGGGAACCGTACACCGTCGGGCGATATCGGGTCGCGGTCCCGGCACGACCTCGGTCGTCCGATGCCGCGGCCCCCGCCGACCGGGGCACCATCCGGAACCTCGAAGCGGGGAGTACGGCTCGCCCGGCCGTGCCAGTAGGCTGCCCGGCATGCGCGGTGACCTGTCCGAGACCCCGGCGGCCGACGCCTGCCGAGACCTCGCGGGCGACGGCTCGACCGGCGTGCTCTGGATCGACGGGCCCGACGGGCCCGGCTCGGTGACCTTCGTCGAGGGGCGCGTCGTAGGTGCCACCTCGCCGACCCCCCGGGCGCGGCTCGGCGACCGTCTGGTCGGTGCCGGATTCCTGGAGGACGAGGCACTCTCCGAGGCGCTCGTCACCCAGCGTGCCTCCAGCGGCCGCAGCCGGCTCGGCGCGCTGCTGGTGGAGCGGACCCAGGTCCCACGCGACGCCATCCGCCTGTTCGTCCAGGAACAGACGCTGGACGCGATGTTCGAGGTGCTCAGTTGGCGCTTCGGGTCGTTCTCCTTCGAGGCCGGCGAGGCGGCCGCGGTCCCGGAGATCCCGGTGGCGATGACCGTCGATCAGGCGCTGGTCGAGGTGGCTCGCCGTCAGCAGCAGTGGCGCGAGCTGTCCCAGGTGATCCCCGACCTCGAGGCGGTCCCCACCTTCAGCTCGGATCCCGCCAGCGCCGTGGCGTCGCTCGAACCCGACGAGTTCGCCGTGCTGGCGAGTGTCGACGGCGATCGCAGCGTGCGAGCCCTGGCCGCGGACCTGGGCTACGGCGAGTTCGAGCTGGCGCGGATCGTCTACGGCCTGGTGCTGCTGGGCGTGGTGGAGATCGAGCTCCCGGAGGACGAGATCGGCGCCGCGCTCGATGACGCGATGGCCTACCGCGGTCACGTGGACCCGGCGACCGAGCGCCCAGCGCGGACACTGACCGCCGTGCCCGACCCGGAGCCCGAGGCCCCGGAGGAACCGGCCGCACCGGCCGCACCCGCACCGGCCGCACCCGAACCGGCCGCACCCGAGCCGGCCGCCGAGGTCGCCGACCCCCCGCCCGCACGACCGGTCCCGGACCGCGGGGACGACCTGGCCCCGGCAGTCTGGGAGTCCCCTACTGCGGAGGGCTCCGCCATGGAGTCGGACCTCCCGGAGCGGTCGTACTCGGACGTGTTCCGGGAGCTGCGCGGCCTCGAGGGGGGACCTCCCCCCTCGCCGTCGGCGCAACCCCAAGCACCGACGACTGAGCCGCCGCCGACCGAGTCTGCCGATGGCGGCACCGAACCGGCCCCCCGCCGTCCCGCCCGCTCCGCCGAGGACGGTGACGTCTCCGAGTTCCTGCGGGAACTCAGCCGGCTCGCCATCGACGACCAACCCTCGGTGCCGGAGCGCCCGCGACGTTCGCCGTCGGCCAGCGATCCCAAGGACGACGACAGCAAGCGCAAGCGCCGGGGCCTGTTCGGTCGTGGCTGAGCCCCTGTCGTCGACCGGGCCGAGCAGCGGTCAGGTCGGGTAGGTCACCGTCTCGTGCGGACCGGGGTAACGGTCGCGGCTCTCCTGGATGACGGCCAGGGCCGCCTCCCGGTTCTTCCAGCCCCGGATGTCGACGAGTTTCTGTTCCAGGTCCTTGTAGATCCCGAAGAAGTGCGCGATCTCGTCGAGCAGGTGGGTCGGCACGTCGTTGAGGTAGCGCAGGCTGCGCCACCTCGGGTCGTGGTCGGCGACGGTGATGATCTTCTCGTCCGGCCCCTTGTCATCGCTCATGTCGAGCATGCCGAGCACCCTGGTGTTGAGCGTGCACCCGGGGAACGACGGCTCACCGAGGATCGTGATCGCGTCGAGGTGGTCGCCGTCCAGCGCGAGGGTCTCGGGGATGAACCCGTAGTCCCCGGGGTAGCGCACCGCGGTGAACAGCATGCGGTCAAGCACGAAGGTCTGGCGCTCGAAGTCCCACTCGTACTTGTTCCGCGAGCCCATGGGCACCTCGACGAACACCTCGATCGTCTCGTCGCTCACTCGTGATCCTCTCCACCGTCCCACGTGGGCGGCGATCTGCTCGACGACGGCCGGTGGTAGCCCGGCGTCCGGTCGCGCCTACGTTAGCGAGGCCTCGCAGCCCGTCAGTCGGTCGTTCGCCCGACCGACGTGGGGTGCGCCGCCACGTGGCGGTCCGAACTCCGGCACCGAGCGCCCGGCCCGACGCGAGGCCTGGTACGAACGCTCGTGGGTGGGACCGCCGCCCGACACCAACCACGTCGCAAAGGATCACCGTGCTCGAGGTCGGCCAACGCGCCCCGCAGTTCACCCTCCAGGATCAGGACGGCACCGAGGTGTCGCTACAGGACCTGGCGGGCAGCCCGGTCGTCGTCTACTTCTACCCCAAGGACGACACGCCCGGCTGTACCACCCAGGCGTGCGGCATCCGCGACCAGTGGTCGGAGTTCGAGGAAGCCGGCGCGGTCGTACTCGGCATCTCGCCGGACGACGTCGACAGCCACGGCAGGTTCGCGGCCAAGAACGACCTGCCGCACCGGTTGCTGGCGGACCCGGAACGCACCGTGATCGAGGAGTACGGCGCCTGGGGCACCAAGAGCATGTACGGCAAGGAGTACCAGGGCGTCATCCGCTCCACGGTGCTGGTCGGCCCCGACGGCAAAGTCGCCGAGGTGTGGCCGAAGATCCAGCCGAAGAAGCACGCCGATGCCGTGCTCGGGGCGATCCGGGCGCTCACCTGAGCCGGGTCGCCGTGCAGGGACCGGGGCCCGAGCCAGGGACCGAGCTAGAACCCGAAGTGGAACCGCGTCCGCAGTCGGCTCCGGTAGCGGCTGCGGACCCGGTCGCGGGCACGTGCGCGGGCGAGGGTTCGACTGCGGTTGGGCACGCGACCTCCGATCCGATGGGCGTCTCCCCTGCATCGGCAGATCCACCCAGGTCCTGGATGTACCAACGGCCCCCGCCGTCCGTCGATGCGCCGGCTCAGGTGCGCTGGCGGTCACGCCGACGGGTCACGGCCGGGTCGGCGCCTGGCGGTGCGGTCTCGGTGCCCACCAGCCGCTGCACAACGATGGCCTCCGTGTGCGCCGCGGCCGTCGACTCCTCGCCGCCGTCCCCGAACACGTCGCCGACCGTGGCGTCCGCGGGGACGAACGCCAGCGCCCGGTCCCCGTCCGGAGCGACGCTGGTGATCGTCGCGGTCTTGCGGCCCGATCCGGCCTGCCAGCCCGGCGAGAGCTCACCGCGGGTACCCACCACCGCCAACCGGCGGCGCGGGCGTCCCAGCATCCACATCCGTGCGACCGCCTCCTGGCCGGGGTAGCACCCCTTGGCGAGGTGGACGTGGGTGGGTAGCAACCCGACCTCCTCCGGCAGGTGGGGGGCGACGACCTCGCGGCCCCACGCCGGCACCCCGGCCGCGATCCGCCAGGCATCGAGGTCGTTCGCATCGCCCTCGCGTGCACCGGCCTCGAGCAGACCCGCTACCGCATCGGCGATCGCCGACGGTGGACCGACCACGTCGATGCCTTCCTCCTTCGCCACGATCAGCAGGTCCCCCGCCACGCGGCAACGGCCGGCGACCGCGGTGAGTCCCGCCGCGGAGACGACCGTCTTCGCGTCCGGCCCCCGGACGGCGATCACCTCGTGGTCCAGGGCCTCGAACCGGACGTCGAGGAGGAAGGTTCGCCCCCCGAGCACCTCGACGGCCGTGGCGAGCACCCCCTCGTCCGGGACGATGAGTGCCAGTCGGTCGCCGAGGGTCACGACGTCGAACATCGCCAGCGGCGCGCCGTGGGTGTCGAGGTAGAGGGCGCTGCGGACATGGGTGACCGGGACGTCGACCAGATGCTGGGAGGTCACGTCCTCGAGGTAGCGGACCCGGTCGTCGCCGGTGACGTCGACGCGGCGGGACGGGGTACGGACGACGAAGGTGTCCATGGTGCGCTCCTCATACGCCCGGATCGTGAGCGTGCCGACAGGGTACGGAGCGCCGGCGACGCTCCCCGCCGTCACGACATCCTCGCGGTTCCGTGGGCGCTCCGCGCGGTTGCGTGGGCACCGTCGCCGGGCCCTCGGCGGAAGCGCCCACGGCACCGGCGCCAACGCCCGGATCGGCCCGTGCGGATGCTCAGCCGAGCAGGGAGCGGGCGATGATCATCTCCTGGATCTCGGTGGTCCCGCCGCCGATCGAGGCGAGCTTCGCGTCCCGCAGGGAACGCTCGACGTGGAACTCGTCGATGTAGCCCCAGCCGCCGTGCAGTTGGATGGCGTCGAGCGCCGAGTCGACCCCCGCCTCGCCGACGTAGGCCTTGGCCATCGCCGCCTCGACCTGGTGCTCGATGCCGTTGTCCTTCATCCACGCCGCCTGGCGCTGCAGCAGTTTGGCGATCTCCAGGCGGATGCGCATCTGGGCCACCTTGTGCTGGATCGCGCCGAACTTGGCGATCGGCTTGCCGAAGGCCTCGCGCTCCTTGGCGTACCGCACCGATTCCTCGAGGTCTCGCTCCATGCCGCCCACCGCGGAGGCGATCATCACACAGCGTTCCCAGTCGAAGCATTCGAAACCGATCTTCCACAGCGCCGTGCCGGGGTCACCCAGCATCTGGGATTCGTGTACCTCGACGTCCTGCAGCGAGAGTTCGACGGTCGGCGAGGTGCGGTTGCCGAGCTTCTTGAGCTCCTTGGAGACGGTGAACCCGGGGGTGCCCTTCTCCACCAGGAACGCGGAGAACGCCATGCCGGCGGGGGCATCGGCTTCCGTGCGCGCGACCACGGTGACGACATCGGCCAGGCCACCGTTGGTGATGAACGTCTTGGTGCCGTTCAGGACGTAGGTATCGCCCTCCCGATCACCGCGGGTCTTCATGCCGGCGGTGTCCGAACCCGCCTCGGGCTCGGTGATCGCGAACGCACCGATCGATTCGCCGGCGGCCATCTGCGGCAGCCACCGCTGCTTCTGCTCCTCGGTGCCGTGCAGCGCGATCGGCATGCAGCCGATGGTCAGATGCGCACCCAGCGACAGCATCAGGCCGGCGTCCCGTCCGCCGTAGGCGAGCGACTCCAGCGCCAGCCCGGTGGTCAGCACGTCCGCCCCCGAGCCGCCGTAGGCCTCCGGCACCGGCAGGCCCGCCATCCCGAACCCGGCGACCTGCTTCCAGACATCGGCGTCCCACTCACCCGCGCGGTCACGTTCGACCACCCCGGGCTCGATGTGTTCGCGGGCGAAGGCCCGGACGGAGGCGGAGAACGCCTCCTGCTCATCGGTCAGGCGGAAGTCCACGGCGTGCTCCCTCGAGGTCGAACGGACCACCCTTCCCGGCAGCCTCGGAAGTGAGTCTGCCCGGCAGCGACCGGAACGGCAAGACGAGATTCGTTCCGTCGGGGGTGGGTCGGGGCCGGGGCGACCACCCGGCGAGGCCTGGTGGCGACCCACCGCGCGATGGCGGCCATCGGCGGCGCCGACGCTTCAGGCCGCCAGACCGTCACAGCGGTTCCCATCGAGGGCCCGCTCCAGGTCGTCGACGTCGGGCACACCGCTGCTGCGAGCCAGGATGCGGCCGGAGGCGTCGATGACGAACAGCGTCGGCACCCGCATCACCCGGTGTTGCTCGGCCAGTCCGAGGTGATCGGCCGCATCGGCGTAGACCCATCGGAACCCGTCGCGCTTCGCGGCGAGCTCGACGAGCACCCGTTTGACCTGAACACACGGCGTGCAGGTCGGCGAGCCCAGCAACACGGCGCCGGCCGAAGCGCCCCGTAGGTCCAAGCCCAGAGCATCGAGGTCGTCGCCACCCAGGGCGTCGTGGTCCTCGCCGGGTCGCACACGCCCATCCCGGGCCCGCCACCACCGGCCGGCCAGCGCGAGCACGACCACGCCGACGGCGACCGCCAGCGCACGCACCACCATGGGATCCATCAGTCACGACCCCCGCTCGCCCGCAGCCGCTGACCGACGAGGTAGAGCTCGCAACCGACGCAGATCCCGGTGGTCGCGAGCAACACCGACAACGCCAGTACCACGGAAATGGCGACCCAACCGGCGGCCGTGAGGCCGCCGAGGAGCAGTACGAGCGCCACCGAGGCGACCGCGAACCCGCAGGCCTGCGCGAACCGAGGCGGACCCTCGGTCTCGGTCTCCGGTGGCGGGCCGAGATCGAAACGGCGCTTGACGATCCGGAACACGTTGCCGTAGGGCGACCACGCCAGACCCGCGAAGGTGGCGATCGCGAACGCGAGCCACTGCCAGGCCACGAGGACGAGACCGAGCGGGCCCTGCACCACCAGGGCGGTGCCGAGGACCACACTCGTGATCGCGGCACCGAACCGGGGACCGCGGACATCGATGACGAGGGAGCCCTGGCCGTCGCGAGCGAGTTGTCGACTCATCGGGACACGACTCCTCCGCACGCGGGCAGGGTGGGCGGGCCCACCGGGATCGGGCGAGCGATCATCGGCCGGTCGCCTTGCGGAGCAGGATGCGGACCGCCCGGCGCCCCTTGACGTCACGGATGCGGGCGACGTCGACCACCTGGTGGCCCGCGCGGTCGGCCCATCTGGCGTAGGCCGCCGGAGCCCCCTGACCGTCGGTGAGGACCTCGAGGTGGTCGCCGGCGCGCAGCGGCACGATCGCGCGCATCGCGGCGACCACGCCTTGCTCGTAGGACTGCCCCCGCGCATCGACGTGGGCGACGGCGGAGGGTTGCGCACCGAGGCCGGCCTCGTCGAGCACGGCCCGAACGTGGCCGCCTCGCGCCTCGACCCGGGCGGGAGCGCCGGCTGCGGCCAGGGCACCGCGCAGGAACCCCGTGGCGAGCGCGTCACCGACCTGACCGTCGACCTCGCCGACCAGCTTCAGGCTGACCTCCAGACCGTCGACCACCGCGGTGTCGCCGTCCACCTCCTCGAGGCGAACCTCGGGGAACGCGGCGCGCAGCGCCTCGACCGCCACGACGGCGGCAGCTTCGAAGTCGCGGGTGTCCGCGCGGCCGCCCGCGGCGGAGACGAGCTTGCGGCCCTGGTCCTCGGCGAGGATGGCGAGCTTCTCCCGGTGTTCGGCCAACCCGGCGATGAGCTGCACGATGGTGTGGACCGCCAGTTGGCTCCCCGGGGGGATCTGCTGATCGCGGTTGGGCGCGGCCTGCTCCCGGGCCACGTAGACCTTCGCGGGCCGACCGCCGCCCGGGTGCTTGCGCCGCCCGGTGACCACCAGACCCACGTCGGCGAGTTGGTCGAGATGGTTCCGCGCGACGTTGGCATGGAGTCCGAACATGTCGGACACCTCACGTGCGGACAGCGGCTGGCCCTCGGTCCTCAGACGCTTGTAGATGCCCGCCCGGGTCGGCACCGCGAGCGCGCGCGCGACCGCGCCGTCCTCGCCCTCGAGGGGCGTGGTGGCGAGCGGCGAGGTGGCCACGAGGGTCTCCGGCGATGGGACGATGAGGCGGTGCAGGGCGAGTTCGCGGTGCAAGGATGCAATGCGGATGTTCACCAGCACCCATCCCCCAGAGTGCCCCTCGCAGGGGAAACCGTGCAAATCGCCCCGCACGACCACTCACAGCGATCCCGCGGCCCGGTCACACGGCCCGGCCACACGGTCCGGTCACACGGCCCGGCCACACGGTCCGGTCACACGGTCCGGTCACACGCTCGGAGACCCAGGGGCGATGTCGGTCGATGCGGGCGGGTACCGGCCGGTGCGTGCCACCTCGAGGACCGCATGACCCAGTCGAGCGGCGAACGCCGGGGTCAGTCCGTCCTCAGCGTGACCGAACCCCGCCGGTTCCTTCCACACCGTCGAGCTGCCCGCGTGGTTGCCGGCGAGCCGCTGCGCATCGCCGATGGGGAAGTAGGCGTCGTCTTCACCATGGATCAGCAGCAGGGGTTGGGTGATGGTGGAGACCATGTGCTCGGGATCGGGCGGCGAACGCCAGGCACCCGGGCCGGCCAGGCGCACCCCGAGCCCGGCACGGAGCAACCCGCGTTGCAGATCGCTGTGCCACAGCGTCTCCAACCGTTGCAGTGGACCGACCGGCGCAGGATCGAGGAAACGCGCCGGAGCCGAGATCGCGACCAGCGCCATGGCCGGCACCCCCCGCCACAGCGCATGGATCGCGGCGGTCGCCCCCATCGACGAGCCGATGACCACCAGTCGTTCGTGACCGAAGGCGCGAAGCCAGCCCGCGCCGGCCCGGACATCGGCCTCCTCGCGGTCCCCGAAGGTCGAGGCACCTCCCGAGCTCCCGTGTCCCCGCAGGTCGAGCGTGAGCACGGGTAGCACCCGAGCGAGACGGTCCGCCAGGGCCGCGTAGGCGGGCTTGCGGCGGTTGGCGCCGAAGCCGTGCAACAGCAGCACGGCCGCCGGAGCGGCTGCTGGGCCCGGTAGGTAGGAAGCGCCCAACCCCACCCCGTCGTGGGTCTCGAGACGTGTCACGATGTGGGGACCATGGTGGCCACCGACCAGTCCCCGGGTCTCCGCGAAGCGCCGGAGAGGCCCGCGAGACGACGGGCGGCGCAGGATCGGCTGGACGGAAGGGGCCATGGGTGGCATCCTGGCACACGAAGCCCCGGCAACGACGCCAGCTCCGCTCGGTCGGTCGTGTACCGGGTGCTGTTGTTCCGAGCATCCCATCGCGGTCATCGTGGGGACGGTCGTCACCGGCAGGATCGGGTGACGAGGGGGTTGAGAACCGCCCGGCTCGCGGCATTCGCGGTGCTCGGGAGATGATGCGCGGTCTGCGGGCGCATCCGAGCGAGGAGACCCGGGTGCACCTGCTGGTGCTCACCGACCGAACCGGCGGTGGCAAGTCCTTACTCCCTGCACTCGAGTACCTCGATCACACGATGCAGGACGCCCCGATGGAGAGCCACTCGCTCCTCGGACTGGGCGGATCCGACATCGTGCTCGTGGACGCGACCCAGGACCTCCGTCAGGCCGCCGGCGCGACCCGGGCCGTGTCGTTGCACGAACTCGACAAGCCGGTCCTGGTGGTGATGTCCGAAGGCGGCCTTGCCGCGCTGAAGGCCACCTGGGGGTTCGAGGACTGGCTGCTCCCCCAGGCCTCGCCTGCGGAGCTCGAGACCCGCCTCCGCCTGGTCAGCGAGCGCTCCGCCGCCCGTCGCCCCCAACGCGCGGCGAACGTCGGCGACCTGGTGGTCGACGAGGACAGCTACCAGGTCCGGTTGCGCGGCCAGCCGCTCGACCTGACCTACAAGGAATTCGAACTGATCAAAGCCCTGGCCAACGCACCGAACCGGGTGTTCACCCGGGAACTGCTGCTCCAGGAGGTCTGGGGTTACGACTACTTCGGGGGCTCGCGCACGGTGGACGTCCACATCCGACGCCTGCGCGCGAAGCTCGGGCCCGAGTACGAGCAGATGATCGTCACCGTCCGGGGCGTGGGTTACAAGCTCGTCCCACCGGGCCAGCGCACCCACCGGGGCCCCGAGGACGCCTGACCCCGGAACCCGGTGGGCGGTCAGCTAGCTCCCGGCTCGGGCGGACCCGCCGCAGCGGGGAGCTCGTGGTGGAGCGCCACGTCATCCCAGCGGGTCTCGAACCCCCAACCGGTGTAGAGCGAGACGGCGCGCTCGTTCGCGCGATCGACCCAGAGGATCACCTCGGAGCAGCCAACCGCACGCAGGTGCTCCAGACCGGCACCGAGCAGCACGGGACCGAGGCCCCGACCCTGGGCGTCCGGGTGGACGGCGAGGTTGTAGACCTCGCCGGTCATCGCGTCACGGCGCTTCAACCAGTGCAGGCCGCCGACCGCGTCGGCGGCGTCGACCGCGAGGAGCAGATCCTCGGCCCGGAACCAGGGCAGCTGACGGCGGGACCGGAAGCGCGCCAGATCCCACCCCCCCTCCCCCGTGCCCTCGTAGGCTGCGGCCAACACCTCCACGACCGCTTCGTCGTCGATGTCCTCGCGGTAGGTGCGCACGACCGTTCCGCTCGGGGGTCGTGGCGCCGTCACCTCGTCGAGGGTCCGTCCGAGCACCCCCAGTCGGCGGTCCACCCGGTAGCCGGCGGACACGGCGGGGGCGAGATCGCCGATGTCGACATGGCGGACCCACACCTGCAGTCCGGAGGCGTCGGCCCCGATCAGCGCCTCCAGGCCGTTGAGCAGCGCAGGCACGATCCCCGCCCAGGCACCCGGTAGCCGCGCGGGGGCCAGGTCCCCGACGGCGACGCCCTCAGGCTCGTCGGGCAGCACGATCCCGGCGTACCCGACCACCTCCTCGTCGCGGCAGGCGACGATCGGTCGCCAACGGGGATCAGCTGCCCCCTCGTCGGGCGCGGCGCTCACGGCCGCCGCGAGTCGCGCACGCTCCGCCTCGTCGACCAGGGGGAGGCCAAGGACCAGTTCCTGGGTGTCGAGCATCGCACCGGCAAGTGCCAGATCGGGACCGGTGGTGACTTCTCGCACCTCGATGTCGGCGGTACGCACCAAGGCGTCGTCGGGGTCGGCCACGCTGCTCGCTCCTACTCGGGATCGGCCCGTACCGGTCGGCTGGCGGCGGTCGGGTAGCGCGCGCACGGTAGGCGGGCGGACGCTCGGTTGGCGACGAGACGGTCGTGTGGTTATCCTTCGCCCGCGCTGCACTCGTGGGCGCTCGCCAGCTTCGGGCCGCTAGCTCAACTGGTAGAGCATCGGACTTTTAATCCGCTGGTTGCAGGTTCGAATCCTGCGCGGCCCACGTAGTATCGCGTCAACCACAAGGACCTGTGGAGCAGTCTGGAGTGCTCGCCACCCTGTCAAGGTGGAGGTCGCGGGTTCAAATCCCGTCAGGTCCGCTCACCGGGCCGGTTGCGAGACCGGCCCGTGCACGTCCCCGGGGAGACTCGGGGAACACCGTCCCTCACTCAGGGACGGTGGCGGTCCGGTGGTGACGCCGGCGCCGGGGTCAGGTAGCTCAGTTGGTAGAGCACACGACTGAAAATCGTGGTGTCGGCGGTTCGACCCCGCCCCTGACCACCTCACTGAACGGGCTCCTAGACCCATCTAGGAGCCCGTTTCTCGTTTCGGGCGGAAGTCATCCACAGGCGCGCTGTCCAAATCTGGGCCGAATCGCGCTGCCGACGCGATAGTCGCTGGGTCGAGAACCCAGGAGTCGCCATGAGCATCCGACACCGTGCGGGTGGCTACCAGGCCCGCCTGATGATCGACGGTCGTCAGTACGCCGCCACCCTCGCGGACATCGCCGGGGTCGCGCGGCCGTTGATCGAGGCGTTCTCGACGCGGCGGATGGCGATCGTCGAACAGCTCACGGTCCGTGGGGAAGCCTCCGCGAAGGCGGCCCAGGTCGCCACCCTGGCCACACGGGCTGCCAAGGGCGAACGGCTCGCCGAGGCCGAACTCCGCGCCCGCTGGCGCGATAAGGCAGCCGCACGTGGTCTGGATGCCAGCTGGGCCGAGAGCCTGCTCGGCCGCACGCGACCGCAACGGCCCGATCTGGCCGGCATCTGTGGCGAGCTTGTCGACCGGAAAGGGCTGACCGCCGCCGCGTCGACGTTCACCCGACGCGATCTGCTCCAGGCCATCGGAGAGCGGCTACCGACCGGGGCGCCGGTGGCGCTGGTGGAGGTGCTGGCCGACAAGGTGATGGCCTACGACCCGCACCAGCTCATCGAGCTCGGCGCCGCCCGCGGTCCGCTCAGCTCGATCGATTCGATCCGCCGTGCCGATGGCCGGATCGTGGTGGCCGACCCCGACGCCCGGCGCTACACCACCCGCGGACTGCTGCTGCTCGAGCAGCACACCATCAACGTCGCGCTGCGCCGCACCGGCGAGAGCGTCGCCGTGCTCGAGCCGGCCGGCGTCGACCGGGCGCTTGCGACCCGGACGCTCACCAGCGAACAGGCCGCAATGGTCCGCCGGCTCACCAG
>PWLR01000112.1 GCA_003558435.1 Nitriliruptoraceae bacterium | reverse complement strand
GGACGAGGAGGGCGTGGTGCAGGTGTTGCGCCACGACGAGCTGGGCGATCAGGCACCGATCTGGGCCGCCGTCGGGCAACTGCAGTTCGAGGTCGCCGCCTGGCGCATGGAACACGAGTTCAACTCGCCCGTCCGGCTCGAGGGCACCCGTTTCGAGGTGGCGCGGGCGACCGACGAGCCCGGCGCGCTCGCGTTGGACGCCATGCGTGACGTGGAGGTCTACCGCCGTGAGTCGGGGGCGCCGTTGGCCCTGTTCCGCAGTCGCTACGTGGCGGAGCGGATCGAGCGCGACCACCCGGAACTCACCCTCGACACCCTGATCCTGAGCTGACGCCGATGCTGCCCTTCGCCCTGTTCTCGCAGCCGCGTGCGCCGCGTTCGACCACCAGGTTCTCCGGGTGGCGGATCGTGGCGTTCGCGGCGATCGCGCTGGGGATGACCGGCCCGGGGCAGACCGTCGGCGTGAGCGTGTTCGTCGACCCGATGATCGGCACCCTCGAGTTGACACGTTCCGAGGTGGCGACCGCCTACCTCGTCGGGACGTTGGCGGGCGCGACCGCCATGCCACGACTCGGACGACTGATCGACGACCGTGGCGCCCGGTTGGCGATGGCGGTGGTGAGCGGGTTGTTCGGCCTGTCGCTGGCCGCCATGGCCGGGGTCATGGGCCTGATCACGCTCGTGGTCGGGTTCACCGGCATCCGCATGTTCGGGCAGGGCGCGCTCAGCCTCGTGGCGACCACGTCGGTCGCGCCGTGGTTCAACCGACGCCGCGGGTTCGCCATGGGGGTGACCACCGCGGTCGGTTCCGCCCTGCTGTCGATGATCCCGGTGTTCTCGGAATCCGTGGTCCTGCCTGCGGTCGGCTGGCGGGGTGCCTGGGCGATCCTCGGCGCGCTGGTCTGGCTGGTGGTCCTGCCGATCGCGGCACGCGGGATGATCGACCGCCCCGATCAGGTCGGCCAGCAGCCCGACGGCGATGCCCCCCTGGAGGCCGAGGCCGCGGCGGCCGCCGACGTGGAGGCCGCCAGGGTGTCGTTCACCCGGGGCGAGGCGATGCGCACGCCGATGTTCTGGGCGGTGGCCGGAGCCGTCGCGGCGGCGGGGATGATCGGCACGGGCCTCGCCTTCCACCAGATCGACCTGCTCGGGGAGCAGGGGCTGACCCCGACCCAGGCGGCCGCGAACTTCATCCCCCAGACCTTCGCGGCGCTGACCGCGACGCTGCTGGTGGGCTCGATGGTCGACTGGTTCTCGGCCCGGTGGGTCCTGGCCGTGTCGATGATGCTGCTGGCGGGCGCGATGCTGATGGTCCCGGTCGTGACACCGGGGCTCATCGCCGTCGCCTACGGGATGGTGCTGGGCGCCGCCGGTTCGGCCGCCCGCGCGCTGGAGGCCGCCTCGTTCCCGAAGCTCTACGGCCTTCGGCACGTCGGCGCGATCCGCGGCGCGGTCACCTCGATCAGCGTGGCGTCCACGGCGTTCGGTCCGCTCGCGCTGTCGATCGGTCGCGATCTGACGGGCAGCTACGTGCAGGTCCTGTTGCTGTTGCTCGTCTTCCCGGCGGGGGTCACCGTCCTCGGTCTGTTCGCGAGCATCCCCACCCGGCCGACGCCGATCACGGCCTGAAGCGTCGCCGGGACGACTGACCGCTATCTTCCGGTGCTCGCGACCGCGATCCGCCGCCCGATCGGAGACGACGGATGCTCGACGGGTTGTTGCCGCTCACCGATCCCGGTGCGGTCTTCGCCGTGCTGTTCCTGTTGGTGCTGCTCGGTCCCCTGGCCGCGGATCGTCTGCGGCTGCCGGGGCTCATCGGGTTGGTCGTGGCCGGGATGGTCATCGGTCCGAACGTGCTGGGGGTGTTGGACCAGAACACCTTCATCGAGACCCTCGGCTACATCGGGTTGCTCTACCTGATGTTCCAGGGAGGGTTGGACCTCGACCTGGACGGGTTCCGCAAGCGCCGGCGGGATTCGCTGGTGTTCGGGATCGCCACCCTGGTGATACCCATGGTGCTGGTCACCGCGGTGGCGCTCGCGCTCGGGATCGACACGTTGGCCGCGATCATCATCGGCTCGGCCTTCACCAGCCACACGCTGCTGAGCTACCCGAGCATCGCCCGCTACGACCTGGCGAAGAACCGGGCGGTGACCGCGACGCTCGGTGCGACCCTGATCTGCACGGTCGCGGCCCTGCTGATCCTCGCGGTCGCGGCCGCTGCAGCCGAGGGCACGCAGGGGGCGCTGTTCTGGGTGGCGTTCGTGGTGGGTCTGGTCGGCTACCTGATCGTGATGCTGCTCGGTGTGCCACGGTTCACCAGATGGTTCTTCACCGGGTTGGGGCAGGATCGGCAGGTGCGGCTGACCTACCTGCTGTCGGGGATGGGTCTGGCCGCGATCGTGGCCGACGTCATCGGGATCGAACCCATCGTCGGCGCCTTCCTCGCCGGGCTCGCGTTCAACCCGTTCGTGCCGCTGGGCACGATCATCTCGGACCGCGTGCGCGTGCTCGGCGACAGCGTGTTCATCCCGGCGTTCCTCATCTCGACGGGGATGATCCTCGACCCGATCAGCCTGTTCGCCGACCCGCGCACCCTGCTGTTCGGTGGCGCGTTCGTGCTCGCCGAGGTGACCTCCAAGTGGCTGGCCGCCGATGTCTCCGGTCGGATCATGGGGGTCACCGCGCCCGAACGCGGCCTGATGTTCTCGCTGTCGGTGGGCCAGGCCGCCGGAGCGCTGGCGGCGGTGATCGTGGCCGACGACCTGGGGCTGATCGGGCCGGTCGAGGTCAACGCGGTGGTCCTGGTCATCCTCGTCACGGCGCTGCTGGCCGGGCTGACCGGTGACCGCTACGCCCCGCAGGTCGAGACGCCCGATCGCGGCGATGCGCCGCTCGGCACCCGCGTGGTGGTCCCGGTCTCCAACCCGCGCAGCGTCGCGCCGCTGGTGCGCGTCGCGGCCCAGGTCGCGGCGCCCGATTCCGGGGCGGTCGTGGCGGTCAACGTGCTGCCCTTCGATGCCCGGCCCGACCAGATGAAGACCCACAAGGACCTGGCCGCCACCGCGGAGAAGGTCGCGCTGGCGGCGGGCTCGGAGGTCACGACCTCGGTGCGGATCGACTCCTCCACGGTGGGCGGGGTGCTGCACACCGTGGTCGAGCAGGCCGGGACCTGCCTGGTCATGGGTTGGAAGGGCTACGCCAACGCCCGGGAAGGCCTGTTCGGTAGCGTCATCGACCAGGTCGTGTCCCGTAGCCCGGTGCCGGTGTTGGTCTGCCGGCCGGGCACCGACAGCGCGACGGGTCGCCTCGTGGTGATCGTCACCGAAGAGGACCTCGGTCCGGGGACCGAGGTCGGCGCCCAACTCGCCTTCGAGGTCGGCTCCCGGATGGCGCGCCAGGCCGAGGTCGATCTCGTCGTGATCAGCGACGTGGCATCCGTCGAGTTGCGGCCGCAGCTCGCCGGATGGGCCGTCGAGGATCGACAGGTGGAGATCATCACCGTCGATGGCGTGGTCGGCCGGCTGAACCGTCTGCTGCAGGAGGGGGATGTCGTCATCACGGGGGTGCCGCCGGACACCAGCCGACTCGGTCGCGGTGCTCGACGTCTGGCTCGCGCCGTGGGTGACCGGACCATCGTGGTTGCCGTGCCACACTGACCCCCCTGTCGTCGGTACGAGCTGCCGGAGCGAAGCGAGCCGCCCGTGTCGTTCTCCATCCCCGCACTGCCGTTCGACGATGCCGGTCTGATCTTCGCGGTGCTCACCGCCGCCATCCTGCTGGCGCCCCTGCTCGCGCGCCTGACCCGGTTGCCCGAGATCGTGACCCTCGTGCTGATGGGCTTCGTGATCGGCCCGGCGGGACTCGGGTTGCTGGAGCGCCAGGGACTCATCGCCACGCTCGGTGGGGCCGGGCTGCTCTACCTGATGTTCGTCGCCGGGCTGGAACTCGACCTCGACGACTTCATCGAGCATCGCCGGCATTCCATCGGGTTCGGGATGGCGACCTTCCTGATCCCCATGGCGATGGGCACGGGTGTCGCCCTCGCGCTCGGGTTCGAGCTGCTGGCCTCACTGCTGCTGGCGTCGTGCTGGGCGTCGCACACCCTGATCACCTATCCCGTCTTCCAGCGGGTCGGCACGGTCAACAACCGTGCGGTCGCGACCTCGGTCGGGGCCACGATCATCACCGACACGCTCGCGCTGCTGGTCCTGGCCGTGGTGGCGCGGGCCTTCCAGGACGCGCTCACCCCGCTGTTCTGGTTCACCCTGCTGCCGTCGATGGCGGTGCTGAGCGCCGCCGCGGTGTTCGGGTTGCCCAAGCTCGCACGGTGGTTCTTCGCCGGAGCGGGCCAGCAGCGCGGTCTGCGCTTCTTGTTCGTACTGACCGCCTTGTTCGTGATCGCCTCGTTGTTCGACCTCATCGGTGTCGAGGCGATCGTCGGTGCGTTCCTGGCGGGCCTGGCGCTCAACCGATCGGTCCCCAACGGCGGGCTGCTCATGGAGCGCATCGACTTCGTCGGGGCGACCATCTTCATCCCGATCTTCCTGCTCGCGACCGGGATGCTGGTCGACCTCCAGGTCCTGGCCGACCCCCGGACCCTGCTCGTCGGGGCCTCCTTCGCCGCGGTCGCGATCGTGGCCAAGCTCGCCGCCGCGATGCTCGCCGGCAGGAGCTTCGGCTACTCCCGGGACGAGATCGGCGCCATGTTCGCGTTGTCCTCGGCCCAGGCGGCCGCAACCCTGGCCGCGATCATCGTCGGCCTGGAGGTCGGCCTGATCGATCAGGACACCGTCAACGCGGTGGTCCTGGTCATCCTCGTCACGTGCGTGCTGGCGTCGGTCACCGCCGGACGGTACGCCTCCCGGTTGCCACGCTCGGAGGGCCAGCGGGACGTGGGCGAGCTGGTGGTGGTACCGGTGGCGAACCCGGTGACCGCGCCGCGCCTCATGCGGCTCGCCTCGCTGTTCGCCCAGGCCGACGGTGGGCTGGTGGTACCCGTGCAGGTGGTGCTCAACGGGGCCGATCGCGACGCCCTGGACCGGGCACGGGAGCTGGACCTCGAGGTGCTGGCGGTCGCGCAGAGCGCCGGTTCGGAGGCCAGGAGCGTGCTCCGCATCGACACCTCGCCGGAGCTCGGGATCGCCCACACCGTGCTCGAGCAGCAGGGCTCGATGCTCGTGCTCGGCTGGAAGGGCAGGACCGGAGCACGGGACGCGCTGTTCGGCGGGATCACCGACCGGGTGCTGTCGACGACCTTCGTCCCGACGATCATCTCCCGCGAGGGCGCGCCCGATCACCAGCGCATCCTGATGGTGGTGGACGAGACGGTGCTCACCCCCGGTGGTCTGCCGAGCCTCCGGTTCGCGGTGCATGCCGCGAAGGTGCTCTCGGAGAAGCTCGGTCTCGCCGTCGAGGTGGTCAGCAACGCCGAGGACGGGGACCTGACCGCCATGGTGCGTTCCGCGTGGGGCGCCGAGGTGACCATCGACGCCCGACGCCGGTCCATCCTCGTCAAGAACCTCGCGCGGCCAACCGACCTGATCATCATCCCCAGCGTGGCGGACGAACCGAACCTCCGGGCCGTCGCGACCCGGGTGATGCGCGCCGCGCCCGGGGAGGCCGGTGTGCTGGTGTGCGTCGACAACTCGTTGGCGGATCCCCGTCAGCGCCGGAACCTGATCACGCCGCTGCTCGGCAGCGGGAGCAGACCCCCCGCACCGTGAGCTCCACCCCCCGCACCTCGAAGCCGTGTCCGACGTCGAGGTGCTCCTGGATACGGGCCACCAGCGAACCGACGTGGTGATCGACCTCGCCGCACACCTCGCACAGCAGGTGGAAGTGCTCGTCGGGATGCATCAGCTCCCAGCGGCCCGCCTCCGAGTCGCCGAGTCGGCTGGCGCGGGCCAGGCCGAGCTCCTCGAACAGCGACAAGGTGCGGTAGACCGAAGCCAGATCGACCTCGGTGCCCGTCTCACCGATCCGGGCGGTCACCTGTTCCACCGTGAGGTGCCCGTCGGCGGCACGGAGCACGTCCCAGACGGCGCGGCGGGGCCGCGTCACCCGGTAGCCCCGGGTGCGGAGTTCGTCGCTGAGCTCGATGCGTTCCATGCGTTCCATGCGTCGAATCCTACGACCTCGGACCGCTCAGCGAGGCAAGACGATCAGCCCGGACCGCAGCTTCGGGGCGAGGTAGGTGCTCTTGGCCGGCATGACCGCGCCGGCGTCGGCGACGGCCAGGACATCGTCGATGCGTGGCGGATGGAGGGCGAGGCCGATGCTGCCCGGACGCACCAGGGCATCCAGGCCCATCGGCCCGGGCACCGCGACCACCTCGAGCCCGTCGTCCCGGTCGGGATCCGCCCCCAGTCGCCCCAGCGGCTCGAGCAGCTCGCGTTCGAGGAGCCGCACGTCCAAGCCCTCGACGGGACCGTCGGTACGACGATCACGTAGATCGATGGCCCACCAACGACCTTCCGCGGTCAGGTGCACGATGCCCGGCACCTCGGGAGCGGAGGCGAGCTCCAGGGGTTCGGGGAGCAGGCCGAGCTGCTCGAACACCGCGAGCACCCCGGAGGCGGACGGATCCCCCAGCCCGTCGATCCGTCGATGGAACGCCAGCACCCGCAGCTGATCGCTCGGGACCGCCGCGGTGAGTGCCGGTGCGGTGGCGCGCCCGGCGTGACCGACCGCGGCGGCGCGGTGATGGCCGTCGGCGACGTACAACCGGCCCGCGGCGTGCACCGCCGCCGCCAGCTGTCGCTGCAGGTCCGGCTCCGTGACCAGGTGGAGGCTGACCCCGACCCCGTCCTCGGCCCGGAAGCGCACGACCGGCGCCGTGTGCTCCACGACCCGGTCGGTGAGCTCGGTCACCTCGATGTTCGGGCGGTGGACGACGCAGACCGGGCTCGAGGCGATCCGCACGACCTCGAGGTGGCGGGCCAACTCGGCGACCCGGTCGGCTCGGACGTGTTCGTGCGGCAGGATGCGGCCGTCGACGAACGCCTCCACCTCGACGTCCCCGACCACGGCGGTCGTGCTGCCTCCGGGGTGGACGAGGCGGAGGACCCCCAGTGCCGGCCGGTCGAGCGGCACGAACCGACCGGAGGCCATCAGCGCGTCCAGCGCTCTTCGGTTGTCGCGGAGCGCTGCGTCGTCGAGGGGGCCGCTGGGCAGCACGTTGAGGAAGCTGTCGGGACGCTCGACGGCGATCCGGGCTCGCTGTTCCGCGGTGAGCAGGTCGTAGGGCGGCGCCACGACCCGGGCCGCGTGGTCGGCTGCGACCACGTGCCCCTCGAACGTTCGGAACGTGACCACGCCGCCCCTCTCCGGTCGGGTCCTGCTGGTCGGGTCGTGCCGGTCAGGCCTTGTCGACCCACCGGTCGGCGAGCTTGAGACGGCGCTCCAGATCGCGGACCGTCGCCTCGCCGATCCTCACGATCCCCGCTTCCTGGTTGAGTCGGGCGTGGACGACCTCCGGGGTCAACCCGGTGAGGTGGGTCAGCATCCTCACCCGGTCGGTGTTGGCCTGGCGGAGCTCGCGCTTGCGCTGGGTGCGGCTGACGGTGAGCGTCCCGGCGGCGCCCTCGGCTGCGGCGGAGGCGCCGGCCAGCGGCGGGGGCGTCGCCAGTTCGATCTCCAGAGTGAGATCCTCGACCGTGTCGACGATCAGGTCCTCCGGATGCGCGTCGTCGAAGACGTTGGACGGGTCCACGTCAGCCAACGGGGTGGCCGAGATGGCCTGGAACAACGACATCTGCTCCTCGGCCTCGACCGGGAGTTCGTCGAGCTCGACCGCGACCTGCTCCCCGTCGTCCTCGCGCTTCTTGAGCGAATGCGTACGCCGCTCGGCCATCGCTCCGGCGAACGCGCGCAAGCGGGTGTCGTCGGGGACGAACATGAACGCCTTCTGGCGGCGCAGGCCCGGATGCCAGCGCACGAGCCGACCGACCGCCTGGCGGAAGAACAGCTCGGTCACGGTGTTGGTCGCGTACACCCCCACGCGCAGGCGCGGTACGTCCACGCCTTCGGAGACCATGCGTACCGCGACGATCCACGGTTCGTCACCGGTGGCGAACTCCGCGATGCGTTCGCTGGCGAGCGGATCGTCGGAGGTCGCGATCGCGGCATGCACGCCGTGGCGTGTCCTGAGCAGCGCCGCGACGGCCTTGGCATGCTCGACGTCCATCGCGATCGCGAGCCCGCCGGCGTCGGGGTGGGTCTCGCGCAGCCGCAGGAGTTCCCCGTGGGCCTGGTCGAGCACGGCGGGGAGCCACTCGCCGTCCGGGGACAGCGCGGTCCGCAACCGCTGGGACGACAGGGTCCGGTCGAGGTGGTCGTCGAACGTCGCGCTCATGGCGGTGCCGTCCGGGGTGGTCCACTCCATGTGCCCGTTGATGGCGGGGAAGAACACCGGGCGTACGACGCCGCCGTCGCGCAGCGCCTCGCCGTAGTCGTAGGTGTAGTGCGCGACGGCCTCGTCGAAGTCGTAGGGCACGAACGGGATCGGGTTCTGGTCGCTGCGGAACGGGGTGCCCGACAGCGACAGCCGCGAGGCCGCGTGTTCGAAGGCGTCGAAGATGCCCTCGCCCCACGCCCGTTCCGAGCCGGCGTGGTGGACCTCGTCGAGGATCACGAACGCGTCGTCGGCCGGACCACGCAGCACCCGGGACGATGCGGCGACCTGCTGGTAGGTGACCACGACCCCGTGCATGTCCGAGGGGAACGCCTCCGACGAACGCCATTCCGGCTCGAGGTGCAGCCCGAACTCCTCGGCCGCGCCGGCCCACTGGTGCTTGAGGTGCTGGGTCGGGGCGACCACGATCAGACGCCGGTGCGGGTGACCCGCCAGGTCACGGAGCGCGGCGGTGAGCGCGAAGGTGGTCTTACCGGCGCCCGGGGTCGCCACCGCCAGGAAATCGCGATCCGGGTGGGCCTCGAACAGGTCCAACGCGTCCTTCTGCCAACGACGCAGACGTAGGGATCGACGCACGGGAGCACACCTCGGGGGACGCGGGTCAGGACGAGCCTGGCTGGGCAGTGACAGCGGGGGAGGAGCGGGGACCGTAGCGTCCCGGGCACCTCGCCCGGTGGCACCCGGCAGCCGGGTCGGTCGTCCTCGGCCACCGGGTGCGGTCATGGTGCGAACGTCGTTGACGGACGAGCGGGGCGTGGCATGTTGGAGGTCAGCAGATGAGGGAGCCCAGCATGCCCGCAGCGAAGGTACACGCGCTGCTCGATCAGCACGAGGTCGCCTACGAGGTCCGGACCCATCCGAGGACGGTAGGCGCACAGCGGCTCGCTGCCGAAGAGGACATCAGCGGCTGGGACGTGGCCAAGCCGGTGATCCTCGCGGTCGGCGATGAGCTCGCCATGATCGTGGTGTCCGCCGCGGTGGAGGTCGACCTCGACAAGGCCAGCCAGGTGTTCGGCGGCAACCAGGTCCGACTCGCCAGCGAGGACGAGTTCGAGCGGGTCTTCCCGGACAACGAACGGGGCGCGGAGCCGCCCTTCGGTGGCCTGTACGGGATCCCGGTGTTCCTCGACGAGCGTCTCCGGGCCCGCCGCCAGCTGCTGTGCCGGGACGGCAGCCACACGGAGGCGCTGCTGCTGGCCACCAACGACTACGTCCGGCTGGTGGATCCGGAGATCGTCGACGTCGCCGGCGCACCGGCCTGACGGCGCCGACGGCGCCGTGCTACGGGTGTGAGGCCACGAGGTCGAGCAGGTCGTCGCCGTAGCGCTCCAGCTTGGTCGGTCCGACCCCGGGACAGGTGGCCAGGTCGCGTAGCGTGCCGGGTTTGCGGCCGGCGATGAGCTGCAGGTGCCGGTCGTGGAAGATCAGGTAGGCGGGCAGGCCGTTCTCGGCGGCGACCCGGGAACGCCAGCTGCGCAGTGCCTCGTAGAGCTGATCGTCGATCGGGGGTTCGTCGTCGAGGTCGAGCAGCCGACCGGCGCCCTCACCGTTGCGGGTGGCCGCGCCGGGGCGCGCGCTGCGCCGGGTCGGCGCCTTGGTGAGGCGGGTCGCGACGCCGTCGATGGTGACCGGCTGGCCGAACGGCACGCGCAGGACCACGCCCGCCTCGACCGTCACGACCGCGTGGTCGCGGGCCACCTCGGTGATGGTGCCGGTGACCCCCCCGATCACGGTGACCGACAGACCACGAACGGCGACGACCGCGCCGTCCTCGCGGTGGGTGGCGGCGACGGGTGCCGGAGGCGTGGTGGCGGTGCCGGCCGGGACCGGTGCCCGGTCGGCGGCGGTGGTCAGCTCCGCGACGAACGGCGAGGCCCGGTCCTTGTCGGCGATGACGTCGACCTGCTGCTGGCAACGGGTGACCGCGACGTGGAAGACCCGTCGTTCCTCCTCGACGTCGTCGGCGAGCCGGTGGGGGAACAGGCCCTGGTTCGCGGCGAACACCACCACGTGCGACCACTCCATGCCCTTGACCCGGTGCACGCTGGAGAGCGTGACCCCGGTCGGGTCGCCCGGGACCTTCAGCCGTTCGACCAGCCAGTCGCGGAACATGGCCGGATCGGGTTGCAACGCGGCCAGCTGTTCGAGGGCGTCGAGGTCGTCGCCGTGGCTGGAGCCCTCCGGCCGGCTGCGCGACGCGTCGAGGGCGTCCATCGCCTCGCCGAGGCCGATGCGGTTGCGGATGATCCACAGGCACTTGGCCGTGTCGGCCTGGTCGGTGATCGCCGCCTCCAACCCGCGCAGGTCGCCGAGGTACTCGCGGAAGCGGTCCCGGTGGGTCTCGCCGAGGCTGTCGGCCACCTGCTCCAGTTGCCCCATGGAGAACCGCGCGCGGTTGCCCAGCAGCGGCTGCACCGCCGACTTCACCTTCCGGGCGGGCCGGTTGATGGTGTCGAACACGTCCTCGCGGCGGATGCGTTCCGTGTCCAACCCGAGCCGCAGGTAGGCCAGCGCCGTACGGACCCCGGTCCGGCCCAACACCGACGCGTCGAGCGGCCCGGTGTGCGGGATGCCGGCCTCGGTGAGGGCGACCTGGACCGGCAACAGCGCGCTGTTGACCCGCGCGAGCACCGCCAACTGATCCGGCTCCGTGCCGGCGGTCAGGCGTTGGCCGAGCAGCTCCACCGCCCGCTCGGCCATCGCGGCGGCGGTGACGCGGTGGACGGCCAGCCCGGGGCTCGGGGTGCTCAACGTGCCACCTCGACGTCGGATGGTTCGTGGGGTGGTTCGTGGGCTGGTTCGTGGGTCAGCCGCCCCGACCGGATCGTCTTGGGGACGCGGTCGCGGTTGTGGGACAGCAGGGCCACGGCCGCGTCGACCACGGCGGGTGGGCACCGGTAGTTGACCTCCAGGGCGTGGGAGGCCGCGCCGGGGAACCAGCGGTCGAAGTCGACGAGGTGGTCGGGGGTCGCTCCCGCGTAGCTGTAGATGGTCTGGTCGTCGTCCCCGACCCCGAACACCTGCAGCGACGGTCCGGCGGTGAGCCGCACGAGCAGCAGGAACGCGGGGGTGAGGTCCTGGAACTCGTCGACCAGCAGGTGGGTGCCGACCCGTTGGACCTGCTGGCGCAGCTCCGGACGGGTCAGTAACAGCTCGATCGCCCGGTAGATCTGTTCGTCGAAGTCGACGACGCGACGTCGGGCGAGCTCCGCGCGGAAGCCATCGAACATCTCGGCGAACCCGTCGACGTCGCCGCGTGCGGCTTCGACCTCCTCCGGGTCGCGCAGGGCGAGGCGGACCTCCGCGAGCGCCTCGAGGTAGGGCTGGTAGGGGTCCTGGTTCGGGATCCGGGCCGTGGTCACCAGACCGTCGAGGATGCTGCGCACGTCGCGCTCGTGGATCACCTCACGCCGCTCGTCGAGGTTGCAGATCCACAGCGCCAGCGAGTGCAGCGTGCGGATCGATGCGCGCAGGTCGGTGGTGCGCTCGCGCATCTCGGCCGCGGCCCGGGTGTTGTAGGCGAGCGCGGTGACCAGTTCGGTCTCCACCCCACGATCGCGCAACAGGTGCCGGAGCCGCGCGGTCAGTACCCGGGTCTTGCCGGAACCGGCCGGGGCGATGATGCGCGCCGGACCGGAAGCGTGGGTGACGGCCGCCAGCTGGTCGGGGGCCAGGACCTCGCCGGGTTGATCGGTCCCCAACACCGTCAGCCGGCCGAGGCCGACCGATTCGCGGTGGACGAGCGGGAGGTCGGCCTCGGCGGGCAGGGGTGTGGCCAGGGGGCCGCGCGGTCCGCCGTCGACCCAGGCGTGGCGGCCGTCACGCAACACGATGTCGCCGAGCTCCGAGTGGGTCGCGCCGCCGCGTCGTTCGGCCAGCACCCCGTGCCACCAGCGGGGCGTGCCGGAGCGCAGGTCGTAGCTGTTGGCCCAGGTCAGGAAGTGCAACCGCTCCCGGTGGAACGCATGGTCGGCGGGAAGCGCGTACGGGGCCGCGTCGGTCGATTCCGGTTCGCGTGCGGCGGCGTTGTCGACGGCCATCTCGATGACCGTGCGCTGGCGGCGGAGCCACCGGTGGTGGAGGATCGCCGCGACGTGGTCGGGCGTCGTGAGCACGTCGTGGTCGATGCGGACGCGCAGGGCATCGTCGTAGCCCGTCGGCGTCGGGCCGCCGTCAGCGACCACGACGCAGCGCCCGAGCCCTTCGGGGCCGGGGAACGACGTCGCGACGGAGGTGGAGGAGGTGGGCATCGGGCCTGAGGCTAGGGCTTCTCGGACCGCGCGCCGTCGCGGGGCACGTCTGCGCTGGGGACAGGGCGGGGGTCGGGGCGGGGGCCGGAACCCGGGTCCGTGTCTGCCGGAGGTGGTCCGATCAGGCGTGCGCCGTTGTCCCAGCACACCGCGCGCAGCCAGTCGTGACCCAACCCGAGTCCGGTCAGTGATGCGAGCTGGTGCGCGTACGGGTACGGGGTGTTCGGGAAGTCGGTGCCCAACACGATCCGGTCCGGATGGTCGCCCAACGTGCCCAGCAGCTTGTCGGGGAACGGCGCCAGGACCTCCATGAAATCCGTGAACGCCATCGTGGTGTCGAGGTGCACGTTGGGGTGGCGCAACGCGAGCTCCAGGAAGGCGGCGTACTCCGGCGCACCCATGTGGGCGATCACGGCGGTCAGTTCCGGGTGGGCATCGAGGACGTCGGTCATCGGCTCGGGCCCGGTGTAGGGCCCGGGTTCCGGGCCGGAGCCGGCATGGACCACGACCGGGATCCCGGCATCCGCCAACCGTCGCCACACGGGCGCCAACGACGGCTCGCGCGGATCGAACGCCCCGACCTGCAGGTGGGCCTTGAAGACCCGTGCGCCGGCCTCGATCGCCTCCGCGACGTAGGCGTCGACCCCAGGCTCCGGGAAGAACGTCGCGCTGTGGACCACGTCCTGCTGATCGGCGGCGAAGGCGACGCCCCAGTCGTTGAGCCATGCGGCCATGCCCGGCTTGTGGGCGTAGAACATGCTCGTGAACCGTCGCACGCCCAAACCACGCAGGATGGCGAGCCGCTCGGTCTCGTCGGTGCGGTAGTGGATAGGCCACTGCGGGCGACCGCTGGGGTCGTGGAGCCGGTCGAAGTAGGCCCAGACCTTCGCGAGCACCGCATCCGGCATGAAGTGGGTGTGGATGTCGATCAGACCCGGGAGCCCGAGCGCGGTGACGAAGGTCGGGATGTCGTCGTCATCGCATGGCCACGCTCGGTCCCCATCGACCTGTCTGTCGCTCGCCATCGTTCTCGCGCCTTCCGGTCGGCCGCGAGAGCGTAGGAGAGTTCGTCAGTCGGGCCGGTACCAGTCACGGCGCAGCAGTTCCTCGATCGCCCACGCCATCGCGTCGTCGGATCCGGCGACGCGGATGGAGCCGAGCATCTCCTCGACCGGTGGGAGCACACGGTCCAACACCTGGGCGAGGCCGTGGGGATCGAGCCACGCGGCGTGCGCGGGCTCGACGGTGAAGGGACCCAGCTCGAGCCTGCCCGCGATGGCGGCGGCGTGGATCTCGTCCCAGGACGGGATCGGTTGTCCCGGTCCGGTGACCATGCCGCCCAGCAGCGGGCGCGCGGCGACCTCGTGGAGTTCCTCGACCTCGACGTCGCGCGGGCCCTCGGGAGCGTCGAAGCGCTGCAGAGCCTCGCTCGCGACCGCGACCAGCCAGGCGCGGGCCAACAGCTCGGAGACCGACATGGGGCCCTCGACCAGTGACGGCAGCCCGAACGCCCGGCGCGCCGAGTTCGAGGCCACGTCGCGAGGGCGCAGGGCCGGGGCCTCGTCGTCGGGGTCACCGTCGGTACGCCACGTGCGCAGCTCATCACCATCGGCCACCCGGTAGACGCCGGTCTCCGTGCCGTTGGGCAGGATCGCCACCAACTGTTGCAGCGGGACCACATCGTCGCCGTGGGCCACCTCCTCGGTGGTGACCACCACCAGGCCGTCGGTGTCCTCGGTCGGGATGAGGATGCCGTCGTCACGCAGTTCCACGTCGATGAGGGCGACGGTGTCGTCGGCCTCCGCGCGTAGCCCGACGATCGCGCGGGTGGTCTCGTCGATCCGTCCGAGTTCGCGATCGAGTTGGACGAGCACGTCGATCGTGCGCGGCGCGTCGAGCCCGGAGCGGATGGTGGAAGGAGTGGGGGTGTGCTGGGTCATGGTGAACCTCCGGATCCGGAGTCGGATCGATCGTGGTTCGTTGTCGAGGGCGATGCGGACGGCCGGTGGTACCCCCCTCGGACGACCGCGATCGGCCGGGCCGGCCGGGACCCTCGACGTCTACGCTAGATGACCGAGCAACAGGTCACGTGAACCGATGGAGGTATTCGTGGAGGACCAGATGTTGACCTACCCGACGGACAAGGTGGTCGGGGTCGCACCCGACCGCGGCATCGTCCAGGCGGCACGAACCGCACTCGAGGCCTCGGGTATCGACGGATCCCGCATCGAGGTCCTCGGCGGGCCGAACGCCGGCCAGGCCGAACCCACGGAGGACGAGGACGACGGCATCCTCGCCTCGGTGATCCGCACGGTGCGGACCGGGTTCGGCGAGGAGGCCACCCGGTTGAAGGAGCTCAACCAGGCGATCGACGCCGGCCAGTACGTGATCGAGGTCGACCTCTCGGACATGGACAGTGACGCCCGCGACGACGAGAAGCGCGCTGCCGGCAACGCCCTCCACGATGCGGGGGCTTCCCACGTGGCCTTCTACGGCAAGGCGACCGTCGAGGAGCTGCAGATCGGCGCCTGAGTTCCGGCCCGAACGTGGGCGTGTGATTCAGCCTGGGGCGACCTCGTAGCCCGCTTCCTCGATGGCGGCACGGATCGCCTCGTCGCTGGCGGCACCGTCGACGGTGACACGACGCTGCTCGACGTCGACGGTGACGTGCTCGACCCCCTCGAGGGTGCCGACCTCGCCTTCGATCGCGTTCTTGCAGTGATCGCAGGAGATGTCGGGTACCTGGTAGCTGCGCGGGGCGGTCATGGCGGTCTCCGTTCGACGTGCGAGTGTGTGGCGGGCCGGGGGATCGGTCAGCGTTTGATGAGCCGGTGGATGACCTCCAGGGCCTCGTCCACCTTCTCGTCGGCCGCGCTCTCGCCCTGACCGATCGCGTCGCGCACGCAGTGGCGCACGTGATCGTCGAGCATGCCCGTCGCGACGCTCTGCAACGACTTGGTGGCCGACGAGATCTGGGTGAGCACGTCGATGCAGTACCGGTCCTCTTCGATCATGCGCTGCAGGCCGCGGATCTGTCCCTCGATCCGGCGCAGACGAGCCAGGATGTCGTCGCTGTTCTGGCTGTATCCGTGCACCGCGTGCTCCCGGTCGGTGTGACGGGACCCTCCCGTGTCGGACTCCAGGATATCCGGGTTAGCCCAGGGGGGTATGCCTACCTGGAGGTCCGTGCCGACTAGCCTTCCGGGCGTGCACGAGCGCTGGATGGACCTGGCCCTCGCCGAGGCCGGACGGGCTTCGGCGCACGCCGACGTGCCCATCGGTGCCGTGGTGGTTCGCGACGAACAACTGATCGCGCAGGCTCACAACCGCCGTGAGGTCGATCAGGATCCGACCGCCCACGCCGAGATCCTCGCCCTCCGGGCAGCCTCGGCGGCGGTCGGCAGCTGGCGGCTGAGCGGATGCACCCTGTACGTCACACTCGAGCCGTGCACGATGTGCGCCGGGGCGGTGGTGCTCGCCCGCCTGCCCCGATTGGTCTTCGCCGCCGACGACCCCAAGGCCGGAGCGGTGGGAGCGCTGTACGACGTGCCGCGCGATCCTCGTCTGAACCATCAGGTGCAGGTGATACGGGGGGTCGGCGCGGAGGCCGCGGGTGTGATGCTGAGGGCCTTCTTCGCGGCTCGGAGGCGATGAACTCGTTCGTCCCGGTTGGCGGGAGCGGTCCGACCCCCGTACCCTTCGCCGGCACCCGACCTCGGTCGGGCCCTGGAGGGATCGCATAGTCCGGCCTAGTGCGCCCGCCTCGAAAGCGGGTAGGGGTTCACGCCTCTCGGGGGTTCGAATCCCCCTCCCTCCGCCACATCGCTGCAGGTCAGGGGCGGTCCCCACGGGGAGCCGCCTCTCGCCGTGCTGCGGGGTCCGAGGCCAATGGTCCCAGGATGCGTGGCCACGACGCGATGACGTCGATGCGCGGACCGGTGACGCTGGCCGCGAGCGGTCGGTTCGCTCAGGGGAAAGTGCGGGATCAGGCCGCCGGGACCTCGACCCGGTCGACGGTCACGACCCGGCCGGCAGCTGGCGCGTGATCCTCGAGGATCCAGCTGAGCGCGAACCCGGGGTTCCCTAGCGGTGACCCGCGGTGTCGTGGCGGGTGATCTGGTCGCGGGTGATGATGGTGGCGCGCGCCACCGGTTGGGCGTGGAGCAGCACGGGCCCGCACGTACGGTGGCCTGGTAGGGGGCTGGGGAACGCCCGGCCCCCTACCAGATGCTGCGGGGTGTCGGTCAGCTACGGCGACGCGCGGTGGCGATGGCCGGGACCGCGAGACCCAGGGCGCCGAGCGCCATCAGGCCGGCGACCCAGACCGGCAGGCCGGTGGCAGCCAGG
>PWLR01000259.1 GCA_003558435.1 Nitriliruptoraceae bacterium | reverse complement strand
GCCCGCCTCGCTTCGACCCCGCCCGCCTCCCCCGGTCAGGTCCGGGGGGGTCGGGCCAGCTGGCGGGCCGAACGCGACAGGTCCCCCAGCGCGTGCGGCGTCCTCGGGCCCCACCACGTGAGGGCCGTGCCGTCGAGGTAGCGCACCCTGGCCCGCCACCGGGCGAACACCTCGGCGTCCTGCGCGGCGAAGGCGTAGGGCTCGTCGGGCAGCAACACCACGTCGGGGTCGGCGTCGGCCAAGGCTCCCAGCCGGAGCCGGGGGTAGCGCCCGTCGGCGATCTCCGGCAGTGCCGGCCGGAACCCGCAACGATCCAACAGGTCGCCGGCGAAGGTGTCGCCGCCGACCAGCCACCAGGTCTCATCGTCTCCGCGGTGATCACCGTCGCGCCAGATCGGGCAGGCGGCACTCACGGCCCGCGCGGGCGGACGGCGCTGGTCGAGTGCGCGCAGCAGGGCGTGACGAAGGCCCATCCCGGCAGCCGGGACACCCACGGCGGCCCCCAGGCGGCCGAGTGCCTCTGCGGCGTCGCGGACCGTGCGTACCCGCGTGACGTAGACCGCGAGCCCCGCCTCGCGCAGGCGACGTACGTCGAGTTCGCGGTTCTCCTCCTCGTTGGCCACCACGAGGTCAGGCGCCAGATCGATGATGGCCGAGACGTCGGGATTCTTGGTGCCCCGGACCCGACGTGCGTCATCGAACGCCCTCGGGGGCGCGACGCAGTGGTCCGTCACCGCAACGACCCGATCGGCGAGGTGCCACCACCAGAGCGTCTCGGACAGGTTCGGCACCAGCGAGACCAGCCGCTGCGGCCGTTCGGGCACGCGGACCTCGGCGCCCAGGTCGTCGACCACGGTGTGCATATCGATCAGCCTGCCTGCGCGGACCCGGCCTCCGTGGCGCCCCCGTCCGCGGTCGGTGGCGGGGTCCCGATGCCCTCGCGTGACGGGAGGTGCACGCCCTCGATCTCCCGCGCCAGGACGTAGAGGTAGTCGGCGCAGCGGTTGAGGTAGCGCACGGGGGTGGCGTCGGGGAGCATGCCGGCCCGGTCCATCGCCACCGTGTAGCGCTCCGCACGGCGGCAGACGGTCCGGGCGAGATCGAGCGCCGCCGCCGGGCGGTTGCCGCCAGGCACCACGAAATGCTGTGGCATCGGGTGGCGCGCGACACAGTCGTCGATGCGCTGGTCCAGCCGGTCGACCATGGCCTCGTCGACACGGCTGATGCCGGCCGTGAGCCGGTCCCAGTGCTCGTCCAGGGTGGCCAATTGCGCGCCGACCACGAACAGCTCGCGCTGGATCTCCAGGACGCGATCGTGGAGTTCGCCGACCAGTTCGGCGCGAGCCAGACCCAGCGCGCTGCAGGTCTCGTCGACCGTGCCGTAGGCGGTGGTGCGCAGGTCGTGCTTGTCGACGCGCCCGCCGTAGAGCAGTCCGGTCGTGCCGTCATCACCGGTCTTGGTGTAGACCTTCACCTGCGGCTCCCATCGTCTCGTGCCCGAGCGGAGGATATCGAGGGCCCGGACCGGTGGATCGCGCCGGTTCGCCCCGAGACGGCCGGTTCACGACCCCGCCCGGTAGGCTCGCGAGTCGCGGCCGGGCGCCGCTCGGTTGCCGCGGTCGGAGAGCGGTGCTCGGGCCTGGCCGCCTCGCCCCGCCAGCGTCTGCCCATGTTGTCTGTCCCCGCTGTCTGTCCACGTTCGGAGCGCCACGTGTCGACGTCTCGCTCCCCACGCCGTGATTTCCGGGTCCTGACCCGCAGACGCGGCGGTTACGACGGCGCGGCCATGGTCGACGTACAGCTACAGCTGGCCGCGACGGGGGCGCTGGTGTGGGCGCAGACCTTCTCCGACAGCGAGCAGGCCGAGATCTTCCAGCGCGAACTCGAGGATGATCTCCACGACCTCGACGATACGGCGTTCCGTCGGAAGTACGGCGTCCCCGCCAGCATCTGACGGCCGTCCGACGCCCGGTGGCTCGTCGGGGCCTACGGCTCGGTGAGGATGCGCGGGCCGTCCTTGGTGATCGCGATGCTGTGTTCGGCGTGCGCGGCCCGGCTGCCGTCGCTGGTGCGCACCGTCCACCCGTCGTCGTCGAGTCGGATGTCGTCACCGCCGCCGGCCATGAACATCGGCTCGATCGCGATGACGAGGCCGGGCTTCAGTCGGAGCCCACGACCGGCCGGGCCCTCGTTGGGCACCGACGGCTCCTCGTGCATCTGTCGTCCGATGCCGTGGCCACCCCAGCCCTCCGGGATGCCGTAGCCGTGCCCCCGTCCGATGGCACCGATGGCCGCGGCGATATCACCCATGCGGTTGCCGGGTACGGCCGCGGCGATGCCGGCGTGCAGCGCTTCCTCGGTGTGCGAGATCAGGGCCAGGTCGGCCGGCGCCGCCTCCCCCACCACGAACGAGATCGCCGCATCCCCCACCCAGCCGTTGAGCACCGCCCCGAGGTCGATGCTGACCAGATCCCCGTTGGCGAGCGCCTGCTCGGTCGGGAACCCGTGGACGACGACATCGTTGACCGAGGCGCAGATCACCCCGGGGAACGGGCTCGGCGCGAAGTGAGGGTGGTAGCCGAGGAACGCCGAGGTGGCACCATGCTCGGTGAGCACCTCGCGTGCCACCGCGTCCAATTCGGCCAGGGTGGTCCCCACGGTGGCGGTCTCGCGCATCCTGACGTGGGCGCGACCCACGACCGCCCCGGCCTCGCGCATCGCCTCGATCTCGGTGGGGCTCTTGCGAACGATCACACGGCTTCCTCAGGACGTCACGGCTCGGTCGCGGAGCACGCTACCGCGCGTCGGTGACACCGGCCGTCGACGGCAGCCGACTGAACCGCACCCCGACGTGCGCGCCCGCGAGTCGGTTCACCGCGATGAGCACGGGAGTCAGCGCCTCGAGGCTGCTCGCCAGACGCAGGGGCCCCGCCAGCACCGCGCGGCAGCCGTCGATCCGGTCCGCGAGCGCCGCCACCGCCGCACAGGCCTCGCCGTCGTCGCCGACGATCGGTACATCGTCGTCCATCGGCCGCTCGAGGACCGCGAGTTCCCGGCTCGACACGGTGTGGAAGGCCCCCACGACCCGCGCGCGGGGCAGCGCCGCGGCCACGGAACCGGCCACCGAGGTCCCGGCCGTCGGTGCCGGCAACGGTCCCCGATCGTCGAACATCAACGGGTTCACCGCGCATATCAGGATGTGTCCGTCCATCAGGTCGTGCAGCGACTCGAGCGCCGCATCCAGACCGTCGAGCGGTACGGCGAGTAGCAGCAGCCGTTCCGCCACGGCCACGGCGCGGTTGGTCCCGCCGGTGATCTTCCCGACCCCCGGCCGGTTCTGCAGCTTCTCACCGAGCGCCGTGGCACGGTCCCTGGCCCGCGCCTCGTCCCGGGAACCGAGCCGGACGTCGATGCCCGCCATCGACCACCGCAACGCCAGACCCCGCCCGAGCGCACCCGTCCCGCCGATGATGCCGACGCTCCCTGGTCGCTCGACTTGATCTGTTGATCCGAGTGTCGACTGCGGATCCGTCATGTCTGGTCCCTCCTGCCGAACCGCCGTCGTTGTCGCAGCGATCGGGTGACACCCTGCCACACGAGCGACCGCATCGGGTCGCCGGAACCGGGTGGATACCGCGACCGCGGATACACTCATCGCCAGCATCCGTTACGTCGGAGATGCGTAGTCGATGCCCGTACGACGCCCATGGCAGCTGCCTGCGGCGGGACCGAGGCGGAGGTCGATGGTGGCACGCGCGCCCGACGACCGATTGCGATGGCACCGCACGACCATCGGTGGCCGGGCCGTGATGTACGGCGACGCCGGTGACGGCCCCCCGGTGGTCTTCCTGCACGGCTGGGGGCTCTCCGCCCGTTCCTACGCACAGGCGCTGCCGCTGATCGCCGCCACGGGTTCGCGCGTGATCGCGCCCGCTCTGCCCGGCTTCGGCCGCAGCGACGCCCTGGAGGGCGACTACACCTTCGAGAAGCTCGTGGCGTGGCTCCTCGAGCTGCTCGACACCCTGGATCTACACGAGCCCGCGGCGTTCATCGGGCATTCGTTCGGTGGGGCCGTCGCCACCGCGACCGCCTGGGAGCACCCCGACCGGGTGCGATCGCTGGTGCTGGTCAACTCCATCGGTGGTTCGGTGTGGAAGAACGGCCGACGCGGGGAACGACTCCTCGCTGACCGCCCGTTGTGGGACTGGGGCCTGCGGCTACCGGGCGAGTTCGGTGGCCGGGACTACCGCAAGGTGCTGCCGGTGGTGGTCCGCGACCTGGTCGGCAATGCCCTGTCCAATCCGCGGGCGCTGCGCCGCGCCGCGGACCTGGCGCGTAACGCCGACCTGCGCGACGAACTGGCGACGCTCGCCGAACGTGGCCTGCCGGTGTCGATCCTCTGGGGTTCGGAGGACAACGTGGTCCCGGAGGCCACCTTCCTTGCCATGTGCGATGCCGCCGGGGCGCCCGGAGACATCATCGAGAACGCGGGCCACTCGTGGCTGCTGGCCGACCCGGAGGGCTTCGGCGAGCTCGTCACCAACTCGCTCGCCGTCCAGCGCACCCTGACCGAACGCACCAGTGACGCTCGGCGCGGACCGCCACGTGGGGCTTCGGGCCTGGTGGACGACGAGCCCGACGATCCCGGGGTCGAGGCCACGGCCTGAGCCGACCTGCGCCCCTCGATCGTCGTCGGGAACGTCGTCGGGAACGGCGTCGGGATCGTCGTTCCGCGGTCAGCGCACGTCGTCGAGGTCCTCGAGGCCGAGTTCCACCACGCGGCGACGGTGGGCGGACAGCACCTCGATGGCCAGCCGTTTGACCCGCTGCTCGGCGTTGGCGTCCTCCGGGGTGTCCGCAGCGAGCAGCACCTTCAACGCGTCGGTGTCGCTGACCACGCCCTGATAGCTCGTGAGCGCCCGGCCGAGCAGGTCCGCGGTCAGGGACCGGGCGCGTTCCCGGCGTTCGTCGTCGACCAGCTGTGCGGCGAGCTGATCGGTCGCCCCCTGCTCGAACAATCCACGATCCGCCAATGCCGTGGTCACCGCCGCCGCCGCGTCCTCGTCGAGGACCGGCGCGATCGCCCGGGCGAAGTCGGACGCGATCGGCAGTCCCAACGCGAAGAACACCGACGCACCGAACCAGTCGTCGAGTGGTGCCCGGTCGAAGTAGGCGTCGAAGAAGGGCTTCTGCCGATCCATCACCGCGGTGGCGAGTTCGGTCCGCGTCGCCAGGTGATCCCGTAACCGCACGTAGGCCTCGTGTTCGTGCCGAGCGACCTCGGCCACGGTGTCGGCGGTGCGGGCATCCGGCGCCAGGCCGATCAACCGGGCCGTGGCCTCGAACGAACGCAACTGGCCGTAGGCGAGCGCTCCCAACAGCTCGACCGTGGCGAGCTCGATCTCCTCGGACACGTGTGGCCTCGATTCGGCGTCGGTGGAACGGATGGTCAGGTGGCCCGGCGCGGACGCCAGCCCAGACGTTCGGAGATCTCGCGAGCCGAGCGCAGGACCCGCAGCGCGATGGTCTCGGGTTCGGGCAACCGAGCGGTCGGTGCCACGATGCCGACCGCGGCGACCGCCTTGCCGGTGTGGTCGAAGACCGGGGCGGCGACCCCCGAGGCACCGGGCTCGAGCTCGTCTCGGGTGTAGGCCACGCCACGTTGGCGTACCGACTGCAGTTCGGGGTTGCGGGCCCCTTCGGGCAGGAAGGCCAGCAACGCCTTGCCGTGCGCGGCGACCCCCAACTCGTGGCGGAAGCCCACCCGGTAGTTGACCTGGACGAACCGGTCACCTGGTTCGATCACCTCGACGACGACGAGATCGTCGCGATCGCGCACCGCGAGGCACGAGGTCTCGTTGGTGTCATCGGACAGCGACCGCAACGGTGGACCCGCCAGGCGACGCACCTCGAGTCCCTGTGCCGCGCGAACACCGAGTTCGAGCATGGACAGCCCGAGACGGTACTTGCGCGTCTCGCTGTCCCGGGTCACGAACCCCTCGCTGACCAACGTGTCGAGCAGACGGTAGAGCACCGCCCGGTCGAGCCCCGTCGACTCCGCCAACCCGGACACGGTCGCACCGTCCCCGTGCTCGCCCAGGGCGTTGAGTAGGGATAGTCCACGCGCCAAGGTCCGTGATCCGCTGGATCGCCGTCCTCGCTTGCCGTCGTCCTCGTCCGTCACACGGCTCCCTCCTGCCAGGTCCGGTCGATCCGGCCCTCTGGTCCCCATCTCCCGACCGATCCGGGAGACCGCCTACCGGCGGGCACCGTGTGGTGCCGACCGATCGGGCCGTTCGTCTGTTCCACCTGCTCGAACTCGTTCACCTCGTGGTGTGCCCCTCTCGCGTGACCCTCCGAACGATCTGGAGCACCTCTGCGGGTCACCCCGGACGAGCCTGCGATCGGGACCTGGAACGTTGCACCGTGCACCCAGGTGACCTGGCTCGGTCGTCGGCGCGAGCGCACACCGTGGTGCGGTGGTCGTGAGTGTGCTGCGCGGCTCGCGCACGGTCAAGCCGCACCGGGTCCGGTCGGACAAGTGGCCGGGCTCACACGACCGACGGCGCGGGGCGGTGACACGGGTCGTCAGCCCGCCCCTTAGCGCCCGCGACGCAACCTCACGGGCGAGGTGCGGGCCGTCGCTACCATCGCCGATCAGCAGCGCCGCACACCCGCGCGACTAGGTCGAAAATCGACCCGTGCCGTACCCGAGGAGCCCCTGTGGCTGACGAGATCGAGAAGCTGGTCGGCGGTTCGCGCCGGGCCTTCGACACCCTGTTCGATTCCCGGATCCTGTTCCTGAAGGGCCCACTCGAGGACGACATCGCGGACAACCTCGTCGCGCAGCTGCTGGCGCTCGATGCCGCCGGCGACGAGGACATCACGCTCTACATCAACTCCCCCGGCGGGATCATCACCGGGATGTTCGCCATCTACGACTCGATGAAACTGCTGCGCAGCACCGTCAACGTGCGCTGCATCGGCCTGGCGGCCTCCGCGGGGGCGTTCCTGCTCGCCACGGGCACCGGTCGGCGTTCGGCCACGGAGAACGCCCGCATCATGATCCACCAGCCCCTCGGAGGCGCACGCGGTACGGCCAAGGACATCGAGATCCAGGCCAAGAACATCGTCTGGATCCGCGAGCGCATCAACGAGATCCTCGCGGAGCGGACCGGCCAGACCCTGGAGACGATCCAGAAGGACACCGACCGCGACTACTGGATGACCGCCGCCGAAGCACTCGACTACGGGATCATCGACGAGGTCGTCGAGCCGGGTCGCGGCGCCGAATCCGCCAGCTGATCCGTCCCGAGACCAGGCGGTCCGAGCCCTGGAGGACATGACGATGCCCCGCCGGCCGGCGGGGCATCGTCATGTCGAGCTAGCGTTCCCACCGGTCGGTCATCCAGCGGGATGAGCGGACCACCGGAACGAGACCACAAGGGGCCACGATGAGCGAACCGCGCGGGATGCTGAGCCGCGAAGCGTTGTCGGAAGCGGTCGCGGACGAGTCGATCGACACGGTCATCGTCGGCTTCACCGATCATTACGGTCGGCAGATGGGCAAGCGCATCGACGCGGGCTTCTTCCTCGACGAGGTCGCATCGGCCGGCACCCACGCCTGTGACTACCTGCTGACCGTGGACATGGAGATGGAGCCCGTCGAGGGCTACGACTACGCCAACTGGCAGCTCGGTTACGGCGACTTCCATCTGGTGCCGGATCTGGCCACGTTGCGCGTCGCGAGCTGGCTCGATCGGACCGCTTCGGTCGTCTGCGACGTGCTCGACCCGCGCACCCACGAGCTGGTCGCGGTGGCCCCCCGCTCGGTGCTGCGCCACCAGCTGCAGCTGGCCGACGATCTCGGCTACCGGGTCATGGCCGCCTCCGAACTCGAGTACTTCCTGTTCGATGGCACCTATGCCGATGCGGAAGCCGCCGGGTTCGAGGGGCTCGATCCGGCCGGGTGGTACATCGAGGACTACCACCTGCTCCAGGGCACCAAGGACGAGGCCTACCACGGCGCGCTGCGACGCGAGCTGTCGCGCTCCGGCATCCCGGTCGAGAGCACCAAGGGCGAGGCGGGACGCGGTCAACACGAGATCAACGTGCGCTACACCGACGCGCTGACGATGGCCGACCGGCACACCACGATCAAGCAGTGCGCCAAGGACCTGGCCGTGGCCCAGGGACGGGCCGTGACCTTCATGGCCAAGCCGCATGACACCGACGTGGGATCCTCCTGCCACGTCCACCTCAGCCTGTGGAGCGGAGAGGGCAACGCCTTCGCCGGTGACGACGCACTCGGCCCCATCCAGGCGAGCGACGCGTTCCGCTGGTTCCTCGGCGGATGGATGGCCCACCTGGCCGACACGATGGTGCTCTACGCCCCGACCATCAACGCCTACAAGCGCTACCAGGACCAGTCGTGGGCGCCGACCCGCATCGCCTGGAGCCACGACAACCGCACCGCGGGGTTCCGGGTCGTCGGCGAGGGCCCGTCGCTGCGCATCGAGTGCCGGATCCCGGGGGCCGACGTCAACCCCTATCTGGCCTACGCGGCCGCCCTCGCCTCCGGCCTCGACGGCATCCGCAGCCGGATCGAACCGCCGGACCGTTTCGAGGGCGACGTCTACACCGCACCGGATCTTGCGCACGTCCCGAGCACCCTGCGGGACGCGACCGACCGCTTCGCGGCGTCGGACTTCGTGCGCGACGCGCTGGGGACCGAGGTGCAGACCCACTACGCCCATTTCCTGCGGATCGAGCAGGACGCCTACGACCGCGCCGTCACCGACTGGGAACGTCGCCGCTACTTCGAACGCATCTGAACCTGCCGCACCCGCGATCCCCGCTTCGTCGTGCCCTCAACCTCCCCAGGACCACCCCATGAGTACCCGTCTGGAAGGCAAGGTCGCCCTGATCACCGGCGCGGCCAACGGCATCGGGCTCGCGAGCGCGCTGCGTTTCGCGGCCGAAGGCGCCACGGTCGCCTGCGTGGATCTCGACGCGGACGGCGCGGCGCGCGCCGCCGCGGCCGCGGAGGACGTCGGTGTCCGCGCCCTGGCGATCACCGCCGACGTCTCCAGCGCCGCCGACACCCACCGCATGGTCGCGGAGACCGAGGCCGCCTTCGGGCGTCTCGACGTGCTGTTCAACAACGCCGGCATCATGCACCCCGACGACGGTGACGCCGTGGACACCGACGAGTCCATCTGGGACCTCACGATGGACGTCAACGCCAAAGGTGTCTACCTCGGGTGCAAGGCCGGCATCCCGGCACTGCTGCGAGCCGGTGGGGGCTCGATCATCAACACGGCATCGTTCGTCGCGCTCATGGGTGCGGCGACACCCCAGCTGGCCTACACCGCGTCGAAGGGCGCGGTGCTCGCCCTGACCCGCGAGTTGGCGGTCATCCATGCACGTGAGGGCATCCGCGCCAACGCGCTGTGCCCCGGTCCCTTGCGAACGGAGTTGTTGATGTCGTACCTCGACACCGAGCAGAAGCGCGAACGCCGGCTCGTGCACGTGCCGATGGGCCGCTTCGGCGAGGCCGCGGAGATGGCCGACGCCGCGCTCTTCCTCGCATCCGAGGAATCCAGCTACGTGACCGGAGCGACCTTCACCGTCGACGGCGGGCTCACCTCCGCCTACGTGACCCCCGCATGAGCAGGGTCGAACTGCTCCACATCGGCGGTGAGCGGATCGCGGCCGCCGAGGGTGCCACGGACACAAGCTACGACCCGTCCACCGGCAAGCCGATCGCCACGGTGTCGCGAGCCGGCATCGAGGATGTCGACCGGGCGGTGCGCGCCGCCGAGGCCGCGTTCCGCACCGGCGACTGGGCCCACTACTCCCCCCGGGAACGCGGCCGGGTCCTGCTGCGCCTGGCCGAACTGGTGCGCACCAACCTCGATGCGCTCGCCCGGCTGGAATCCCGTGATGCCGGCAAGCCCATCGCCGCCGCGCGGGGCGAGATCGGTGGCGTGGCGACCACGTTCGAGTTCTACGCCGGCGCCGTCGACAAGGTCCATGGCCAGACCATCCCCGGCTCGGGCGACGGGACGCTGCTGACCTTCCGCGAGCCGTTGGGGGTGTGCGTCGCGATCGTGCCGTGGAACTTCCCGCTGACGATCACCGCCTGGAAACTCGCCCCGGCCCTGGCGATGGGCAACACCGTGGTGGTGAAGCCCGCCGAACTGACCCCGCTGACGGCGTTGGTGCTCGCCGACCTCGCCATCGAGGCGGGTCTGCCGCCGGGGGTACTCAACGTGCTCCCGGGTCCGGGCGAGATCGTCGGGGACGCGCTCGTGCGCCACGGCCTGACCCGGAAGGTCTCGTTCACCGGCTCGACCGCCGTCGGTACGCAGGTGATGCAGGCCGCGGCGGAGTCGATCACACGCGTCTCGCTCGAACTCGGGGGCAAGTCGGCCAACCTGGTGTTCGCCGATGCGGACCTCGACGCCTGCGTCGAGTCGAGCGTGTTCAGCGTGTTCGACAACGCCGGTCAGGATTGCTGCGCCCGGAGCCGCATCCTGGTCGAACGGGCCATCCACGACGAGTTCGTGGCCCGGTTCACCGACCGGGTGCAGGCCTTGCGCCTCGGGCCGACCGACGACGAGGCCACGGAACTCGGCCCGTTGATCTCCCCGGAACAGCGCCGGTCGGTCGAGGCCTACCTCGACATCGGCGACGCCGAGGGACGACGGCTGATCGGTGGGGAGCGCCCGACCGGCCCCCTCTCCGGTGGCAGCTACCTCACCCCCGCCGTCTACGTCGACGTGGACCCCGCCGGGCGACTGGTGCGCGAGGAGGTCTTCGGCCCCGTGGTCGCGATCCAGGCCTTCGACACCGAGCACGAGGCGGTGCGGGTGGCCAACGACTCGAGGTACGGCCTGTCGGGATCGATCTGGACCCGCGATATCGGCCGGGCCCTGCGGGTCGCGCGCGCCGTCGAGGCCGGCATGCTGTCGGTCAACACCTCGTCGTCGGTCCACATCGAGGCACCGTTCGGCGGCATGAAGGCCAGCGGCATCGGCCGCGAACAGGGCATGGCCGCCCTCGACCACTACGCGGAGTACAAGACCGTCTACATCGCAAGGGACTGACCGTGGCGATGCCGGATCCGGACGCCCGGAGCGACCCGGCGCGTCCCCTGTCCATGGCGTTGCTCGAATGTGACCACGTCGATGCCGACCTACGCCACATCGCCGGCGACTACGCCGACATGTTCACCCGCCTGTTCACCGAACATGCACCGGAGGTCACCCTCGAGCGTGTCGATGTGGTCGGTGGCGCGCCCCTGCCGGCGCTCGGTGCGCACGACGGGCTCCTGATCACCGGCTCACGCCAGTCGGTCGGCGACGACCTGCCCTGGATCCGTGACCTCGGCGGGTTGCTCGTGCGCGCGCACGCGCGGGCTGTCCCCGTCGTGGGGATCTGCTTCGGCCACCAGCTCATCGCGCATGCGCTCGGCGGTCGCGTCGACCGCGCGCCCGTGGGCTGGGGGGTCGGTGTCCATCACGGCACCGTCACCGCACCTCGGGCGTGGATGACTCCCGCCCGCTCCGGATTCGACCTGCTGGTGAGCCATCAGGACCAGGTCACGGCGATCCCGAACGGGGCCACGGTGCTGGCCACCAGCGAGCACGCCCCGGTCGCCGCGTTCGAGATGGGCTCGCTGGTCGGCTTCCAGGGCCATCCGGAGTTCGTCGCCGACTACGCCGAGGCACTCATGGCCCGCCGGATCGAACGCATCGGGGCCGAGCGGATCGAGCATGCCCGGGGGACCTTGGGCCGCCCGACCGACCAGGCGACGGTGACACGGTGGATCGAGAGCTTCCTGGCCGGGAACCGGGACGGCGTCGGCGCCCCACCCGGGGACCGACGGTCCATCAGCACGGTTCCCACCACACGGCCAGCACCTCCCGGGAGGTAGGGGGCGGCACCCGTTCCAGGGCGAGCGCGATACGCGGATCGTCGCCCTGGTCCAGGCACAGCCGACGCCGGACCGAGGCGATCAGCTCGTCACGATCACCCGAGCTGCCCCACCGGGTGGTGTCCCGGTAGCGCTCGACGATCGGAGCCACCCCGGTCTCGCGGATGACGTCGAGCGCGTCGTCCCCGGTCGGTCGGGACGGGCGCGACAGCCCGTGCAGCTGCTCGAAGTACGGCGTGAGCCAGGACATCGGATGCGCCTGCGGGACCACCATCACCACCCGGCGACGCGCATGTGCCGTCAACGCGCGGACGAACGCCGCCAGCTGTGGGACGTCGTGAGCCACGTCGTGACAGACCACCACGTCGGCCGGAGGTGCCTCGACGTCGGGCCAACGACCCACGATCGTCTCGACCCGCCGGAGCGGTGCCTGGGCGGCCGCCGAGAAGAGTTCCAGCATGCGGGGGTCGATGTCGACCCCGGTCACGTGGCGGCCCCGACCACCGAGGGCCACCGTCGCAGCTCCGGCCCCGCACGCGACGTCCAACAGCGAACCGAACCGTGGCAACGCCGCGCGGGCGGCGCGATCGGCTGGTGACGAGCGATCGCGGGCCTGTTCGTTGCGGTCCCGGAAATGCTCCGGATCGTGGCCCCAGGGCGAACGTGGCGCCGCGTCGACCAGGTCGCTCGGCAACGCCCACGAGGCCAGGCCCGAAGCCCACCGCGCTGCGGCGTCGGTCATGGCTGCTCCCGGTCGGTGGGCGTCGGATCCTCGCCGCGCTCGATCGTGGCCGCGACCCGCGTCTCGGACTGGGAGGTGATCGCGGCCACCAGCGGCACGCGGGGTCGCCGCTCGAGTTGCGGACACCGGGAGACCGCGCGATCCGCTCGCCGGACCCGGTCGCGCACACCCTCCGCATCCGGCTCGTCGACCCACCAGGGAACACCCCGTTCACCGAGCGCGACCTTCGCGTCGTGCACCCGATCGCGCGCCGCCCGCTCGGCGAGCTGGTCCGGGGCATCCCGCACGGCCCGGCGGGCGGACATCAGCTCATCGACCAGCGCCTGGCGGGCATCCTCAGGCATCCGGGGATCGCTCACGCGCCACCGTCGGCCGCCGATGACCCGATGGGTCTCGACGTCGGCTGGCACACCGCTGCGGTCCGGATCGTCCATGGCCGGCACGCTACGCCGTCCCGGGCCCGTGGGCACATCCGCTCGGACTACGCTCGGCCGCCGTCCACCGGAGGGGTCGGTGCGTGCCGGAACCGCACGAGGAGCTCGCCCGTCGGCTGGGCACCCGCGACGCGGTGATCATCGGTCTCGGGGCCATGATCGGTGCCGGCGTCTTCGCGGCCCCCGGGCCCGCCGCCGCTGCCGCCGGCACGTGGCTGCTGCTCGGGCTGGCGATCGCCTCGGTGGTCGCCTACGCCAACGCGACGTCCTCCGCCCAGCTCGCCGCCCGGTACCCGCAGGCCGGGGGCACCTACGTCTATGCGCGCGAACGGCTGGGTGAGTACTGGGGCTTCCTCGCCGGATGGGGTTTCGTGGTCGGCAAGACCGCCAGCCTCTCGGCCATGGCGCTGACCTTCGGCGCCTACGTCCACCCGCCGCTCGCTCGGCCACTGGGCATCGCGGCGGTGGTCGTGATGACGGCGGTGAACTACCGGGGGGTGGAGAAGACCGCCCGCTTGACGCGGGCCATCGTCGGGGTGGTGCTGGCAGCGCTCCTCGTGGTGGTACTGGCCTCGCTGCTCGGCGACGGCGCCTCGGTCGGCAACCTCCGCGGGGTCTCCCCCGGCGGCCCGTGGGGGGTGCTGCAGTCCGCCGGGCTGCTGTTCTTCGCCTTCGCCGGTTACGCGAGGCTCGCCACCCTGGGTGAGGAGGTTCGCGACCCGACCACGACCATCCCCAGGGCCATACCCATCGCCCTCGGCCTGGTGGTCGCCATCTACGCGGTGGTGCTCGTCAGCGTGCTGTACGCGATCGGTCCCGAGCAGTTGGCCCGGGAGCCGGCGCCCCTTCTCGCCGCGGTCGAGGCGAGCGGCCTGTCCGCGCTGAGACCCGCCGTGCAGGTGGGCGCGGCGGTGGCGGCTGCCGGCGTGCTGCTGTCGCTGCTCGCCGGGATCAGCCGCACGACGCTGTCCATGGCCCGCCGGCGGGAGCTGCCGCCCTGGCTGGATGCGGTCCACCCGAGCTACCGCACCCCCTACCGGGCCGAGGTCACCGCCGGCGCGCTGGTGTGCACCATCGTGCTGGTCGCCGACCTCCGCGACGCGATCGGGTTCAGCTCGTTCGCGGTGCTCACCTACTACGCGCTGGCCAACGCCTCCGCCTGGACGCTGACCGGCGACGAGCGCCGGTGGCCTCGCTGGCTCGCCGGCCTGGGCGTCGCGCTGTGCATCCTGCTCGCGTTCACGCTGCCCGCCGTGGCCGTGATCGGCGGACTGGCCCTGCTGGTCCTCGGCTCGTTGCTGTGGCTCACCGTGCGCCGCGGACGCTGATCGCGCCGGACAGCCGCGTCACGGATGCCGAGGACGATCGGCATCGGGCCGCCCGGTCTTGGCCGGGCGGCCCGCCGGCTGCCGCACCTAGCGCAGGGTCAACACGGCCGTGTAGCGCTTGCCGTCATCGAGCGCGATGAACAGCTGGTAGGTGCCGGGGTCCATCCCCCGCGTCGACCAGTTGTAGATGTACTGCTGCTCGCGGGCGTCGTAGCGGAAGAGGTTGCCGGTGGTGGCGGCCACGTTGGTGGTCGCCTCCTGCTCCTTCTCCGGGATGAACTCGTCGTGGTACGCCTTGACGTACGCCAGGCGTGCCGTGGCCGAGTCGACCGGGTTGTGATCCCAGTCGGTCACGGCGAACTTCACCGGCACGACGCGGCCCGCGCGGAACACGCTCGATCCGTCGGCGTTGATCGGCTCACGGACCTCGCCGTAGGCGTAGATGACCCGGTAGGTGAAGGTCACCGTGGCCCCGTTGCCGGCGTTGTCCCGGGTCAGCACCTCGAAGCTCTGGCTGCCCACGCTCGAGGTGTCGAGCGCCGCCGGGCCGTCGCAGACCGCGACGCCCGAACCACCGTCCTCGTCGGTGCAGGTGAACTGCGCTTCGACGTCCTGGCCGAGCTTGTACTCGATGTCCTGGTGCGGACTGGCGACGCTCGGCGCGGTCACGTCGATGACCGTGTAGGTGTGGGTCACCTCGCTTGCGTTGCCGGCACGGTCGGTGGCCGTCACCGTGAACTCGTGCTCACCGAGCGTGGAGGTGTCGATCGCCTCGCCGGTGTCGGCGGTGCCCTCACAGTACCCCTCGGCGATCCCGGAGCCGCCCTCCTCATCGGTGCAGCTGAACGCGGCGAGCACCTCCTCGCGGTGTTCGAACTCGGCACCGTCGGCCGGGGTGGTGAGCTCGATCTCCGGCGGGGTGACGTCGATGACCGTGTAGGTGCGGGTCAGCGACGCTTCGTTGCCGGCGTTGTCGGTGGCGTCGACGGTGAAGTCGTGGTCACCGAGGTCATCGGTGGGGATCGGGTCACCGTCGGCGACGGTGCCCTCGCAGGTCGCGAGGCCGGAGCCGCCGGGTTCATCGGTGCAGGAGTAGTCGGCCGGGTCGATGTCACGGTGCTCGAAGGTGGCATCGGCCGCGGGGTTGCGCAGGTCGATCTCCGGCGGGGTGACGTCGATCACCTCGTAGGAGCGGACCTCGGTGGTCTCGTTGCCGGCGCCGTCCACCGCGGTGACGGTGAACGACCTGGTGCCCACGGTGCTGGTGTCGATCGGCTCGCCGTCGTCCACCGTGCCCTCACAGGTCGCGACACCCGAACCGCCGGCGTCGCTGCAGTCGAACGACGCCTCGATCCGTTCGTTGTGGACGAACGTGGCGCCATCGGCTGGGGTGATCGCGTGGACCTGGGGAGCGGTCCGGTCGACCCGGACGGTGAGGATCTCGCTCGCGCTCTGGTTGCCGTTGACGTCCAGGGCGCGGGCCTCGAGGTGGGTGACGCCCTCGGCGCTCACCTGCTCACGCGGGCCGACCGTGCCGATGGTCGCGTTCCACGGACCGGCCGCACCGTTGGTGGCGTGGGTGCGCTGCTCGTAGCCGCGTACCCCGGCCGCGTCGGTCGCCGAGGTGGTGACCGTCACGTCGTCGTTGTGCCAGCCGGCCTCGTTGGCGGGTCGGTCAGGGGCGAGCGCCACCTCTGGCGCGGTGGTGTCGGTGAAGTCGTAGCTGGCGTCGAACGCCTGCTCGGCGAGCTTGCGCTGCCCGTGGAACGACGGGTGGAAGTGGTCCTGTCGGGAGATGTCACGGTCGAGGAACTGCCACTGGGCCCGGTCGAAGGTCAGCAGGTTCGCCGCTCCGACCCGGTTCGTGGAGAACTCGAACAGCGCACCATCATCGAGACGGCAGCGCAGCACCGCGGCGCACTCCTCCTCGAGGATCGCGTTGAACGCCATCGTGTGGGCGCGGACCTGCAGACGACGCGCCTCGTCGGGATGGGTCGCCGTCGGGGTCGGCCCGGTGTTGCGCGGCTGGGTCGGGTTCGCGAGCAGCGACGAACACGGGATCACCGACCCGAGGAAGCCATCCCACAGGAACCGGGCACCGAGGAACGCTGCAGGGTTGGTCTCGTCCGAGGTGCGCGCGACGCGGGGTCCCGCAGCGGTCCCGCCGGAGCCGAAGAACCCGAAGCGCTCGCCCTGGTGGGCGGCACCGCGGACGTACCACAGGTTGTAGATGTCGGGCACGCTGGTGAGGTTGACCAGCGTCTCCGGTCGGTGCTCGGTCAACCACTCCAGACCTTCTCGCAGCTCCGCCCGGTAGACGTCCAGCGGGGTCATGGCCGACACGTTCGGCCGGCACAGGTCGTTGCCGCCCATCTGCGAGAGGACCAGCCCGGTGCCGTCCGGCACGCTCATCGCCTGGTCGACGAAGTTGTTGCGCATGTTCGCGCCGTTGGCCGACAGGTTGATGCCGACCGTGTCACTGCCATCGGGCAGCGCTTGCACCCGTTGCAGGTAGCTGTCCAGACCCGGCCAGTCACCGGTCGCCCACGAGTTGGCCAGCCGCGGGCTCCCGATGC
>PWLR01000137.1 GCA_003558435.1 Nitriliruptoraceae bacterium | reverse complement strand
GACCGACGAGGAGGTCGAACGAGGGTGGGCGGGCAGCCGGTCGAAGGACGAGCTGCGTGAGGAGATCATCATGATGTCGGCCCTTCCGGACGTGGACACGCCCCCGGCCGAGCGTTCGGACAGGCCGCAGAGGCGTCTCGGCGTCCTGGTTGCTGCGGGCGTGCTGGTGCTGGCCTCTGGCACGACCTTGCTGCTCTGGCCCTCGCAGAGCTCACCGGCGTTCGCGGGATGGACACCGGCCCCGCAGCCTGTCACGGAAGCTGCCCTAGATGGCATCCAGCAGATGTGCGGCAGCGAGTTCGCGGAAGGCCCGCCGCAGGTTCTCGATCAGCGTGGTGGGTCTGCGGTAGCTCGCTGGTGGATCGACGTTGACGGCGCACAGCAACAGTACGGATGCTGGGCGTTCGACACCGACGGTGACGGTGCGTTCGACGCAGGGGGAAGCATCGAGTTCGAGGGACCCGCTGGGGAGGTGGGACCCGATTCCTATGACCGCGAAACGGCTCAAGCCGCAGGCCCAGCAGGCGACGAGCACATCATCACCACGTGGACGGGCCGCGTCGAACCAAGCGTCGAGCGGGTCGCTGCCATCCGATCGGATGGCAGCGAAGTGGAGGCCACTCTGGCCGAGGAGGGGTACTTCCTCGTGTGGTGGCCTGCCGTCGGTGACGCGCCTGACCTGCAGGCGATCGTGACGCAGGCGAGCGACGGAACGTCCGGTACCAGTGAGTCCTGGTCGCCGACCCCGTAGCGGCATCCAGAGGGCGCCCACGGGCGTGCGGTGACGCTGCACGCCTGGCCCAATACGCCATCGACCCTACAGCTCAACCCAACGTTGATGTCCGACCGTCCCGTTCGACAGCCTCCCCCGAGTGCCCCAGGGACGCCTCGTTGGCCTCATGGACGCTGTGATCACCCATGGACCCGTGCCGTGCGCCTGCTTGCCTCCGGCGGCACACCTCCCGCAGAGCGGTCCTTGGCCTGTGGACCGCGGTCTGCTCCCTCGATCGTCGCCTGCGCTTGGGTAGGCCAGCACGCGTCCTGGGTTCCTACCGTCGGACGGAATGCTCCTGCCGCTACGCGCCCTGGTTCACGGTTGAGGTTCCACCGGCCCGAGAGTCTGCCGGTGGAACCGCTTGGAAGGGGCGTCGGCTTGGTGGTCAGGCGGGCTGCTGGATCGTCTCGAAGAACGAGATCAGTGCCTCGGCAACGGGCTCGGGTGCGAGGGCCGGAGCGAAGTGGCCCACGTCCGGCAGCTCGACGACGTGAGGGTCGGCCACGTGTTCGGCGACGTACCGCTCGGCATCGGTGTACCAGGTGGCCCGCCGGGTCTGCTGGCCTCGTAGGAGCAGGACCGGCACGCTGATCCGCGCCATCGACTCGGGGTCGGTGGCTCTGGGCCCCTCGTAGCCCTGGTTCGCCTGGGCCGTGCGCAGCAACGGCGGGAAGGCGGGTCCGGACCGCTGGTAGTAGTCCGCATCCAGGGCAGTCAGCTCGTCGTCGGTGGCGACGAAGGGGTGGAACGCACGGGCCGCGTCGGCGAGCCGGCCACATGGACCCGACCCGCCGATGCCGTCAACGAACGCGGTGGCGTCCTCCACGTGGCGCGGGGGTGTGTGGTCCTCGCTGTCGCCGGACAGTCCGCGGCCGCGTTGTTGCGGTGCTCAGACGCGAACGGGCCGCACCGGCCGGTCGCCGGCGACACGCGTGATGTCGTCCGGGTCGCTGGTGAGGACCACCACCTCGTCGTGCGGCAGCGACCGGAGGACCGCACCGACGTGGGCGTCAGCGACGCTGACCGCCAACTCATCGGCGATGGCCGCCGCGACGTTCGCCGGCGCCGCATCGAGCGGGTGGTCAACGACCCGCAACCGGTTGATCGCTGCGGCTTCTGGCTGGGTGCGGTCCCACCCAGCCTCCACCCGAACGGATGTCGGGACCACTGCTGACACCTCACGGCCTCGCTGACGCCGCCCGACGATGCCTGCCAGGTGAGCGAGCACCTGCCGGTGCTTGGGATGGTGTTCGTCTCGCAGCGCCTGCACGGCCTCGTTGTCGAGGACGACGGCCCTCACGCGCGCACGGCCAGTTGCGCCTCGGCCCACAGCAGCACGTCATCGGCGTCGGCGTCGGGATGGCTGGCCAGAACCTGCGCGGCGGCGCGCTCGAGCAGTTCGGGGCGGTCCGCCAGCGGCGATCCGTCCTGGGCTGCGAGCGCGAGGGCTACCTCCGCCAGGGACGGCCGCGCGTGCGGGTGCTGTTCGAAGTGGGCCTCGAGCGCGGCTTCGGTCACGGCCGTCTCCAGTGCGCGCCGCAGCGCCGCCGCTGTCAGGCTCGTGGTGCTGCCCGCAACGCCGAGATGCCGCACCGCGAGCGCCGCCGCATCCCGCAGAGACGCGGGCAGGCGCATGGATGTGTTCACGGTCGCGTCACCGTCTGTGTCGAGCAGACGGTTGATCTCGTCGAGGACCTCGAGCTCAGCCATGAACAAGACCATACCACGGCTGCGTGGTACGGCCTGCAGTCGGTGGTCGCACGGTCGCACGGTCGCGAACCTGTTCCCAACGCGATCACACGGGGGCCCGCCACGGCCATTGGTTCGGCGATATCGAGGTCGGAGACCGAGCAAGCCGTGAGGCGGTTGTCGTCCTGCTCGAGTCCGGCCCGTCCCCTTCTCGGGGCCGCGTGATCGGCGCGTTCGAGTTAGCGAGCGAGCCTTCAGGTCCAGTTCATCGCGTCGCCGACCGCTCGTCCCACCTTTCGCCACCAGCTGGACGCTCGGCGCCAGACGAGCTCTTGTTCGACGGCTACGCCCGTCGTTCCGAGGTCATCCGAAGGACTGAGCGCGGCCTCGAGATGGCCGTTCGCGATGAGGGTCTCCACGCGATGGGGGCGCGGGGAGAGCATCCGGGCCGCGTCGGTGACGTTGCCCCACTCATCAGCTGCGACCGGCCGGATGCCTCCGCTGTTCGCCCGAGCCCAGTTCCACGGCCATCTCCGAGCGGACGCTCTCGCCATCTCAAGATCTCCGGTCAGTCGGACGTCTCCGGGTCCCGAGTCCGGACCGTAGGCCAGTCATCCTCGAGGACTCCACCGGTGCAACACGCCCGCGAGCTACCCGTTGCGGCGCTTGTGCGAGGTTCAAGGACCTTGCTCCGACGGCGTGGTGAGCCACGCGCCCTGGAGGGCGACAGCGCGCAGGTGGCGACTACCGACTGACCCGCCAGCGGCTGCGCTCCTGCTGTCGCGCCGAACGCTTGATCGACCAGGTGACGGGAAGGCCCACCGTGACGGTCGCCAGCACGGCAGATGCCTGCGTCACCAACTCTCCGTCGAGCAGTGGGATGCCGGCGAACACCAGCAGAAAGGCGGCCCACGCCAACGTCGGCCACACCCAGGTGTCCTCGCGGAGATGCGGTGACAGCGTGGTGACGATGTCGCCGCCGAGCAGCAGCAACACCCCCATCACCAGGTACGACTCCTCCAACGGTGCCAGCCAGCCGCTGACCACCAGTGCGGCACACCACCCGGCGAGTGCGACCCCCAGCCCAGCGACCGCTCCCCGGTCACGGCCCATCCACAGCCCGCGCCAGATTCCGACGAGCACAACGAACCCCGCGGTCGTGCTCGCGACCAGAGCGCTCAGCTCGCCGATGGTCACCGCCTCACGGACAACCAGCCACAGGATGACGACTGTGGGGACGTTCTGGGCCACCAACGCCGCCGGATGGATCGCGATACCGGGCCGGTCTCGCAGTCGCGGCACCGCCATCGCCACCAGAACCGGTGTGGCGAACCACGCCGGCGAACCGAACCCGAACAGCCACGCACCCACGACCGTGACGGCACCTGCGAGCCCAAGCGACCACCGCCACGACACCCAGTCCGGCTCGTCCACAACACCCCCGATGATGCTGCCCACGACCGTGGCATCACACGGATCATGGCATCCCGCCCGAGACACGACGGCAGCCGACGTGCGCGAAACGCCCGATACAGCTACCCGACCGACAACGCGACGACACCGACCGCGATGCGGTCCTTGGCACCCACAGGACCGCACTGAGGTCCAGCGCATGACGTGGCTCCGGGCGGGGCTGGACCTCGAGGCCGACCGTGAGTGGCCAACGCACCAGTACGCCTCGGCACGGTCGATTGACGCGGAGTGTGCGCTGCTGATCGGCACGAAGCTCATCGACTCGCCCGCACAGCTCGGCTAGGTCATCCCAGGCGCCGAACAGCAACCCCGAGAGCTGGTCCGCGTCACGCGAAGCGATCCGGACCAGCATCTCTCCGGCTGGCTCGCCTGTGCCGTAGTCGTCCCGCGATCGTTGGCCGGAGTTCGGCAGCCACCGCGACTTCTCCGGATCCTCCGCCAGCGCGGCGGTCGTCGGTGTCCGCACCAGCCCGGGCTGCAGCCCAAAGGCATGGACCCCCGTGCCGTCTAGCTCGGCATGAAACTGGCCTACGAGCCGCAACAGGCCCGCCTGCCCGCGGCGTAGGCCGAGCACCACGGGCTACCGCTGTCGCCCAGGTCTCCGTAGACCAGCACCACCCGTCCCACACCGCGCTCGATCATGATCGGCAGACAGGCGCGCGCCGGCAACATCGCGCCTCGCAGGTGAACGGCCACCTCGTCCCACCAGGCGTCCGGATCGGCCTCTAACAGCGGCCCGATGACGCTGGCGTTCCCGGCGTTGTGCACCACTAGATCGATCAACCCCCACCGCTCCTCGACCTGGGCGACTGCTGCGGCGACCTCGGCGGGTTCGGTGACGTCCGCGGTCACAGCAAGGGCTGTGTCACCGAGTTCCGCGGCTGCTCGTGTGAGGTCGCTCGAGGTGCGGGCCAGCATCGCGACTCGGCTCCCGGCACCTGCCAGCATGCTGACCATCCCGAGCCCAATGCCCCTGCTTGCGCCGGTGACCAGTGCGACCGGCCGGCGCGATCCGGGTGCCCGATCGCTCACCCGCGTCCCTTCAGTTTGGCGGGTGCGACGGTCCCGCGGCCACGCCACAGAAGACCAGAGACCACCTCGGATGTGCGTTGCGATCTCGGGTGGTCGCCCACGCATGGGCCGCCCTAGAGCGGGAACTTCCTGGCGGCGTCGGGCATGCGGTCCTTGGCCTGCGGTCTCAGGGGGTCAACTGACGAGCGGACCCCTTTGTCCGGAGACGAGGCCGTATGGTCGCGTGGAGGCGGGAGAGGCGACGTCCGCTGTCCTCGAGGGATCGGGCGATTCGTGAGCTTGTCGGCGGTAGGGCAGCGCGCCGAGGCCGTGATCACCTCGAAAGGCGAGAGGGATCATGCTGGGCTGGCGACGATCTTCCCGGGGGCAGCGCTGACGCGGTTCGGGGCATGCGTTGCCACCCGTATACCGGCGCTGGCGGACCAGGCGCCGTACAACAAGTCCCGTGGTTTCAACCTCGACGATCGGCGCGTGCTTGCGGACATCGTCGGGTTCTACGACGACGCGGGCATGCGACCGGCTGTCGAGGTGTGCGAGCCCGAGGCAGGCGAGCAGCTCGACGGTGTGCTGCGCGAGGCGAACTTCTCGCCGGCCGCCTCCGGGGTCACGCTCCACATCGCACCGAAGCGCCGCCCTGCGGCCGAAATGGACGGTCTCGAGATCCATGAGGTGGAGCGGGCAGACCACGACCGCTATCTCGCGCTGCTGCTCTCGGCCTACGAGCTAGCCGCCGGTGCGTTGGCGCTACGTCGGATGTTCGCCCGCGAGCACGCCACCCTGGGGTTGCGCTGCTACCTCGCGCTTATCGATGGGGAGCCGGCAGCCGCCGGCGCGCTCTACACCGACGCGGGGACCGGGCTGTTGGCTGGTGGGGCGACGTTGCCGGCGTTCCGGCGTCGGGGCTGCCAGTCGGCGTTGATCACCCGGCGGCTCACCGATGCAGCCGCCGACACCGACCTCGTGGCCGTGACGGCTGCAGCGGGTACGGCCAGCCATCAGAACCTGGCACGTCACGGCTTCGCGACCGCACACCATCGGACCCTCTGGCAACGGGCCGATCCCGCTCGGTGACCGACCAGCCCTGGGCGACGATGAAAACCGCAACGTTGTCCAGCGCCCGTTGGTGCCGTCCGCGCATCCCCTCGGTGAGCCGCGACGATTGCGGTCCTTGACTGCAGGCCGAGGTCAAGGGGCGATCAGTCGGGCTTGGTGCCGACGTGGGGTTGGTAGACGGTCAGCGCGAACCGTGCAGGGCGGGATTCGCTGCACCGTTGGCACCCGGGTGCGGGCGCATCTGCGTGCCGAGGCGGTGTCGGCCGCCCGTCGGGGGCTGTCGTCGCTCCGCTGCATCCGGTCCCGCCCGACCATCATCGGTCGGCAGTGGAGGACCACGTTTCGGAACACGGCCCGAGGCAGCGACGAGCTTCACCGGTCAGCGGGAACGTTGCAGGTCGGTGGAGTTGGTGGCAGGCGACCGTGAGGACGTCGACGCTGCCAGCACACAGGGCTGTGAACGTGTGTTCAGAGGATGTCATCGAGCTTGCGTTCGAGCAGCGCGCGTTCGCGGTCGTTGCGGCAGAGCTGCACGGCACGGGCCAGCTCGGTCCGTGCCTCCTCGTTTCGACCCAGCCGCAGGAGCAGTTCGCCGTGGACGCTGGGGAGCAGGTGTGAACCGCTGAAGTGGCCGGTTGCGACGAGCCGGTCGACATGGCCAAGTGCCTCCTCGGGGCCACAGGCCATGGCGACGGCGACGGCCCTGTTCAGGTCCACGACCGGGGAAGGCGCCACCTGTGCGAGCGCCTCGTAGAGCAGCAGGATGCGGTCCCAGTCGGTGTCATCGAATGACGGTGCGATCGCGTGGCATTCCGCGATGGCCGCCTGCAGCCCATAGGGACCCAGACCGTGGCCCGCCTGGGTTGCACGGCCGAGTGCGGCTCGGCCGCGCCGGATCGCGGACCGGTCCCAGCGTCGACGGTCCTGATCCTCCAGGAGCACCGGCAAGCCGTCTGGTCCCGTCCGGGCAGAAAACCGTGCGGCGGTCAGCTCGAGCAGGGCGAGCAGGCCGTGCACCTCGGGTTCGTCTGGCGCGTGATAGGCCAGCACACGGGTCAGGCGGATCGCTTCGTGTGCCAGGTCGGGCCGGATCAGCTCGTGGCCGGACGTCGCCGTCGACCCTTCGGTGAAGATGACGTACACCACGCTGAGCACCGAGCCCATCCGTTCCCGTCGTTCCGCCGCTGGGGGCACCTCGAAGGGGACCTGTGCGGCCGCCAGGGTCTTCTTCGCGCGGGTGATCCGGGCCTGCACCGTCGCGGTCGGCACCAGAAACGCACGGGCGATCTCGTCGCTGGCGAGACCCGCCACGACCCGCAGCGTCAGCGCGACCCGTGCGTCCGCTGTGAGCAGCGGGTGGCAGGCGATGAACAGCAGGGCCAGCACGTCGTCGTCGATCCGGTCGGGATCGGCCAGCAGGTCCGTGGTCGTCGGGTCCGGCAGGCTCGTTTCCCCGGCGGGCCCACGGCCACCGGTGCCAAGCTCCTTGGCGAGCATGGCGTGGCGGGCATCCAGCGCGCTACGACGCCGGAAGGTGTCGATCGCACGGCGGCGCCCGACCGTCAGCAGCCACCCCGCGGGACTTCGAGGCACCCCGTCGCGGGGCCAGGCCACCAGCGCCGCCGCGAGCGCCTCCTGCGCGAGGTCCTCGGCGAGGGCGACGTCGCCGGTGTAGCGGGCCAGCGCCCCGACGATCCTGGCTGACTCGATCCGCCACACCGCACCGACGGCGTCGCGCGCATCGGTCACAGCTGCCCGGTGGCCTCTCGCCACGCGCGTTCCTTCTTGATCCACTCGTTGTCCTGCGGGAACTCGTCGATGCTTGCAACCCGTCGGATCTCGGCCTTCGATCCCGGACCGGCCAGCGGCGCCCGCTTCGCCCACTCGACCGCTTCCTCCTGCGACGCGACGTCGAGGATCCAGAACCCGGCGAACAGCTCTTTCGTCTCACCGTAGGGGCCGTCGGTGACGACCGGCGGCGGTGAGGAGTAGTCGACCACCACCCCCTTTGCTGCGTCATCGAGACCTTCGGCGGCCACCAGAACGCCGGCAGAGATCATCTCGTCGTTGAACCGGCCCATGGATTCCAGGACCTGTTCGAAGTCGATGTCCTGGTATGCCGCGTACGTCTCGTCGGTGGCACGCATGATCAACATGTACTTCACGTCCGTCTCCTGTGTCCGGCAGACCCTGGTGGACCTGCTCCCCCAGAGGTCGAACGGCGCACCGCCAGATCGACACGCCCACGACATTCTCGCTTCAGCACCCCCCCATCCGCCACCGAACAACGTGAGGGTGACCGCCATGTTCAGAGGAGCTCACCGTCACCGACCGGGGCCGACCCGGAGGCACGGCACCGTCGGGGTCACGGGCCACGCCGACCGGCCGGCAGCCGTCAGGCGTCGTTGGATGCCTCGGGGCCGGCGACCAGCATCGGGTACTCATCCGCGCCACCCGTGTAGCCGCAGCCACCCGTCGGTCCACAGCTGCGAGGTCGACTCCTGGTTCAAGGGTGGGGTGGTCTCGGCCCATACGCGGGCTTCAACGATGCCGCGGCCGTCGAGTAGGGGTACCCGTCGGCGAGCACGATCACGATGGTGGCTGCGCTTACGAGTAGCCACCGGCGTGTCGTCACGGCCCCGCTCCGTTCCTCCGTCTACGACCTGCACGTGGCGTTGGGGTGCACGTCGACGTCCCGGCCACCCCGGCCGCGGTCCCGGTGGACGCGCGTGAACGGACAGATCCCTCCCTCGGCCGCCAGCCGCCCGGCAACGCTTCGCCGCCGGTCAAGGACCCGGTCCACCTCGGCCACCGAGGCGACCTCCAGCTCCAACTCCCCCGCCTCGCCTCCACGCTCCAGCGTCCCCCCACACCGGACGAACCAACCGTGCAGAACGTTGTTCTCGGGACGGATCGGCGTCGGGCTTCAGTCCCCGCTCGGGCCCTCGTCGAGCACGTCGTTGTCGAGCAGCAGCGTCGGTGCGTCGACGCCCTCGCTGCGGCGGCGCTCCGACCACAGCAGCGGGGTTCCGTCCGTGCGACGCGCCAGGCGGTAGCGGCGCTCGAGTCGCAGACCGGTGACCGGCACGGCGGTGGGCCGCAGCGCGTGGAACGGATCCTCCGCCCCACGGTCCGCGTCGGCGAGTAGATCGCTGCGCGGTGCCGGGGTCATTGCACGCGTCGCATCGGTGAGGTCCGCGAGCCTTCCCTGCAGCGTGCGTCCGGCCGGGGTCAGCGGCACGGCGTCGCGCACGTAGGGGTGCCAGTGCTCCGGTGCGGCGGTCGCCGGTCGGTAGCGGAAGCGCCGTGGTGGCGTCGCGTCATCCGGTGGCGCCTCGTCGATGCCGGGGTCGGTGGCGATCGCGAGGCCGTCGATCCGTCGCTCGACGGCCCAGATGCGTTCCTCGGCCTCGTCGACGGCGAACACCACCTCGTCGATCACCGGTCCGACCAGCGGGCCCGTGGCGGCCGGCCACAACGCGAGCGAGCCGGACGCGAGACCGGCGACCTGGAACATCGACCACCCGTCGTCGGGCGGCTCCAGCGACCACGTTTCTCCGAACGAATCGGTCACCTCGACGTCTCTGAGCGTCACCACGTATCCGGGGGCGGCATCCACGCTGAAGGTGAACCAGTCGTCACTGTGCGCGCACAGCAGATCGAGCATCAGCATGGTCGCGAGGTGGGCCCGGTCCGGCGGCTCGCTGCCGAGGTCCATCCCGGCCTCGTCGATCTCCCACCAGCGTTCGGTCGGAGCGCCGGGATGCCGGAGCCACGAGCACAACGTGGAGCGGCGGATCCCCGGATCCCCGGACAGGTCGATGGGGCCGTCGGCGTCGACGGAGAACCAGTCCAGGGGGCCACCGTCGTGACGGTCGAGACGCAACGTGGCCCCTCCGGCGTCGATGGCTGCGTGGTAGGCGAGCTGCGTCGCGTCCCAGCGGTCGACCTCCGAGGCCGGGGGCAGGGGATCGAACCGGTCCTCGCTGAGTCCGAGGCTGTCCCGCGACTCCCACAGCGCACGGCCGTCGTAGCCCCGGCCCTCCAACGACGCGTAGGCGGCGGGCAGGTCACGCAGTTGCAGCTCGGGGTCGTCGGGGAGCGCCTGCCCCGCCGCATCCGCGATGGCGCGGCCGATGCGGATCCGTCGGCCGGGGGTCCACCACCTCGCCGGGTCGGCCTCGATCGGCACCTCCGCTGGGGCCGTACGCAGGTCCACCTCGGCGTCGGTCGGCGTGCCGTCCGGATCGGGGGATGCGCCGTCAGGGGCGGACAAGGTCATCGGGGTGAGGTGCTCGGTGAAGTGCACGCGCACGGGCGACGCGGCGTCCTCGCCGGCGAACTCGCCCAGCTGCCACTGACGCGCGAGCAGCCACAGCGGGTCGCCCACCTCGGCCGAGAGCCCCCGGGTCAGGTCGGGACGCGCGCCGTCCGCTTCGATGCGGGTGACGTTGTCGTACCGCCACATGTAGAGCGTCACGGTGATGCTCATGCGTCGTCTCCCTCGGTCGGCGCGAGCGTGACCTGGGTGGGTCCGACCCGCGGGAGAAGAACGCCACTCATCGATGCGCCGATCGAGGCCAGCTCGTCGGGGCTCGCGGCGCGCGCCCGCAGCAGCTGCCGGGTCTCGGCGAGCATGTCGGTGACCGCGGCGCCGTCGAGCGGCACGTCGGGGTCGGGCGGGACGGCGAGCAGGATCGCCTGGGGCGGTCGGGATGCGGGCGCGTCGAAACCGAAGGCGGCACCCGTGCTGTGGTGGGTGCCCGGGACGGTCTCCGCCCAGCGGTCGACGAGACCCACCGCGACCAGCTCATCCTCGGCCGCACCGGGGCCGTGGGAGGCACCTGGATCGCCGGTCGGGAGTCCACCGGCAACGAGGAGCACGTGCAGCGGCCCGCCGTCGGCGTCGGGGTCGTTCGGGTCGGCCGTCGCGACGGCCGTCTGCCACACGTCGTCGAGCCGGTCGGTGTGGAGCGTGAACGGTGCGGCGCCGTCGAGCTCCTCGGCGAGCTGCACCCCGTCGACACGGGCCAGCGGCTCGCGGACCGCGGCCATCGTCGGCAGCCAGTCGTCGCGGACCACCCCGGTGTCGACGGCCAGGCCGTCGGGCAGCGCGCCGACCGGCAGCCGTCCGAGCGCGACGTGTGCGCCGGTGGCGCTGGCCAGCTCCTGCATGGCGCGGGCCAGGTCGGAGGCGTCGAGGTCCCCGGGGTCCGGTCGGTCGGGACCACCGGGTGCCCGGTCGAGCCGGGCCCGCAACCGGGCGATCACGGCCTGCGCCCGCTCGGTGGCGGGCGTCGGGGCGTCCGGGGCCGGGTCCGCGGTGGTCTCCGTGGCCGGGTCCGTGATGATGCCCCACCGCCAGCTCGCCTCCAGAGCCGTGTCGAGCGCGTCGTCGCCTCCGCCGAGCAGCTGCTCGAGGTGGTCGACGAGCGCCTCACCGGTCGCACGCAGCTGCCCCAACCGTGCACGTAGCGACACGAGCGTCGGGTCGGGGTCCGCCCCGTCGGCGTCGTCGTCGAGGTGGCGGGCGAGGGCGGGCTCGGTGGCGAGTGCGGCCAGCAGCCGCAGCGCCCGATCGTGGCGGTCGCTGCCGGCCCGGTCGGTCATCGCCACCTCGCCCTCGTCGGGCGCGTAGCGGCGCACCAGCCGTTCCAGGTCCCCCCGGGACATGGCCACCGCATCGATCGGTTCGAGCGAGCACGTCGCCAGGGAGACGACGGTCGAGCCCGACGGGCTCTCGAGCTGCCAGGTCCAATCCCCCGCCGCGCCGATCTGGGACACCAGCAACGCGGCGACCGCCGGATCGAGGATCCGACCGGGCGAGCGGGCGTGGTCCGGACCGTGGTCGGCCGCCGGCTCCGGTACGTCGGTGAGGACGCTGAGGCAGCGGGTCCGGACCGCGGTGCCCTCGCGTTCGGTATGCAACACGTCGAGTGTCGGGGGGCGCGCGAGCCCGGCGGCGGCGTCCAGCGTGGCGCCCGCGTGCTCGGGCCGTCCCCGCACCACGTCGTGCACCGCGGTGGCGACGAGCAGGTCGCCGTACGCATCGACGGCCCGGCGCAGGTCGTCGATGCCGGCCAGGGCGTCACCATCGAGCTCCAGCGAGCCGAGCTCGCCCTCGACCACGGCGAGCCCGTCACAGCGGCCACCCTCCTCCCCGTCGGTGCCGGGGAACGCCGTGCGCACCGCTTCGAGGGTGTCCTCGGCGTCGATGAGCTGCTCGACCTCCGCGCCCAGGACCTCGCCGAGGTGGCGTCCGTTCCGGACCTGGGAGGCGAGCCGGTCAGCGGTCCGTGCGGAGCGCGAGTCGAGCCCCAGCTGCCAGCGATCGGGGTCGGGATCGTGGCGCGCGCGGTCGCGTAGGATCGCGGCCGTGGTCGCCTGGGCCTCGGACGGCGCGTGCAGGAGCCCGGCACCGGTGGGCTCCGACCCCGCCGCTACCGGACGGGGCGCCTCCACCCAGCCGTACACCCCCAGCGCCAGCGGTGAGACGTCGTCATCCGCGTGGTCCAGCGCGTCCTCCAACCGACGGGTCGCGATCCCCGTGGCCCAGGCATCGATGCGGTGCGTGGCGCAGTCCAGCGTCGCGAGCAGCTCCTCGTGGATGGACGATGCGGGGCGTACCGCGACCCCGCGGACCGCATCGATGGTGCGCTGCAGCGCCGTCACCCGTGTTCCGTCGACGTCACCGCCGTCGGCGACCTGCATGATCCGTGACGCGACCACGTCGGGTACGGACGGGGGTATCGCCCACGCATCGAGCGGTCGACGACCCGCCGCGTCGGCCACCCCAGCCGCCGTGTCGGCCACCGCGAGCTGCAACGACCGGATGACCAGCCGCACGACGAGGGTGTCGGTCACCTCGCCGTGGTCCTCTCGCAGCCGTTGCAACAACGTCGAGGTATCGGTCAGGGCACCGGGCCCGTCGCCGGCACCCTCAGCGAGGTCGGCCAGCTCCTCGAGCACCGGGCGCACCGGCATGCGGTCGTCGTCCGGGCCCACCAGGGGCAACGTCACCTCGTGGTGGTACCCGCGCCTCGCGTAGCGTCGCTCCGGGTCGACGCCGAGCTCGGCCAGCAACGGGTGGTCGGCGTCCCACGCGGCGTTCAGCCCCTCCCAGCTCAGGCCGTCCGGGCCGATCGTGAAGCTCGACCCCTGGGTGGTGGCGAACCCGAGCAGCCAGACCTCCAACGGCCACAGGTCGCTGCTGACCAGGCCCTGGCTGGTCGGGGTCGCCGACAGCAGCCGCAGCAGGTCGGCGGCATCGGCGTCCACCGCCGTGCCGCCGGACTCGGCGGCCTGCGCCCAGGCCGCGGTCAGAGTCGCGAGGCTCGGCAGCATCGCGGCTTCGATGTCCGGGTCGCCCGTCGCCGGCTGCCATCGCGACAGCGCGGTCACGGGCAGCACGCCGTAGGGCTGTGCGCCGACACGCAACGTCGGGAAGGGTCCCCGTGGTGCCAGGTGTCCCGCGGCCCAGTCCCCCGCCGCGTCGACCCCGGCGCCGATGCCGAGCACGTCGCGCAGGTGGTGGCCCCACAGCGCGGGCCAGAGCGCGGCGACCATCGGCTGTTCGATCGAGGCCGCCTCGCCGGGCATGCCCGTCAGCGACGACGCGTCGCCGGTGAGCGCCCGCGCGAGGTGCTGCTCCACGGGGTCGGTGAGGACCTCGAGCGTCCGTTGGCGAGCGTCATCCCACACCGCGGGCGGTGGTTCGAGGTCGACCACGTCCGCGCCGTCGACGCTGGCCGTGGGGGTCCCGGCCGCCAGCAGGCTCAACTGCCCGGTGTCACGGTGGTCGCTGAACAGCTCGGCGGGGTCACCGCCGCCGACACCGACGACGTAGAGCACGTCGATGTCATCGTCGCGATCGCCCAGGGCGATGGTGGCCCCGAGCCCGACCTCCTGCGCTAGCTCCCACGACTCCCACCACCGTGGGAGCAGCTCCGGGTCAGGCGGGACGGGCCCGTCCCCGTCGTCGTCGGCACCGGGCGCGTCGGCGTCGTCGGGGATGGGCAGGTCGAGGGTGAGCTGATCGTGGTCGACGTCCAGCACGGCGACGCGTTCGGGGGTGGCGCCACCGCGCGCGAGCCAGACCTCCAGCTGCGGGGGCAGGCCCTCGAGCCGGGGGAAGAACGGCTCCCGGCGCAGTGCGATCCCCGCCGCCTCCGGGTCGAGGGTGCCGTCCTCGTCCGCGAGCGGCGCGAACGTCCGGACGAGCCACACGGCCCGGCCGCCTCCGTGGTGGCGCACGAGCGCCGCCCAGCTGGCGTCACGATCCGGTCCGTCGCCCGGCCCATCGGTGCTCGGGCCGTCCGCCCGATCGGCGCGCAGGTAGGCCTGCAGGTCGCGGATCTCCTGCCGGTTGGGCAGCGGGTCGTGCCGGGCGAGCCAGACCTCGTCGGGCACGATCCGAAGCTTCAGCAGGTGCCCGCCATCGTCCTGGACGAAGCGCGTCTCCAGGCGGACCGGCAGCAGCACCCCGATCTGCTGGGTCCAGGGATCCGGCTCCGGTGGGTCCCCGTCACCGGGATCGTCGCCGGAGTCGCCGTCAGGATCGTCGCCGGAGTCGCCGTCGGGCGGTGGCTTCGGCCCGGAGCCGAGACGGGGACAGATGGCGGCGCGCAGCGCATCGATGAGCTGCTTCTCGACGTGCTCGAGGAGCAGCAGGTCGTCCAGCCGCTCGATCTCGATCCGACCCCCACCGCGGACCGCCGTCAGGATGCTCGCCGCGATCTCGAGCTGGCGGCGTTCCAACCGCGGATCATCGGCGACCGTCAGCAGGCGTGCGATGCGGTCCTGGGACACCCGCCGGAGAGGGACGTCGCCCAGCCGAGCGGACAGCTCCTCGGTGTCACCCAGCCGACCGGACACGGCCCCGATGTCGCTCAGCCGCCCGGACAGCCCACCGGCGCCGCCCGGCGGGCGCGACACGCGCCCGGAAGTCCCCGTCCGCCCGTCATCGCTGGCGGCCTCACGCACCAGGGCGAGCAGCTCGCGGGGCGACTCGATCCGACGGAGGCGCTCGAGGACCAGACGCTCGCAACGGTCCATCGGACGGGCGAGATCGATGCGGCGCAACACCTCGGCCAGTTCCCGGATGCGCGTCAGATCGGCCCGGTGGCCGTCGATGAAGTCGCGCGCGGTCACGTTCGGACGCGACCCTCGACCGATGCGGGGCTCGTTGCCGCGCAGTCGGGCCGCGATCGCACGGTCCGTGGCTGCCCGCGACTCGAGTTCGACGAGTTGCTCGTGCAGGGCGTGACGGCGGGTGCGCTCGCTCACGAGTCCTCCTCCGTCGTCGGGATCAACGACTGGCCGGGGATGAGCACCCGAACCGGTGTCGCGAAGGTCGCGACGGCGTGCTCCCCGCCGTCGACGTGAGGGCCCGGCGCGTTCTCGAGCCGGAACCGGAAGCCCGTCGGTGGTTCCTCGAGCACCACGTAGTGATCCTCGAGCACGTCGGGGTCGACGCCGGGGAAGCCGAGATAGGTCGTCCCGGGTCCGAGCGAGCCGCGGAAGCGGGGCAGCAGCGCCGGGTCCGTGTCGTCGGAAGCGTCGTCCGGGACCTCGGCGTCCTGCGGGAGGAGGTAGACGAGCGTGTCCGGGTAGCGCTCGAGCAGGGCACCACGGATGACGATGACCAGGTCGTCGTCACGGGCCTGCCGAGGTCGGTGCGCCGGATCGCCGAGGTCACCGGCGGTCCAGCCGCGGATCCCGATGATGTCGTCCAGCCGGCGCGGTTCGATCGGCTGGCCGTCCTCATCCGCTTCGATCACGCGGGACCAGAACGTGCGCACCGGCGTGCACCCCGGCGCGATGGCCACGTTCGCCCGGCGCAGCCGTCCGACCAGGGAGGTGTTGAGTCCGACGAGCAGCGCGTCGGTGAAGACGGCGTTGGTCTGCACCGCAAGCACCCGGTCGTCGGGCACCGTGCCGAGCCCCGGTAGCAGCCACTCCGGCTGGTGCTCACGCAGCAGCTTCCAGACGGGGACGTCCAACCCCGGACACAGCGCCGGTCGGTCGAGCAGGTCGTCCGCGTCGAGCCCGGGGAACCGCTCGGTCACCCGGCGTCGGGCCAGCCCGTCGTCACGCCGCGGGTCGAACGCGTCCGCGGCCGCATCCGCGAGCGCGTCGGTGTCGACCGGGTCGCACGGTGCGGGTTGCGGTGCCTCGTCGTCCATCCTCGCCGCGAGGTCGAGCAGCGCCTCCGGATCCTCGACCTCGGGTGGGGGCTGGTCCTCGGCGGTCTCCAGTGGGGCGGCCAACTCGGCGAGCAGTTCGGCGCAGCGTTGGTCGATGTCCGATGCCAGCTCGGGTTCGTCGGCGAGGCGGGCGCTGTCGACGACGAGGCCGACGAGCTTGGTCATCGGCAACGCCCGGCCAGCGTCCACTGCGGCATCGATCTGCTGCCCGAGTTCGAACATGACCGTGCCACCGACGACCGTGCCGTCGATCGCGCTCAGCAGCGCCCGGGCCTGGTCCGCCCCGACCTGGGGTCGCTTCGGGAGGAGGTCCCACACCGGCGGGAAGCCACCGTGGGTCGGATCGCCCCCGCCGTCGTCGGTCGGCGGCCATCCCTCGGGCGGGGGCCGTTCGCCCCGGGGTTCGATGGCATCGATGACGTCCTCGAACGGCTGGGCGCCGATGTCGTCGAAGCTCGGCAGCCCGACCTCGGTGATGGTGGGCGGGGCGGGGCAGGTGTTGGTCGCCGCGAGCAGCGCCGCCGGGGCGGTGGCCCCGTCCGCGGCCAGTGCGGTGCGGGCGGGGCCCGGGCGCACGGCGCGTCGCAGGGCGGTGGAGAACCACGCCGTTGGCAGCGGGCGGTCGTCCGCCGTGGCGAGCGCACGCAGCGATCCGCTGCTGGTCAGCACCCGCCGGCGCTGCTGGTCGACGGTCGCGCGTTCGCCCTCGGGGCCCGGGGGGTGGTGTGGGTGGTCGGTCATGGCGGTTTACTCCCGAGTGACGGTCTGGTCCAGGCCGAGGAGCATGCGGGCGGTGGCGGTCCAGGCGGCGGCCTCG
>PWLR01000170.1 GCA_003558435.1 Nitriliruptoraceae bacterium | reverse complement strand
TAGGTTCCGCCCGCCCGTCGCTCTAGGCTCCGCCCGCCCCCGCCCTCGTTCGATCCCGCCCCCGCCCTCGCTTCTGGAGTCGATGTGACCGCAGCACACCGCATGGAGGAACGTCGCGAGCTCCGACGTCTCGAACGGCGTCGCCGTCGCGGCGGCGAGCGCCGCGGGCCGGTGCCGTTGCAGCGGATGGCCTCGGCGATGGTGGGCGCGGTCGATGAGCTCCGGCTGAAGGTCGGGCGGGCCGTCCGGGGTGATCGACCGCTGCTCGTCGCCCTCGTGGGGCTGTTGGCGATCAGCGGCCTGGTGCTCTCCGGTCCGGCGCAGAGCTACCTCGACGGCCGGGCGCGGGTCGACACCCTGGCCGTCAAGGCCGATGCCCTCGACAAGGCCAATGCCGAACTCGAGCGACGGGCCGCCGATCTGCAGGACCCGCTCAACGTCGAGTTGCTGGCGCGCGAGACGCAGGGGTTCATCGCCCCCGGCGAGGTCCCGTACTCGTTGGTGCCGCCCGAGGTCGATCGTCCGCGCATCACCCAGCCCCGGGACACCGGCACGGTCGAGGCCGACCTGTGGTACGACCGTGCCTGGGACACCGTCCGGGGATGGTTCGGCGGCTGAACCGTCCCGCTCAGCTCTCGTCCCCGGCGGCCATGGTCGCCGCGATCTCCGCGGCTCGGCTGCCGTCCTGCGGCACGGTGCGACCTTCGATGCGTGCCGCCAGCAGCGCCTCCATCTCCTCGGCGATGCGGTCATCGCTGTCGGACAACTCATCGATATCGGCATCCTGGAAGTGCATCACCCCCATGTCCTGGTAGGCGGCCTGGACCTTGGGGCCCCACAAGCCGATGTCCTTCACGGTCGGCACGACCCGGCTGAACAGCGCCTTGCGGAACTCGCCCATCATCTGGTGCTGGTCGACGTAGGCGGTCAGTTCGTCGGCGTCGTAGCCGAGCGTCTCCCAGACCTCACGTGCGAGGAACCGGTCGCGCAGCAGGTAGGAGGCCTCCACGACGAACTCCTCCCGTTCGGCGCGTTCACCCTCGGAGAGTTCCGCGTAGGCGTCCTTCAGCGCGAGCCGACCGAACGCGATGTGTCGTGCCTCGTCCTGCATCACGTAGGCGTTGATGGCCTTGCCGAGCGGATCGCCCGTGAAGTCACGGATCATGGAGAACGCGGCGAGCGCGACACCTTCGATCATGACCTGCATGCCCAGGTAGGTGAAGTCCCAGCGCCCGTCGGAGATGGTCTGATCCAGCAGTGCCTTCAGCGAGCCGTCGATGGGGTAGGTGAGTTGGAGCTTGTCGTTGAGGTAGCGCGCGTAGGTCTCGACGTGGCGGGCCTCGTCCATCGTCTGCGTGGCGGCGTAGAACTTGCTGTCCAGTTGCGGCACGGTGGCGACGATCTTCGCCGAGCACACCAGCGCACCCTGTTCACCGTGGAGGAACTGCGAGTTGGTCCACGCGAGGTAGTGGTGGCGTGCCCGGTCCTTCTCGGCGCGTGAGAGCCGCTCCCAGGTCGCCGACCCGAAGATCGGCATCACCTCGTCGGGTAGCAGGTTCTGGTCCGTCGGATCCACCTCGTGGTCCCAGTCGATGCGGTGGATGCTGTCCCACTGCTTGTCCTTGCCCTTCTGGTAGAGGTTCAGCATCCGTTGTCGGCCGGTGTCGTACTGCCAGTCGAAAGCCACGGTCGTGCCGACGTCGGTGATGTTCCAGCCGGTCTCGGTGACCGGGACCGGATACCGGAATTCCATGGTTCGACCCTCTCCCTAGGTGTCGACGACGCTACGAGCCGTGAAGCCGGTTCGGGTCGATGTACCTCAGGCCGCACACCTTCGAGTCCATCCGTGCAGGGTGCGCACCTTGCCTATCGGGGTGGTGCTGCCGTACCGTGGGGGCTCGTCGGCGCCTCGTTCGCGCCGGTGTATCCGCGCGCCCCACAGCTCCCGCTGACGGGGGAACGGTTGAAGCGCTGTCCGGTCCGGTCTCCGAGACGGGAACCGATCTCCGGCAGCCGAGATGGGCTCGGATGTCCGCGCGGGCATCTACGACCCAAGAGGAGTTGGTCGCACTGCAGGGACAGATCGTCAAGGGCAAGGTCGTCAGGCTCGAGGAGTACGGCGCGTTCGTGGAGGTGACCTCCGAGGAGGGCGTCGCCATCACCGGGCTCGTCCATGTCTCCGAGGTCGATGCCGACTTCGTGGAGAACATCTACGCCTACCTCGCCGAAGGCGACGAGGTCGACGTCAAGGTGCTCGATGTCAAGGAGGACGGCAAGGTCGACCTCTCCATCAAGCGCGCGGATCCCGACTGGCAGGACGAGGAGACCCCCAACCTCCGCTCCAAGCTGGACAAGGACTTCAACAAGCGCCTTCGTCGCTTCATGCACAAGTCCCAGATGATCCAGGGTGAAGCGCGGCGACAGAAGCGTGGGCACCTCGATCAGTGATCGCGACCGCGCGCAGCGATCGCTCGCGGTCGGCGCGGTGAGTTCCACCGAGCCGGTCCCCGAACCACCGCGTCCGAACCCGGACGCGGTGCGACAGGACCCGGATGCCTCCTATGAGCGGGCCGCTGCGGCCATGCCGGTGGATGCCGAGGAACGTGCGCTGATCTCGGCGCAACTCGGCCGTCCCGCCCGTGGCAACCCGGCGGTGGTGCACCGCTGTGCCTTCGGGCTGCCCACCGTCGTGCGCGTGGATCCGAGGTTGGAGGACGGCACGCCGTTCCCGACCACCTTCTGGCTGACCTGCCCGGTGATGAAGTCGCGGGTCGGCACGCTCGAGGCCGATCACGCGATGGTCGGGCTCAACGGGCGCCTGGCGGAGGAGCCGGAACTCGCCGAGGAGTACGCCGCGAGCCACGAGCGGTACGTGGCGTTCCGCGACCAGCTCGGGGAGCCGTTGCAGGGCGCTCCGGGTGCGGGCGGTATGCCGCGCTACATCAAGTGTCTCCACGTCCACGCCGCCCACCATCTGGCCACGGGGGACAACCCGATCGGAGCCTGGACGGTGGAGCAGGCGACACCGGCCCCCTGCGCCGGTCCGTGCGTGAGCGAGGACGACCTGGCCCGGTATCGCTGACGGGTCGGCCGCGAAGCTCCTCGAACCGGATGCCCGTGACGGGCGTCCCCCGTGTCCTGCTGCCGATCAACGAGGTCGATGTGTCCGTGCCCCGCGCTGCCGTGGATGTGGGTTCCAACTCGGTCCGGTTGTTGATCGCCGACGCCTCCGGGGCGCGCATCACCCGGGAGATGACGGTGACGCGGCTCGCCACCGGGGTGGATCGCACCGGTCACCTCGATGACCGTGCGCTGGAGCGCACCGTGGCCACCATCGCCGGCTACCGGGACATCTGGCGGTCGCACGGGGTGACCGATCGGGTGCGCATCACGGCCACCTCGGCGGTTCGTGACGCTGCCGACCGGGACCGGTTCTTCGCCGCGGTGCTCGAGGCCACAGGGGTGGAGGCCGAGCTGCTCTCCGGCGAGGACGAGGCGGCGCTGGCCTTCGGTGGGGCGTCGGGCGCGGTCGAGGTCACCGCACCGACGGCCGTGGTCGACATCGGGGGCGGATCGACCGAGCTGATCGTCGGTACCCGCGAAGGGGCGGTCGGAGGCAGCGTGTCGCTGCAACTCGGCTGTGTGCGACTCGCGGAACGGGACCTGGGTGACGACCCGCCCTCGTCGGGCCAGTTGGTGACCGCCCAGGCGACGATCGAGCAGCTGCTCGACCGGGCCGACGGCGCGCTGGCCGAACAGGGCGTGTCGATGGGGGACGCGACCACGCTGATCGCGGTGGCCGGGACCGCCACCACCCTGGGCGCGCTGGATCTGCAGCTCGACGCCTACCTCGAGGAGAAGATCCACGGCCACCGCCTGCCGGCCGCGGCGCTGCACCGACTCGCGAGCGACCTCGCCACGATGCGTTCTGCAGCGCGCGCGCGCATGGGGCCGATGCAGCCGGGACGCGAGGGCGTGATCCACGCCGGGGCGATGATCCTGTCCGCCATCGTCCGGCGCTACGAGGTGCCCGAGGTGGTCATCAGCGAATCGGACAGCCTCGACGGACTGCTCGACTCGCTCGCCTGAACGCCGCGGTCGACCGGGCGGATCAGGATCGTGTGTCGAGGAGTGCCGGTCCGTCGCGTAGGGCGCGGTCGGTGATGTGCCGGTGCAGCAACACCAGGCCGGCCACCTGCAGGGTGACGGCCGCCACGAACAGCGGCCGGAGACCGAAGGTGCCCGCGAGGATCCCGCCGAGCAGCGCCCCGAGCGGCATGCTGCCGAGCGCGACCAGTCGGAACGCGGCGTTGACACGGCCCAGCAAGGCGGTGGGCACGATCCGCTGTCGGCTGGAGACGCTCACGACGTTGACGAGCACGGATGCGAAGCCGAGGCACAGGGCCATCGCGGCGATGGGCACGACACCGGCCGTCACCACCGGGATCAGCATCAGGGCCGACAGGCTCAGCGTGCCGCCCACCAACGTGCGTCGAGGCCCGAGCCGTGCCTCGACGCGCCCGGCCACCAGTGACCCGGCGATGCTCCCGAGCGCCAGCATCGCCGCGAGTGCGCCGAACGCCGCCGGGGGCAGTCCCATGGGCGATCCCTCGCCGACCACGAACAGCACGAACACGCTGAAGTAGGCCGTGTTGGCCAGGTTGACGACGCCGGCGAGCCCGGCGATCGATCGCAGCGCGGGCTGGTCGCGGAGGTGGCGCAGACCTTCCCCGATGTCGCTTCGCATCGTGGCCGGAGGGCGTGACGGGGGTTGGTAGCGACCGGGCAGCCGGGTCAGGAGCAGGGCGCACCCCAGGTACAGGATCGCAGGTCCGAGGAAGACGCTGGCCGTCGCCAGGCCGACCAGGACCCCGGCGAGCGGCGCCCCCACGAAGTTGTTCATCACGGTCTGCGCGCCCACGAGCCGCCCGTTGGCGACCCCCAGCTCGCCGCGATCGACCAGGTCGGGGACCAACGACTGCGAGGTGGTGTCGAACAGGACCTCGCCGGCCCCGAAGACGAACAGCGCCGCGTACAGCAGCGGCAGCGGCAGGGCGTCCATCGAGGCCGCGACACCGACCCCGAGCAGGACAGCGGCGCGCATCAGCGCAGCGGCGATCATCAATCCCCGGCGTCCCCGCCGGTCGGCGAGAGCGCCGACCTGGAGTGTGAGCAGCAGGGCCGGCAGCGTGATCGCCACCTGTACGCCGGCGACGAGCGCGGGATCCCGGGTCAGCTGGAGGACCACCAGCGGGGCGCCGATCAGCACGATGCCGTCGCCGAGGTTCGACGCCGTCGATGCGGTCCACAGGCGGCGGTAGGCCGGTCCGAGCGAGGTCACGGGGGCTCCTGACGGGTAGTATCTGCAGAGGATCTTCTGCGAATATAACTCTGCAGACGATATTTTGCAAACATTCCTCTGCAATCGGGAGATGCGATGCCGGACACGCCCGAAGGACCGGACACCCCCGAGGCACCGGATGCGCCCATCGAGAGGGGGCCTGAGCCGATGTCGGTCGATGCCGGCGCGCTCAAGGCGCTCGCCCATCCGCTCCGGGTCCAGATGTACGACCTGCTGGCGGATCGCGGGCCCGCGACCGCCTCACAGCTGGGTGAACAGGTCGGGGAGAGCAGCGGGACCACCAGCTACCACCTCCGCCTCCTCGCCAAACACGGGTTCATCGAGGAGGATCCGGAGCGTGGGAACCGTCGCGACCGGTGGTGGCGGGTGTGTCCGGGTGGCTTCACGCTCGAGGCCAGCCAGGTATCGGACGATCCCGGCGCGCGCGCCGATCTGCGGCTCGCCGCGGGTGAGCTGTGGCGGACCTACGCCCGGCAGATCGAACAGTGGTTCCGCTCGGCCGAACTCTGGGGGGATCCCTGGACCGACGCTTCCGTCAGCAACCTGATGCGCGTCCAGGCCACCCCGGAGGACATGCGGGCGATCCGCGAGGACGTCATGGTCGTGCTGCAACGCCATGCCGAGCGGCTCCGGGACCGCGAACCTCCCTCCGGCAGTGTCAGGGTGGCCATGCAGTTCCACCTCTTCCCGCTGGAGCATCCCGACGACAACCCACCTTCGGAGTGATCGGCGCCGGCACCGGTCCTGGCGCACCGGTGCCGGCCCGGCCCAGTAGCGTCGGCGTCCGGATGTGAGAGGTGGGTCGATGGATCCTCGGTTGGAAGCGGAACGGTTCTGGCCACGGTTGCGTGAGGCCCTGGCCCAGGTGCCGGAAGAGGTACGGACCCCACCGGCGGAGGCGCGCGTCGGCGCGGTCCTCGTGCTGCTCGAGCCGAGCCCCGACGGACCCGTGGTCGTGCTCACCCGCCGCCGTCGGGACTTGCGCAGCCACCCGGGACAGGTGTCGTTCCCCGGTGGCCGCCTCGACCCCGGTGAGACGATCGAACAGGCCGCCATCCGCGAGGCGGAGGAGGAGATCGGCCTCGACGGCGACAGCGTCGAGGTCGTCGGGATCGGGCCGATGTTCTACATCCCGCCCTCGCGGTTCTGGGTCGTGCCGGTCCTCGGCCGGTGGCACGCGCCCCACGAACTCAAGGAGAACCCCTGGGAGGTCGACGAGGTCCTGCGCGTCCCGCTGACCCAACTGCTCGACCGCACCCGCTGGCGGCATGCCCCGTTGTCGCTCGAAGGCTCGACCTGGGCGTGGCAACTCGACGACGACCTGCTGTGGGGTGCGACGGCGATGGTCATGGGGTTGCTGCTCGACACGGCCGTGGAGAACTGGTGTGACGGGCTCCGGCCCCAGGACCTGGGGGAGGGCCTGGCGGTGCGCCCCTGGGAGAGCGCCCCGGCGTGGGAACGCCGTGCCCGGCTCGACGGGGACCTGCCGGCGCTCGTGCAGTCCGAGGTGGCGCACGTGGATGCCGCCGCGATCCGGGCCGTGCGGTCGTGGCTGGCCGAGCGCGGTGTCGGCTCGCTGACCCGCGCCGAACAGGCCGGCCGCGCCCTGGCCCATGCCGTCCGGCGGCTCCGGGGCGGCAACGTGGCGGGCCTGAGCGTCACCGTGATGGCCGGACCGTCCAGTAACGGCGCCGGCGGGTTGGCGGCGGCACGGATGCTCGCCAGCGCCGGAGCGGAGGTGGACGTGCTCACGGTCGGCGCCCCCCGCTACCCCCAGCAACTCCACGTGCTCCGGGATGCGGGCATCCGCATCGGGGCGGTGGGGCCCGAGGGGTTGCGCGACGCACGGTCACCGGGTGAGGTGGTCCTCGACGCGATGCTGGGGGTCGGCACGGCCCCGCCGCTACGCGACCTGCCCGAGGCTGCCGCGAGCTGGCTGCGTCGTCACGACGTCCCCGTGATCGCCCTCGACCTGCCGAGCGGTCTGTCCGCCGACGTCGGGTTGCGTGGCCCGTGCGTGACCGCGGACGTCACCGTGGCGCTGGGCCTGCCGAGCGTCGGACTGCAACCGGCCATCGTCCACGCCTACCTCGGTGACCTCTACCTCGCGGACCTCGGGATCCCGCCCGACGCCTGGCGCGCCGTCGGCGTGGGTGTCGACGGGGCCTCGCCTTTCGCCGGTGGACCGCTCGTGCGCCTGACCGCCGACGACCGCGCCTCCGATGCCGGAACACCGGATCAGGCGGCTCGACCCTCGTGACCGCCGGTGATGCGGAGGCGTCGCAGGCAGGCGAGTGGGACGGAACCGATCGCATCGAGCAGGACCTGACCGGAGCGGATCTCGGCGGAGCGGTCTTCGAGGCGGTGACCTTCGAGCGTTGCCGGTTGCGCGGGGCGGATCTGACCGATGCCGTCACGCGCGGCTGCCGGTTCGTCTCGTGCGACCTCGCCGGTGCGGATCTCAGCGGTTCGATCCACCATGGCAGTGCGTTCACCAACACCCGGTTCGTCGGGGCCCGCCTGTCGACGGCGACGTTCGACGGGTGCAAGATGACCGGCAGCGACCTCACCGAGGCCACGCTGCTCGGTGTGGCCATCATCGGCGGCGACTGGTCGTACGTGAACCTGCGCGGCGCCGACCTGCGCGACCGGGATCTGCAGGGCCTGCGGCTCGCGCACGCCGATCTCTCCGAGGCCGACCTCACGGGAGCGGATCTGCGCGGCGCGGACCTGACCGGCGCGGTGCTGCGTCGGACCGTGCTGGCGGGCGCCCAGCTCAGCGACGCGCGGCTCGAAGGGGTGGCACTGCGTGACGCCCTGCTGGCGGGGGTGCAGCTCGATCTCGCCGGTGCGGTGCGCCTGGCCGAGTCGCTGGGGGTCGAGGTGGTCTGACCTGTCCAGCCGTGGTGCGGGTGGTGGGACTCGAACCCACACGGGCGTAAGCCCCGGATTTTTTAAGAATCCTCTGTCTACCTCTTCCAGCACACCCGCGTATTCGCTCAGTTTACGTACTTGGATTGCCGAAGAGCTGCCATACGACGGGCCCTCACGGTGACTTCCGGCGACCGATGTTCCGTCCTCGGTACGTGGGGGTTTGCGCATGGCAGTTCGGGCACAGCAGCCGTAGGTTGACGAACGTATTGTTCGTCCGATCGCCGTTGATGTGGTCGAGTTCCAACGAGATCGGTTGGCCGTTCCACGCGGTTCCGTTGCAGATCTCACAGCGATGGGGCTTGAGGCCTTCGTCGATCAGACGCCTGCGAAGGTGGCTGCTGGTCACGGGGCGACCACGGACCAGGATCTCCTCGATCGGCCGACGTGCCGATCCGCCTCCTGCTCGGGGCTGCAGGAAGTGCGAGGTCTCGACTCCGTGGCGACGGAGATCCTGGATGAACCACCGCCGAGTCATGTAGGAAGGTTCATGACCGAGTCGTCGTAGGGCCTCGGCGACGGTCGTGCTGACGGCGACAGCGGCTCGGAAACCCTCGGCGTCGAATCGTTGCGGAGCGGGCTTCGGAGGCCCCAGTTGAGCTGGTCGACGTGGCCGTCGTCTCACCCCATCGGCGCCGACGGGACCGGGTTGAGACCAATGGGCAGGGACAGGGGAGCCCAACTGCTCGGAGCGCTCCCGTAGTCGCCGGATGGTGCCGGAGCTTGGCTGTAGCCCCAGACGGTCGCACAGTTCGCCGTAGTTTCGGGCCTGACCGAGTGCCATCAACAACTGTTCGTCGGTGTAGGAGCGGCGGGCGCGGCGACCGTCGGGACCGACCGGCATCTTGGAGGCGTCGGGTGCCGCGTCTCCGAGGAGCAGGCGCACACGCCGGCGGCTCCCGCCGCCATCGGGGAGGTCGAACCGCCGCAGGAGGTCACCCAAGCTCGAGGCTTCGGCCACGGCGGCAGCCAGCTCTTCTGCCCCCACGCCTAGCCATCGCAGGGTCAGCACGCGGTCGATGTCGAGTGCGAACGTGTGGCCGTACGCGCGGAGCGTGTCGTAGTTGGCGCCTCGCGGCACGATCCCCACCGCACGGCAGAGATCCGCCATGGTGCGGACCTCTGGATCGTCGAGTGCGGTGCGGAACTGCTCCTCGGTGTAGCGGCGGGTGGACATGGGTCTGGTTCGTTTCCGCCCCCAGCGGCAACACTCAACCTACGCGGGGGGTCTGACATGGCCCCGCCCCTGTCCACAGCCGCCCAGCCGCTCAGCCGGTCCCACGGCCCAACCGCCCGAGCACGCGGTCGCGTAGGTCCGCCCCGATCGCAAGCGACGCGGTGGCGGCGGGCGAAGGGGCATTGAGCACGTGCAGGACCCGGTCCGAGGCCCGCACCACGAAGTCGTCGACCAGGTTGCCGTCGCGGTCGACCAGCTGCGCGCGAACGCCCCACGGGCCCCGTGCGACGTCGTCGACGCCGATCGTGGGCACGTAACGCTGGACCGCCCGGATCGTCGCGTGCAGGTACCGGTCGCGCCACAACTCGCCCACCCCGATGCCGAGGTGGCGGGCCGCCAGCTTCCAGGTGCCACGGAACCTCGCCGTCGCTGCCGCATCGCGCCGATCCACCGACCAGGGGCTCGCTCCGGACCGGGCGCCGGCGAGCACGGCGTTGGGGCCGATCCACACCTCGCCGTCGATGCGTCGGGTCAGGTGCACACCCAGGAACGGCAGCCCGCCACCGGTCGGCACCGGGTAGATGTTGCCCCGCACGAGGTGAGCCAGTTCCGGACGCAACCGCAGCCACGAGCCCCGGAACGGCACGATGCGTTCGGTCGGTGGCGAACCGGTCATCGCGGCCAGGCGATCCGCCTGCAGCCCGGCGCAGGTGACCACGGCGCGGGCCTCCAGGTCGCCGGTCGTGGTCGCCACCCGGACCCTGCCGGGGCGCTCCACCAGGTCCAGGACCCGGGTCGAGGTCCGCACGAGCCCGCCTGCGGCACCGACCACCCCGGCCAGCACGCGCGTCACCTCGCCGAAGTCGGTCACGGCCGTGCCGGGCGAGCGCAGCCCCGCCACCCCGTGCACGTGCGGTTCGTGCCGGCGCAGACCGTCGACGTCCAGTTCCTCGACGTCCACCCCGTTGGTGCGCGCCCGCTCGGTCAGGGCACGCAGCGCCGGGAGTTCGGAACGGTCGGTGGCGACCACGACCTTGCCCGTGCGGGCGACACGGACGCCGTGGTCGGCACAGAAGCGTTCCAGCTGGGCCTTGCCGGCCACCGCCCACCGCGCCTTGTCCGAGCCCGGCGCGTAGTAGAGCCCGGCGTGCAGAACCCCGGAGTTGCGCGACGACTGGTGCGCGCCGACCCGGTCCTCGGCCTCCAGGACCTGGACGTCGAGGTCGGGCCGTGCCTCGAGCAGCCGGTGCGCGGTCGCCAGTCCGACGATGCCGCCGCCGACGATCACCACGTCGGCCGGCCTGGTCCCCGTTGCCATGGTCGCTCCCCGAACCGGGTCGCCACCGAGGCTAGGGTGCTCGACCCTCCGCGCGCACTCCGGCCCGCGCGGCGACCTCGGTCAGGAAGGCATCCGACGTGAGCTCGACACGATGGTTCCCCCGCGGCTGCGTCGCGAGCCCGCACCACCTCGCCACCTCGGCGGGGCAGGCGGTCCTGGCCGAGGGCGGCAACGCGATCGATGCGGCCGTGGCGGCCAACCTCGTGCTCAGCGTGGTCACGCCCTACCACTGCGGGGTCGGCGGCGATCTGCTCGCGATCGTGTGGGACGGCCGCGCGAACGGGGTGATGAGCGTCGGTCGGGCGCCCCAGGGCGCGACCCCGGAGGCCATCCGCACGGCCATCGACGCCGGTCATGGTGACCCGGGGGTGTCGATGCCGGGGACCAGTGGGATGCCGATCCGCGGCGCCCTGCCGGTCACGGTCCCCGGGGCGACCGCGGGATGGTTCCACCTGCTGGAGCGGTGGGGCACCCGCAGCTTCGGGGATCTGGCGACCACGGCCACGGCGCTGGCCCTCGACGGCTTCCCGGTCTCGCCACACGGCGCCGAACACGTCGAGCGCGCCCGCCCGGGCCTGAGCGACCAACCCGGTTGGGCCGACACCTACGGCCGGATGCGTGCCGGGGAACGTTTCGTCCAGACGGAGCTCGCCACCACCCTCGGTCTGATCGCCGACCTCGGGCCCCATGTGATGTACGAGGGTGAACTCGCCGAACGCATCGTCGCGACTTTGCAACAGCACGGCTCGACGATGACGGTCGACGATCTGGCCGCACACCGGGTCGACGACGTGGCTCCGCTCTCGGCCCGGTACCGCGACATCGAGGTGTTGGAGCTGCCGCCCCCGACGCAGGGACTCACCGCGCTGACCGCGCTCGGGATCCTGGATGCGTGGGGCCCGCTGCCGGACGACCCGCGCCTGGCCACCCACCTGCAGGTCGAGGCGATCCGGGCCGCGATGGCCGACCGGCAGGACCACCTCGCGGACCCCGATGCGATGGGGGTCTACGTCGAGGACCTGCTGCAGCCCGAACGGCTGCGCGAGATGGCCGGTCGGATCGACCCCGACCGTTCCAGCCCGTGGCCGCCGGCACGCCCGGCGCCCGGTGGCACCGCCTACCTGTGTGCCGCCGACGGCGACGGGTTGATGGTCAGCCTGATCCAATCGAACTTCGTCGGGTTCGGTTCCGGCGTGGTCGTGCCGGGGACCGGCATCGGCCTGCACGACCGTGGCGCCCACTTCACCCTCGATGCTGACGACGACGCGGTCATCGCGCCCGGGAAGCGGCCGCTGAACACGTTGATCCCCGGCCTCGCGCTCCGCGACGGTGAGCCGTGGCTCGTGTTCGGCACGATGGGTGGCGACGGCCAGGCCCAGATCCACGTCCAGCTGCTCGGCCACCTGCTGGACCGCGGCCTCGACGTCCAGGCGGCCATCGACGAACCCCGGTTCCTGGTCGACGTCGCCGACGGGTCGGTCGCCGCGGAGTCGCGGATGCCGACCTCGCAGATCGCAGGGTTGACCGACCGCGGGCACGAGGTGAGCATGCTCGGGGCCTACGATCACGGAGCCGGTCACGCTCACGCGATCGAGGTGACCGCCAGCGGCTACGCGGGCGGCACCGACCCCCGGGCCGAGGGCGCCATCAGCGGGGTCTGATCGATCCGGGGAGAGGGTGGAGCATGGCGGCCACGGACACGGTGCAGCTCGGGCAGTTCACCGACGAGAACGCGGAGCGGATCGTCGACCGACTCGAGGATGCCGGTATCACCTGGTGGGTGAAGCGGTCGGGCGGCCTGACCCGCGTGCTGTTCGCGGGGGACTGGGGCGTGCGGGTCTTCGTCGATGCCGCTCGAGCCGACGACGCCGCCGCGATCGCCCGTGAGGTGCTGGGGGACTGAACCGGTCCGGGCGTGACGTTCTCGCGGCTGTCCGGGGATCCGCGACTGTCCACGGCCTGCGGCGGCTGTCGGGCGGCGTCACGGCCTGTGGCCGGGTGTCGGCAACCGTGGGTAGCCACGGGTTCTGTCCGAAACGTCGGGCGGATCCGGTCCGGGCGCGCCGCGTGGGTCAGAAGCCGTCATCAGCCACGGGTTGTGACGTCCGGGCCCGCCCAGGCCCGTCCAGGCCCGTCCGGCTCCCCGGTCAGCCCGTCACACCCGCGCCGGCCGGCTGCTGACGGGGGGCTCCGCCGACACGGGGTGGCGCCGGCGGTCCGCCCGGTCCCACAGCGCGAGCATGCTCGGCAGGACCAGCACGGCCGCGACCAGCGAGAACACGATCGCGTAGACGATCACGTACCCGAGCTGCTCGAAGGGCACCAGTGTCGAGGTGGTCAGGATGCCGAAGCCGATCGCGGTGGTCAGCGCGGACCCGGCCAGCGCCCCGCCGGTCTGCGACACCGTGCGGCGCAGCGCCGTGGCGCCGTCGGGCGCATGGACACGCTCTTCGAGGAACCGTGAGGTCACGTGGATCGTGAACGGCACCCCGATACCGATCGACAGCGCGGCCAGGGTGGCGGTCACGGGGTTGAGCGGGATGCCGGTCAGCGCCATGGTCCCAAAGGTCAGCGCGAGCACCAGCCCCACGGGCAGCACGGTGATCACCCCGATCAGTGGGCGGCGATCGGCGATCGAGTAGTGGAGCACCAACAGCGCCATCGCCGCGCCGAGGGCGATCAACAGCGAGATGATCTGCGAGTCCTCGATGTCCTCACCGATGCGGGCCTGCACGATCTCCTGGGAGGTCGGCGTGACCTCGACGTCCTCATCGGCCAGCGGCGCGAACGCCTCCTGCAGGCCCGCCTCCAACGCCGCGGCGCGATCCTGTCCGGCGTTGGTGCGCAGGGTGACCCGGGCGATCGTGTCGTCGCCGTCGAGCGCGACCACCTCGTCGGCCTGGGGGACCTCGGCGAGCAACAGCTCGTAGAGGGCGGTCACGTCGGTGTCGTCCGCGACCGTCCCGTCCTCCTGCACCCCGGCCTGGGCGAGCTGCGGGGCGAGCTGATCGTCGCCGAACGCCTGCCCCAACACGGAGACGATCGAGGTCGCGTCCGGCTGCCCACCGAGGGTCTCGACGTCGTCGAGGTCGCCGGCGCGGTCGAGGGAGGCGACCAGCGCGTTGTGCGCGTCGGGTGTGGGGAGGTCCCCGACGAGCAGGATCTCGGTGGACTCCTCGAACCCGCCGTTGAACTCCGAGGTGATGGTCTCGAAGGTGTCGAGCAGCGGCTCGTCCTGAGGCACGAAATCGGTGAGGTTGAACTCGCTGTCGAGCTGTGTGAAGCCGTAGCCACCGACGCCCGCCAGCAGCACCGCCACCAGCAGGGTCGGCACCGGGGCGCGCTCGGCGAGCCAGGCGCTGCGGCCGATGACCCGGGGCAGGGTGGCGTCGCTCTGGCGGCCGAGTGCCGCCTGGGGCAGCCGGCCGAGCCGCTGCGCCCGCCGGTCGAGCATCAGACGGACCGCGGGCAGGAACGTCATCGTCAACACGAAGGCGGCCACGATGCCGGCGGCGGCGAGCACCCCGAGCGTGGCGAGGAAGTCGACCGGGCTGGCGAGGTTGGTCAGGAACCCGATCGCGGTCGCGGCCGTGCACAGCAGCAGCGTCAGCCCGACGGTGCCGGTCGCGGTGCGCACCCCGGTCTCCGGTCCGGCGCCGTCGCCGACCTCGGAGCGGTAGCGGGCCAGCAGGTGGATCCCGAAGTCGACCCCCAGGCCGATGATCAGGATCGGCACGATCTGGGTCTGTGGGGAGAAGTAGCCGATCAGCCCGGCGAAGTCCGGCCCTAGCAGCACGCCGATGCCCTGCATCCAGACCACGGCCAGCACGATGACCGTCAGGGTCAGCCCGACGTCGGCGGCCGTGCGCCGCCCGATCCGCCGTCGCTGTCCGGCGTCGGGACGGACCCAGTAGACGACCGCGAGCACGGCCAGGATGATCAGCAGCGCGGTGCCGAACAGCCGACCGATCTCCGGTCCGATGTCGGTGCCGGTCAGCAGCAGACCGAACGAGAACGTCTCGATCTGTAGGCCGTCCGGGAGCTCGACCTGTTCGACCACCGCGCCGAGCTCCCGTTGCAGCTCGGCGACGCCGTCGTCGTCCAGGCCGGCGGTGTCCTGGAACACCAGGATCAGCCCGGCGGTCGGTGGCTCGCCCGTGCCGATGAGGCCCTCGAACAGTCCGGCGACCTGAGGCGGCAGCTGCTCGAGCGCCTGGTCCTGGAGCGCGCGCACCTCCTCGTCCTCCAGACCCGCGGGATCCAGCCCGGCTTCCTGCACCGCGAGCTCCGCACCGCCGAGGAACGAGGCGATCGGGGGCTGCTGGCCTTCGGTGATCAGGGTGTCGGCGAGGTCGCTGTCGCGGATCGCCTGCTGCACCGCGAGGCTCGCCCGCAGCGCCTCGGCACTGCGGATGTCGTCGCCGTCGGTCTCGACCACCAGCTGCGCGACCGACTGCGGGTCGCCGAAGCGCTCGTCGATCAGCTCCTGCGCGTCGGTCAGCTCGTTGTCGACCGCCACGCCGTCGTCGGTCACGGACTGGCTGGCGAAGCCACCGAACACCAGGCTGAGGGCGACCGCGACCACCACCACGACGGCCGGGCGGCGGATCAGCAACGTGGACAGACCGTCGAACAGTGCGCGCATGTGAGGATGGTCCTGGGTCGTGTGGGGAGTCGGGCATCACGGTCGGGGGCTCGTCTCGAGCACCGGCCTGTCCGTGGATGCCGGTAGCCCCCGTCGTGGGTTCGGCAGGGATGGCGAGATAACTGGGGTGCAGTGTCACGACGTCGTGTCGTGATGTCAACACCGTGTCGTGAAAAGTGTGGGTCGGGTACCCTCGGGCGATGCCGTCCATCTGGGGTACGTCGCTCGAGGAGCACCGCGCGCTGGTGCTCGAGCGACTGCTGGACGCGTTCGCCGACCTGGTCCGCGAGCGCGGGGTCGAGGGCACGACGCTCGCCGCGGTCGCGGAGCGGGCCGGACTCGCGCGCAGCGCCGTCTACAACCACGTCCGCGACAAGCACGACCTCGTGCTCGCACACACCGAGCGCGGATTGAAGAAGGCGGCCGAGCAGCTGCACGCCTCCCACGACACCTCGCAGACCGCGGACCGGCGGCTGGACCACTTCGTGCGCACCGCGTTCCACAGCTGGATCGCCGAACCCGGCGCGAGCGCCGACCTCGTGTCGCAGCTCGACGAGGCGCAGCGCATCCGGCTGTTCAGCCACCTCGCGCCCATGACCCGGATGCTGCGCGGAATCGTCGAGGACGGCATCGTCGAAGGGACCTTCCGAGGCGCACCTCCCGACCACCTGGCCGGGTTCGTCTCCGCCACGTTGGAGGGCTACCGCCGCTCGTTGTCCGATGACACCGACGCCGATGCGGACGAACTCGCCGACGTCGTCGTCTCGCTGCTCCTCGACGGACTCTCCGGCCCGTCGTAGCCCCCGCCTATTCGGGTGCGGCCCCGTAGCCCCCGCCCCCCGGGGTCTCGACGATCAGGCGGTCGCCACGACGCAGGCGCACGGTGGTCTTGGCGGGCAGCGGCTCCTCTTCGCCGCCGGCCCGGATCAGCGCGTTGCGACCCTTGCCGCCGTCACCGCCGCCCGCCGCCCCCCACGGGGCGTGGTCGCGCCGCTCGGTCAGCAGGGACGCCACCGCGTCGTCGGTCAGTACCTCGAGCACCCGGCGGAGTCCCTCGCCGCCGCGGTGCTCGCCGTCGCCGCCGGAGTCGTCCCGGAGCCGGTACTCGACCACGCGGAGCGGGTAGGCCAACTCGAACGCCTCGATGGGGGTGTTCTTGGTGTTGGTCATGTGCGACTGGGTGCCGCTCGCGCCGGGCCCCCACGGCCCCGCGCCGATGCCGCCGCCGAGGGTCTCGTAGTAGGTGAACGGCTCGCCACTGCGCGGGTCGGTCCCCCCGAACAGGGTGTTGTTCATCGTCCCCTGGCTGGCGGCGCCGACCCGGTCCGGGGCGGCCTTCGCGAACGCTCCCAGCAGCACGTCGACGATCCGCTGCGAGGTCTCGACGTTGCCGGCGGCCACCGACGCCGGCGCCTGCGCATCGATCACGCTGCCCGGGTCGGTCAGCACCGTGAGGTTGCGGCTCACCCCGTCGTTGGCGGGGATGTCGGGCGCGGCGACGGCCCGCAGGGCGTAGACCGCCGCGGACAGCGTCACGGCGAACGGGGCGTTCACGCTTCCGGGGACCTGGGGCGAGGACCCGCGCAGATCGCAGGTCACCTTCGCTCCGTCGATGGTCAACGCGACCTTGATCGGGATCGGACCGACGCCGGTGCCGTCGTCGTCGAGCACGTCCTCGAAGTCGTAGGTGCCGTCGGTGAGTTCCTCCACGGCGGCCGCCACGGCCCGTTCGGCGTGGTCCAACGTGGCGGCCATCGCGGCCTGCAGGCCCTCGACACCGAGGTCGT
>PWLR01000044.1 GCA_003558435.1 Nitriliruptoraceae bacterium | reverse complement strand
GCCGCACTCGCTCGACGCCGAGGTCTCGGTGCTGGGCGCCTCGCTGCTGTCGCGCGCCGCCGCGTCCGACACCGTGGAGCTGCTCAAGCCCGAGGACTTCTACCGCAACGCCCACCGGGTGGTCTTCGAGGGCATCCAGGGGCTGGTCGCCACCGGCGAGCCGGTCGACACCGTCACCCTGACCGAGTGGTTGGCACGCCGCGACCGGCTCGACGAGGTCGGCGGCGCCGCCGGACTCCACGACCTGACCGCCGCGGTCCCGACCGCGGCCAACGCGGCCTACTACGCGCGGATCGTGCGCGAGAAGTCGCTGCTACGCCGACTGATCGACGCGGGTACGGCGGTGACCAGGCTCGGCTACGAGGCGATCGAGGATGCCGAGAAGGTCGTCGACCAGGCCGAGTCGCTGATCTACGAGGTCGCCCAGACCGGCAGCACCGCCGAGTACGCGCGGTTGGGTGATCTGCTCAACGAGTCGTTCGCCCAGATCGAGAAGCTGGCCGAGCAGAACTCCGAGGTGACCGGGCTCGCAACCGGGTTCGACGACCTGGACCGCCTGACCGCCGGCCTGCAGCCCCAGAACCTCATCATCCTCGCGGCGCGTCCCGCCATGGGGAAGTCCTCGCTGGTGCTCGGGATGTCGCACTTCGTCTCGGCCCGGCTCGGCAAACCGTCGATCCTGTTCAGCCTGGAGATGTCCAGGCTCGAGATCGTCAACCGCCTGCTGTCCTCCGAGGCGCGGATCGACTCCTCGCGGCTGCGCACCGGTCGGCTGGAGGACACCGACTGGCGCAAGCTCGGTGATGCGCTCGGTACGCTGTCCGAGGCGCCGCTGTTCATCGACGACACGCCCTCGATCACGCTGATGGAGATCCGGGCCAAGAGCCGCCGGCTGAAGCAGAAGCACGGCCTCGACCTGATCATCGTCGACTACCTGCAGCTGATGTCCTCCAACGGACGCAGCGACAACCGTCAGCAGGAGGTCGCGGAGATCTCCCGTGGGCTGAAGATGCTCGCCAAGGAGCTCAACGTCCCGGTCATCGCGCTGTCACAGCTCTCGCGCCAGCCCGAGTCACGCACCGACAAGCGCCCGATGCTGGCCGACCTGCGCGAATCCGGGTCGATCGAGCAGGACGCCGACATCGTCGGGTTCATCTACCGCGACGAGGTCTACGACGAGGACAGCCCGGACAAGGGCATCGCGGAGCTGATCATCGCCAAGCACCGCAACGGTGCCACGGGCGTGGTCAAGCTCGCCTTCCTCAACCACCTCACGAAGTTCGCCAACCTCGCCCGCGGTCCCGGCGGCGGATCGAGTTGCGGCGGCGGGGGCGGCCCGACCCCGATCTGAGCCCGTCGTCGCGACCAGCCGCCGCCAGGGGCCCGTCGGGCGACCCGGCACCCGTGGGCGCGGGTACCGTTCGAGGTCCGAGGAGGAGGTCGATCATGGTCCGCTGGCACACCGGCCGTCTGCTCGTCGCCACCCCGGCGTTGGACGATCCCAACTTCGAACGGGTCGTGATCCTCGTGCTCGATCACGATGAGGACGGCGCCTTGGGGGTCGTGCTCAACCGGGCCTCCGGCGTGCCGGTCCGCGAGACGCTCGACGGCTGGGTCGATCTCGCCGCGGCACCGCCGGTGGTGTTCGGAGGTGGACCGGTCGAGCCGACCGCCATCGTCGCGCTCGGGCGCGCCACCCCGGAGGAGGCCCCCGACGGGGCCACCCGCATCCTGGAGCGGATCCGCTTGGTCGACCTCGACACGGACCCGATCCTCGCATCGGTCGAACTCGAGCACGTCCGGGTGTTCGCCGGTTACGCGGGGTGGGCTCCAGACCAACTCGAGGACGAGATCGCGCAGGGTGCATGGTTCGCCATCGATGCGGAACCGGCGGACGTGTTCACCGACGATCCCCTCGGCCTGTGGCACGCGGTCCTGCGTCGCCAACCCGATGCGTTGAAGCTCCTGGCGACCTACCCGAGCGACCCCAGCCTGAACTGACCCGACCTCGCCGCGATCAGCTCACGGGCTCCTGCGGGCTCTCGCAGTAGCTCGGGTCCTGGCCCTCCGCCCCGACGTAGTGGTAGGCCCGACCATCGGCCTCGATCACGATGCGGTACCCGTCGACGAGCGCCTGGGTGTACATCATGTCGGGCTCCGGGCATCCGGCCGCACCGTCGGGCCAGGTCACCAGTTCGGTGACGGTGATCGTCAACTCCTCGCGGGGGAGCCCGGAACGTTCCTCCGCGTCGTCCAACGCGGTCTCGATCTCCGGGCCGAGCAGGGGATCCGACGCGTCGATCGCGTCATCGTCCGGGGGGTCGGTCACGTCGTCCTCCGCGGGATCGTCCGCCGTCCCGTCCGCGGGGTCCTCGACGGGCACCTCGTCGTCCGGCGCGTCCTCGATGGGTTGCTCCGCCGGGTCGCCGTCGTCGACCCCGCACGCGGCCAGCAGTAGGACAGCGGCGCAGATCGCCGCGGCGGGGTGGGCTCTCATCGTGGGTCTCCGTCGTCCGGCCGTCGTGCATGGTGGCAGGTGAGACGTCGCCCGCACACCACCGGTTGCAGGCGGCACCGATCGCGCGACACGGACCCGGTGCGCGCAGGCCGGTCCGCCGTGCGCGGCCGCCTGCAGGAGCGCCGGCCGATCAGGTCTCGGCGAGGTCGAGCAGCGAGGCCTCCAACCCGGCGACCGCCTCCTTGGCCGCCCGCCGGAACCCGACCCCCAGCGCGGGGTCGATCAGCAGGCCAGGCCCGCGGAGGGCGAACGCGGCGTTCCAGGTGATCCGGGTACCCCCGTGTGACGGCGCGAAGGTGACGTCGTCCTCGCCGCGGTGGGTCGCGCCGACGGTGGTGAGCACGACCCGGGTCGGGCGCTCGTAGGTCGTGATCTCGTAGACCAGCGGCAGGTCCAGGGGGCCGAGCTTGAGCTGCACCTGGAACCGGGCACCGAGCTGGGGTGGTCCCGCATCGAGCCGTTCGGCCGATGAGATGCCCGGGTCCCACTGCTCGGTGGTGGTGAAGTCGGCGACGTGGTCGAACGCACGCTCCGGGGCGATGGGGATCTGCAGGACTTCGGTGATGCGGGCCATGACGACTCCGGTGATCGGCGCCACCATCGGTGGCTGTACGAGGTTCGACCCGTCCGAGCCGACCGGACGGCGATCCCTCGTACACTCACGTTAACCGCACGGAACACACGAGTTGGGACGACACGGTGGGTGACACCTCCTGGGCCTTCCTGCTGGTCGGCTCCTTCGCCGCGGTCGGCGCGGCGATGGCGCTCGGCACGCTGGCAGCGCTCCTGCGCTACCACCGCACGGGCATCTTCCCGGGCGCCGACGAGACCGCCGGGGTCTCCACGGGCAAGTACGTCGCGCTGTGGGTCAGGGTCGCGATCGGCGTCGTGCTGACCATCGCCGGGTTCATCGCCCTCGCACGCGCCGGGCTGCTGTAGCCGCCAGACCGCCAGGCCGTTGGACCGACAGCCACTGTCCCGCCTACGGCTCGAGGTCGCGCCAGACCGTCACCGCCGGCGATCTCCCGCGACGTCGGTGGGGTGTCGCGACCTCGGTGTGTGGTGGGACGCCGAGGTCCGTCGCGAGGACGGGGCTCGGTAGCATGCACACCGGAACGCTTCGGCCCAGAACGTTCCACGCGATGGCTTGCGAGGGATGACTCGTGAGGTCCGAGAAGGAGCATGCTGTGCAGCGCACGATCTTCACCGAGGAGCACGAGCAGTTCCGAGCGACCGTGGCCCGGTTCGTGGCCGACGAGGTGGTCCCCTACCACGCGCAGTGGGAGAAGGAGGGGCAGGTCCCGCGTGAGCTGTGGAAGAAGGCCGGCGCGCTGGGGCTGTTGTGCACCGACGTGCCCACCGAGTTCGGTGGCGGTGGGGTCGCCGACTTCCGTTACAACGTGATCGTCAGCGAGGAACTGATCAAGGTCGGAGCCTCCGGCGTGGGCTTCAGCCTGCACAACGATGTCGTGGTGCCCTACCTGCTGTCGCTCGCGACACCTGAGCAGCAGCAGCGGTGGTTCCCTCCCATGGCCTCCGGCGAGGTCATCACCGCCATCGCCATGACGGAACCGGGAACCGGTTCCGACCTGGCCGGCATGACCACCACGGCGATCGAGCAGGACGACGGCAGCTATCTACTCAACGGGGCGAAGACCTTCATCACCAACGGCATCACCTCCGACCTGGTGATCGTGTGCGCCAAGACCGACCCGAGCGCCAAACACGGTGGGATCAGCCTGTTGCTGGTCGAGCGCGGCATGGACGGGTTCAGCCGTGGTCGCAAGCTCGAGAAGATGGGCATGCACGCCCAGGACACCGCCGAGCTGATCTTCGATGACGTCAGCGTCCCGGCCACCAACCTGCTGGGTGATGAGGGCCAGGGGTTCCTGTATCTGATGCAGGCGCTGCCCCAGGAACGGCTGAGCATCGCGGCGGGTGCGATCGCCGGTGCCCGGGCCGCGCTCGACATGACCCTGGCCTACTGCAAGGAGCGCGAAGCGTTCGGGCGTCCGATCGGTTCCTTCCAGAACTCCCGCTTCCAGCTCGCGGAGATGCACACCAAGGTCACGATCGGCCAGACCTTCGTCGATCGGTGCACGGAGGCCCACAACGCCGGCGAGCTCACCGTCGAGGAAGCGGCGATGGCCAAGTGGTGGGTCACCGACCTGCTCGGCGAGGTGGTCGACGCCTGCGTGCAGCTGCACGGCGGCTACGGCTACATGGCCGAGTACCCGATCGCCAAGGCCTACGTCGACGCCCGCGTCATGCGGATCTACGGTGGGACGAACGAGATCATGAAGGAGATCATCGGCCGGACCATGGGCGTCTGATCCGGCCGCTCGATCAGCCGACCATGCTGTTCTGTTCCCCGGTGTGACCCTCCACGAGGGACTGCAAGGCGGTCTGGTGCAGGGTGAGCCGGCGGCGACCAGCCTCGACGTCCTCCTCGACCAGCCGGTGCAGGACCAGGCCGTCCATCGTCGCCACGATGTAGCGGGCGAGGTCCTCGGCCTCCTGGCCCTCGGGGCTGCCCGGCACCTGGTCGAGCACCCCGCGGATCGCCGCGGTGTAGCGGCGGTGCTGGTCGACGGCCAAGCGACGCATCTTCGGGTTGCGCAACGCATGGACGGTCAACTCGTACTGGGCCAGCTGGAGGTCCGGGGTCTCGTCGATGAACTCCCAGAACTCCTCGAGCATCCGAGCGATCGCGCGGTTGGGCTCGTCGCGCACATCTTCGGCCGCGTCCTGCAGCACGCGTTCGGTTGCGGAGACCACCCGCTCGATGACCGACTCGAGCAGCTCGTCCTTCGACCGGAAGGCGTAGTGGAAGGCACCGAGTGCGAGGTTGGCCTGCTCGGTGATGTTCCGGGTCGTGGCCCGACCCAAGCCCTCGGTCGCCAGGACCTGGATCGCCGCATCGATGAGTTGCTCTCTCCGCTCCTCGACGCTTCGACGGTCGGTCTGTTCGCTGTTCACCACGTCGCTCACTGACATCCTCCGCCGGTCCGCACGTTGCTGACCGTCTTCGACCGTAGCTAGTGACCGGGCATGCGATGACCGTCGGATGTCCAGATGTCGCGTCCATACGGCCATGACTCGGTGTCCCACTGTCCGCACGACCGGGTCGGCGGACCCGTTCGCGCGGCTGACGAGACGTGTGCTCGACCGGACGCGCGTCACCTCCCGCCGACGTCCCCACTCGGACGCTCGCCCGCCGACGCTCGCCCGCCGACGCCCGAGCCTGCGCGGTCGACGCTGCGGAATGACCAGCGGGTGCGTTGCGTTCCAACCCAAGAGCCACGAACGCCCCCGAACTCGGGCGATCCGTCACGACCACCTCACCTCGACCCCCGCGAAGGAGCCAGCATGGCAACCAAGGATCTCAGCACCGCCGACTTCCAGGCCACGATCGATGAGAACGACATCGTGCTCGTCGACTTCTGGGCCGACTGGTGCGGTCCGTGCAAGATGTTCGCGCCCACCTACGAGTCCGTCTCCGAGGAACACGCCGACGTCGTGTTCGCGAAGGTCGACACGGAGGCCCACCAGGACCTGGCGGCGGCCTTCCAGATCCGCTCGATCCCGACGCTGATGGCCTTCCGGGACAACGTCATGGTCTTCAGCCAGGCCGGCGCGCTGCCCGAGGCCGCGCTCAAGGACCTCATCGAGCAGATCAAGGCGCTCGACATGGAGGACGTCCACCGTCAGATCGCCGAGCACGAGCAGGAGCACGCCACCGGCTGAACGATCGCGAACCGCTACGACAACGGACCCCGACCTCCCCGGTCGGGGTCCGTTGTCGTAGCCACCGCCGGACCGGGGTCGCCTACGTCGGGGTCGCCTACGTCGGGGTCGCCTACGTCGGGCGCGCCGTGCCGCTCGCGGAAGCGTCCGAGGCCGTTGGGTCCGCGCCGTTGGTGGCCCGTCGCTGCAGCGCGGCGGCCATCCCCCGTTCGATCGCCTCGATCAGGTACGGACGCAGCCCCTCGGCGCTGACGATGTGGTCGACCGACCCGACCTTCTGGGCCCGCTGGATCGAGTGGACGGCGTCGAACTCCGTGGCGACCTCGCCGAGCTTCTCCGACCGGACCTTGGTCCGTAGCTCCGCGAGCTCGGCGCGCAGACGGCCGGCGTCCTGGCCGTTGACGGCCGCGATGCGCTCGCTGAGTTCGACGATGCGCGGGTCGCGGTCGGTCCGGGCGTTGACCTCGCCCGCGAACACCACCGCGGCGGCCGGCGGCCCACCGATGACCGAGGCGTGTGACCCCTCGACCGCGGCGACCTCCATGCCGATGTTGAGCGTCTTGGAGAACACCACGAACGCGCCACCGTGGTAGCGCGAGACCACACAGAACACGATCGGCCCGTCGAAGTTGACCACGGCCCGGCCGATCTCCGCGCCGTACTCGAGTTGCAGTTCGCGAAGCGACTCCGGTGAGCCGTCGAACCCCGACAGGTTGGCCAGCACCACCACGGGCCGGTTGCCGCTGGCGGCGTTGATGGCCCGGGCGGTCTTCTTCGACGCCTGGGGGAACAGCGTGCCGGCGGTCCACTGGTCGGGTCCGTCGGCGGGTACGGCACCTCGGCGTGGCAGCGGCTTGGATTCGATGCCCAGCAACGTCACCGGATGGCCGCCGAGGTGGGCGTCCATCACCACCGAGTTCTCCGCGTGGGCCATGTCGCGCCAACGCTCGAGCGGGTGGTGGTCCTGGTCGGCCGCCGCGCGCAGCAGGGTCCGGATGTCGAAGGGCTTCTTGCGGCCCGGGTTGGTCGCCTCGGAGAAGATGTCGCCGACGGTGGTGAAGTCGAGGCCCTCGACCTCGTGGGGGGAGTCGCGCACGTCGCGGTCGACCGGGTCGGTGGTCGGGGCCGGACGGGGGAAGCGTTCCCCGGGGGCCCGGTAGCTGTGCTCGTAGTGGCGGAACAGCACGTTGCAGGCGCTGGCCAGGTCCGGTGCCCAGTGCTGGGCCTGGCCGTTGGGGCCCATCACCCGGTCGTAACCGCCGATACCGAAGTTGTCCTCCGCCGAGACCCCGCCGGAGTAGTCGAGCGCCTGCTTGCCGGTCAGCACCATGGCGCTGTCGGGGGTCATGACCAGGATGCCCTTGGTGTGCATCAGCATCGTGGCTTCGGCGTTCCAGTAGGGCTGGGCGCCGACGTTGATGCCGGCGACCACGATGTTGATCTCGCCACCGGCCTGCGTGAACTCGATGATCCTGCGCAGCACGCGCCCGACCCAGTCCATGTTCTCGGTGCCGGAATCCATCGCGATCCGCGCCCCGGAGGACACCGCGAACCACTCCACGGGGAGGTCGCGTTGCTGGGCGATGTCGAGCGCGGCGATGACCCGTCGGCTCTCGGCCTCCGCGATCGAACCCAGGCCCTTGGTCGGGTCACCGAACAGCGCCATCCGGCTCATGCCCTCCGGGTAGCGCTCGGTGCGGGTGGTCACCAGCCCCACGACCATGCCGCAGGTGTTGCCGCCCGGGGGACGATCCACCGGGACCAACCGGCCGTCGTCGTCGAGGTCGTGCTCGACGAACCCGTCGCCGTTGGTGCCCTCGGCCGGCTCGGTCGCGGACCGGGTCACCAGCGGGATCAGCTCGTAGGGGTAGACGGTCCCGCGCCGGCGCGCCTTGAGCACCTTGCGGGTGGTCTCGTCGAACGGTTGCAACGGTTCGGTCGCCGGCGGGGTGACCCGCAGCGTGAGCCCCTGGCCGGGCGGGCGCGACATGCGGACCACGACCTCCTGGGGTTCGCCGTCGGGGACCGCGATCCGGGCCTGGACCAGGACCTGTTCGAGGCCGAGACCCTCGGTGGTCGGGGCCAGGGCGCGCACGACCGCGTCCATCTCGTCGATCGGGATCTCGACCAGCGGCCAGACGTTGAGCTGCACCCGGTTCCAGTCGGGACGGTCCCCGATCCCGCGGCTGGCCCGCGCCCGGCGCAGGTCGTCGAGGCAGGCGGCCAACACGTGTTGCAGCTCGGGCAGCGCGGTGAGCCTGCCTTCGCTGTCGCGCACCCCGGTGAGGTCGCGCACCTCGGCCATCACGATCAGGCGCTCGTCCTCGGGGTTCTCGCGGGCGATGGCGTTGAACAGGTAGACCCCGTCGGTCGACGGCAGACGCGTGAGCCGGAAGTGCTCGAAACGCCACAGGTCCAACCGGCCGGCCACCAACGGGTGGATGCCGCGCAGGTGGCGACGTTCGCGGAAACCCTCGGCGCTGCGTCGGAACGTCAGGTGCTCCACCGACGGTCGCTCGCCGCCCGGGGTGACGGTGACCGACAGGGTCACCCGCCGCAGCGTCTCCGGCAGGTCGGCCACATCGAGGTCGTGTTCCAACCCGGCGGCCAACGCATCCAGCTCGGCCGGGGCGTCGCTCCAGGTCACGTAGACGTCGGCGACCGCGCCCGCCCCCGCCGACGAGGGGTCGAGGTCGAGGGTGAGCTGCCCGGCGGCGGTCAGCGCATCCGAGAGGTCGTCGGCGGTGGCCGCGACCGCGACCACGCGACCGTGGCCCCGCGGGTCGGTGAAGTCGACGACGACGGCCTGGCGACCATCGACCTCGAGGTTGCGGACCGAGACCAGGTCGCGGGTGCGGTAGTAGCGGCGGGTCAGCAGTTCGAGCATCGGGGCGACGCCCCGTTCGCCGCCGACCGGGTCCTCGAGCAGGCCCAGCAGCGGTGCGGGGGCGTCGACCAGCGCCCGCATGCGCTCCTCGCGGTCGGCCCGGTCCGGATCGGCGGCCAGCGCCTCGAGGTGTTCGGCGACCTGTGCGTAGACCGCGGCGCGCGAACGCTCCAGGCGGGGCTGGTCGAAGCAGCGGTAGCGGGTGCGGCGCGCCAGGTCGCCGACCCAGGGTTGGCGCACCTGCGTGGCGAGGATGAGCTGATCGAGGGTCTCGCGCAGCGCCTCGCCCAGTTCGCCCTGGGGCGGTTGGCCGGAGCGCAGCCGACGTTCGAGCAGTGCGAGGATCGCCGGCAGGTGCTCGGAGGTCCGCTGCTGCGCGAGGTGGATCCGGAACAGCGCGTTCTCGAGCTCGTCGGTGCGGGTGAGTTCCGTGATCCCGTGGTGGGCGAGCGCCCGCAGCAGCCGGTCCTGGAACGAGGTCGGCAGCCCCTCGGCCTCGGTGTCCAACGAGCGCAGGTAGGCGTGCAGGTACTCGCGCGCGCTGTGGGCCTCGGTGCGGTCGTCCTCGTCGCCGAAGCGGCGGTTGCGTGACAGCGACGCGGTGTCGGCGAAGGCGCGCAGGACATCGAGCTCCGCGCGCAGCAGCTCCGGGTCGTCGACGTCACCGGTGGCCTCGACGATCTCGAGGAGGCGCGGGACGATGCTGGAGGGCACGTCGAAGCCGAGCACCATGCGGTAGAGCGCATCGACCGCGGCGGGTTCATCGCCGGTCAGCGCCCCGCCGATCCGGCCGAGTACGTCGAACTCGACGCGCTCGCCGGTGGGTCCCGCATCGTCGTCCTCGCCGATCGGCTCGAGGCGGACCACCGGCGCGCCCGCGTCGAGCTGCACGTTGCCGCTGGCCAGCACCTCCACGATCCGGCCGGCGAACGGCGCCGACAGCACGGTCTCCATCTTCATGCTCTCGAGCACCGCGACGGACGCACCCGCGGCGACCTCGTCACCGACACCCACGGTGATCGAGACCACGACCGACGGGCCCGCTGAGCGCACCATCCCGGCGTCGTCCTGCGACACGCGGTGGGGGACGCCGTCCACCTCGACGAGCTGGTCCGCGCCCTGGACGATGGCGACCACGCGGTAGCGGGCGCCGGCGATGGTGACGCGACGCTCGTAGCGGCGCATCGGTTCGACCTCGGCGAGCACCCGGTGGCCCTCGACCTCGATCAGGTAGCGGTCCGGGCCGGTGCAGGCGACCGACAGCCGGTAGGGGGTGCCGGCGTAGCGCAGGTCGACCTCGTGGGCCTCGGCGGTGTCGGCCTGGGGCCGGCCACGCACGGCCGAGGCGTAGAACCGGTCGCGTTCCAGGCTCGAGGCGGCGTCGTAGGCGTCGATGCCCGCCACGACGAGCGCGACGTCGGCGCGGGTGGCGAAGCGGTAGTCGCCGTCGCGGGTGCGCTCGTCCAGCCAACCGGTGTGCAGCGTGCCGCTGATCACGTCGGGTTGGTGGAGCAGGTCGAGCAGGAACGCCCGGTTGGTGGTGCCGCCCTCGATCAGCACGGTGGTCTGGGACAGCGCCCGGCGCAGTCGGGCGATCGCCTCGTGACGGTCGCTGCCCCAGGCGAGGACCTTGGCGATCATCGAGTCGTACTCGGGGGGGATGCGGTCGCCCTCGGCGACACCGGTGTCGACCCGGATGCCCGGTCCGACCGGCAGCTGCAGGAACTCGATGCGCCCCGAGGCGGGCGCGAAGCCGCGCTCGGGGTCCTCGGCGTTGAGGCGGACCTCGATGGCGTGACCGTCGGTGGGCGGTGCCTCGCCCTCCAGCCGTCCGCCGGCGGCGATGTGCAGCTGTAGGCGCACGAAGTCGAGGCCGGTCACCAGTTCGGTGACGGTGTGCTCGACCTGCAGGCGGGTGTTGACCTCCAGGAAGGCGGTGAGGTCCTCGTCGGGCTGGTAGAGGAACTCGATCGTGCCGGCGCCCTTGTAGCCCGCCAGGCGCGCCAGTTCCGCGGCCGATTCGCGCAGCAGCGTGTCCGCCTCGGCGGTGAGCGCCGTGGACGCGGACTCCTCGATGACCTTCTGGTTGCGGCGCTGCACCGAGCAGTCGCGCACACCCGCGGCCCACACGCCACCCTGCCCGTCGGCGATGATCTGCACCTCGACGTGGCGGGCGTTGACCAGCACCTTCTCCATGAACACGGTGGGATCGCCGAAGGACTTCGCGCCCTCCGCGCTGGCGCGCTCGAAGGCGGTGGCGAGTTCGTCCTCTCGGTCGACGCGCCGGATGCCACGACCGCCGCCCCCCGAGGTGGCCTTGACCATCAGCGGGTAGCCGATGAGCTTCGCGGCCTCGAGGGCCTCCTCGACGTCGGCGATCGCACCACCGCTCCACGGGGCCACCGGGACGCCGGCCTCCTCGGCCAGCAACTTGGCGCCGATCTTGTCGCCGAGTCTGCGCATGACCTCGCCGGACGGGCCGACGAAGCTCACCCCGATCCGTTCGCACAGGTCGGCGAAGTCGGCGTGCTCCGCGACGAACCCCCAACCGACCCAGGCCGCGTCCGCGCCGGAGGCGATCAGGGCCCGTTCCAGCTCCGCGTAGTCGAGGTAGGGCGTGGTGGCCCAGGCGGGCTCGCCCGGTCCCGGTCCGATCCGCACCGCCTCGTCGGCTTCGCGCACGAACATCGCGCCCCGTTCGGCCTCGGTGTGCAGCGCCACGGTGACGGGGCCGTGCCCGTTCGCGTCGCGCAGATCACGCACGGCGTGGATGAGCCGCATGGCGGGCTCGCCACGGTTGACGATCGCGACGCGCTCGAACACTGCGACTCCTGCCGGTGGAACGGTGATGGAACGGGGGCTGCACGGGCGAGCTGCACGGTGGTGCGGATCGCGCCGGTACGGCCATGTCGGTGATGCGGCTACCGATGGTAGACCTGACGCCGGTGTCAGGTTCGGTGTTCTGCCGGACAGGGTCCACCTGCAAGGACACCGGACGCCCGACCGGCTCGCGTGCGACCCTAGGCAGCAGCGGCCGTTCACGAGAGGGAGAACGTCGATGACCGAGCACCCGGACCCGCACCAACAGCACGACGTGGAACGCGACCACCTGCTGTCGTTGGTCGCCGAGCGCCACCTCGGTGTGCTCGTCACCCACAAGCGCGACGGCCGTGCGCAGCTGTCGAACGTGGCCTACTGCTACGCCCGCAACGGGGCGGACGGGATCCTGCGCATCTCGGTCACCGTCGACCGGGCGAAGACGGCCAACCTCCGTCGCGATCCACGGGCGAGCTTCCACGTCACGACCGACGATTTCTGGGCCTACACGGTGGTGGAGGGCACGGCGGTCCTGACGCCGGTGGCGAACGAACCCGACGATGCCACCGTCGACGAACTGGTCGCGCTGTTCCGCGCGGTCCAGGGCGAGCATCCGGACTGGGACGAGTTCCGCACCGCGATGGTCGACGAGCAGCGCCTGGTGATCCGGGTGCCGGTGGAGCACGTCTACGGTCAGACCCGCTGAGCGACCGGCTACGGTGAGGGTTCTTGGCCGTTGACGCAGGGGGACGGAGCGCTGTGGCTGCCGCCGCTGTCGACCGTGGGCGCCTGGCACTGATGGTGCTCGGCGGCATCGTCGTGCTCGGTCTAGTGCTCGGGACATGGGCCGTGGTGTCGTTGGACCGTTCGGTCGATCGCACCGAGGTCTCGGGGCTCGGTGAGCGGTCCGGCGGCGCGAGCGACGACGACACCGAGGACGAGGTCCAGCCCGCGTCGGATGGCCCGGGCCCCGACCCGCTGACGGTGTTGGTGCTGGGCTCGGACACCCGCGAGGTGCTCACCGCGGAGGAACGCCGGGAGCTCGGGACCGGTGATGCCTGGGGCGAACGAACCGAGACCATCGCCCTGGTGCGGTTGGACCCGGCGGCCGACACGCTGCGGATGTTGAGCGTGCCCCGGGACACCTTGCTGACCCGGTGCGACGGCAGCCGTGGTCGGGTCAACGCGGCGTACGGCATCGGGGAGAGCGCCGACATGGGGGGGATCAGCTGCGTGGTGCAGACCCTCACCCAGTGGGGGGATATCGCGATCGACCATGCGGCGAAGGTCGACTTCCGCGGGTTCGTCGACATCGTGGACTCGGTCGGCGGGGTGCCGATCACGCTGGACGAGCCGATCAGCGACCAGCGCGCGAACCTGGACCTGCCGGCGGGGTGCACCCGGCTGGACGGCGCGCAGGCGCTGGCGTTCGTGCGCGCCCGCAGCATCGACAGCGACTACGGACGCATCGAGCGCCAGCAACGGTTCGTCGAGGAACTACGCACCGAGGTCAGCGACCTCGGCATCCTGCGGGACCTGCCGCAGCTGTACCGGACCGCGTCCGCCACGGCCCGCGCGGCCGAGCTCGACAGCGGCCTGACCCTCCCCCGGATCCAGCAGCTGGCCCGGCAGCACCGTGAGACCCTGGAGGCGCCGGTGGAGGGCCGGTCGATCCCCGGCACCACCGACGCGAGCGACGGGATCGCGTTCCTGCGTGTCGACGACGACGACGTGCGTGCCGCGTTCCGCTGGCTCGAGCACGGGGGCGAGCGCCCCGCCGACGCCTACGACGGGGCGCTCGGGGAACCCGAGGGGCCGAGTGCCGGCACCACCCGCCCGAGCCCCGAGGATGAGCGCGAGGGCGATGGCGCGGATGGTGCCGGCGGGGATGGCGCTGCCTCCGTCCCACGCTGCTGACGGGCCACGTCGATCCGGGCCACGCTGCTGACGGGCCAGGTCGATCCGCGGATGGTCGGTCGGGGTGAGGCTCTGCGGGGTGCGGCCGGTCAGTCCCGCACGAACCGCACGTCGCCGAACACCGAGGTGGCGCGCACCTGCACGACGCTCGTCGCGGTGACCGACGGCGGCTCGGGTGCGCGCACGTCGCCGAACACCGACGTCTGGCGCAACTCGAGTGCGACGTCGTGGGGCACCCTGACCTTCACGTCGCCGAACACCGCGAGGCACTCCACCACGCCGTGCGCGTCGGCGCCGACCTCGATGGTGCCGTCCGCGTCGTCGAACAGCGCGACGATCGAACGGCTGGGTAGCTCGCCGCCCCGCGAGCCGCGGAGCTCGTCGAGCAACGCTTCGCCCGGCCGCCCGGTGAACCGGCGCCAGCCACCCAACGCGCCGACGAGCAGCACGATGCCCGCGCCGATCAGCAGCACGGGCGCGATCAGCGGACTCGGCACCAGGGCGAAGGTCAGGATCACGGCACCCAGCAGGGCGAGGGCCGTCCCGCTCGCCCGTCGCCCCTGCCAGAACAGCCAGCTGCCACCGAGGACCAGGGCGAGCGCCCACCAGTCACCGACGAGCTGGGCCAGGGTGTCCGGCACGAGTCCGATCGCGCGCAGGATCGACCAACCACCGATCACGATCAGCAGCGTGCCGACGACGGTCAGCGAGTTCGCGACCGGGCGCCTGACCCCGGCGTCGGTCCGCACGGCGTTGGTCGGGGCGCGTCCGGTTCGACCGGTGTCGCGTGTGTCGTTGCGAGCCATCATCGTCCCCCTTCCGGGGCGTCGAGGTAACGCACGCTGGCGTCGCCGAACAGCACGAGGCCGTGCAGTTCGACCACCGGCGCCTCCGCGTAGGTCGGTTGGTCCCGCGGCACCTTCACGTCACCGAAGATGGCCGTGGTGTGATCCTGCACCCGCCACCCCGCGGGGACGTCGACCTTGACCTCACCGAAGATCGACAGTGCGGTGACCGTGGCGCGATCGAGTTCGACGTCGCCGTCGCTGACGACCAGGCGGGCGTCGCCGAAGACGGCGGTCGCGGCCAGGTCGCCGGCGGGCCAACCGCGGCTACCGTCACCGGAGCGGACCGTCGCGAAACGCAGGGGGTTGCCGTCCGCGCCTCGTGCGCCGCGCACCTTCGCGCTGGCATTCAGCAGCGCGACCCCGATCAGCACCAGGATCGACGGGAACACCAGTTGGCCGATATCCGCCTCGATCACGTCCTGGACGTTGGCCAGGAGCAGCCCGCCGATCACGATCGCGGCCACCCCCACGACGCGGGAACCGCTGACCGTCCAGGAGATCCCGGCCAGGATGATCAGCACCGGCCACCAGCCGCGTAGCAGCGCACCGGCGTCCAACCACCCGAGGTTGTCGGCGAGCAGCACACCGCCGATCACGATCAGGGCGAGCCCCGCCTGCACGGAGCCGTTCAGCGCCGTGCGTCGCGCGCCGGCGCGGGTCCGGTGGCTACCGGTCCCGCGTCCGTGGGTCGTGGGTGCGTCCATCATGTTCCCTCCGAGGCGAGGATCCGGTCCACCGCCGAGCCGTCCAGGTAGCCGAGCATGGTCGTTGCGTAGGTGCGGAAGCGGTCGCGCCCGACCGGGGTGAGCGCCACCCCCGTCACCGGGACACGGTCCCGGTGGGCCTTGGTGACCGCGACGTAGCCGGCCTCTTCCAGCCTTCGCAGGTGGGTCGAGAGGTTCCCTGCGGTCAGCCCGAGCAACTCCTGCAGTCGTGGGAAGATCAGTTCCTCGCCGTCGTCGAGTCGGGCCAGGACCGAGGTGAGCTGCAGCCGGGTCTGGGCGTGCAGCACCGGGTCCAGTTGCGGGAGCGCCTGCGTGGGGCTGGGCACCGTCCGATCCTCCTGTCCGCCGGTTGCTCGACGTCGACCCCGTGACGTGTCGTGGCGTCGAGCCTCCGCCCGCTTTGGGTTTGTAGTACAAACTACTCTCCGCTCCGCTGCAAAGCAAGAGCACTTCGGCCGGAATCGGCTGGGTATCGAGCCGGCGCCGGACCCGTCGTCCGCGAGGCGGGTGTGGCGGCCGGGCGGGAGCTTCGCCGTGGTGTGGAACCGTGATGGGCCACGGTTTCTGACCGTGAGGCGGGTGTGACGGCCGGGCGGGAGCTTCGCCGTGGTGTGGAACCGTGGTGAGCCACGGTTTGTGACCAGTTGGTGGGTCGATGGGTCACCGGGTCGCGACGGTCGCCGGCCCGCTCAGTCGGGTTCCGGCAGCGAGCGCAGGTGCCAGGCGCGCCAGTGTGGCCGTTCCGACCCGGGCGAGGGCTCGGCCAGACCTGTTCGCGGAGCAGGGTGGTCTTGCCCAGACCGCGGTTGCCGGTGATCATCCGCACCTGTTCGTAGGTGCCGTTGGAGATCCGGGCGAGCATCTGTTCCAGGTCGGCGAACTCGGCCTTGCGGCCGGCGAAGACGCGCGGCAGGTTGCTGAAGCCGGGGGTGAACGGATCGTGGTCCGCGCCTTGCGCCATCGAGGCGCCCATCACATGTCGGCGGGTAACGTTACCTCGGCGTCCCGGGGGAGGGGTGAGGCGTATGCGAGCGGTCGTGGTCCAACACGTCGCGTTCGAGGGTCCGGCGCTGATCGGTGAGACCCTCGCGGCACACGGTCTGGACGTCGAGGTGCTCCGGATGGATCTCGGGGCCGCACTCCCGTCGGTCGACGAGGTGGCCGGCCTCGGGGCGGTGGTGGTGATGGGCGGGCCGATGGGCGCGATGGACGACGACGCGTTCCCCTACCTCGCTGCCGAACGAGCGCTCCTGCGTTCGTGTGTGGAGCTGGACGTGCCGGTCCTGGGGGTGTGCCTCGGAGCGCAACTGCTGGCGGCGGCGCTCGGTGCCGAGGTCCGCACGGGGCCGGTCGAGGAGGTCGGGATCGGCACGGTGACGTTGACGGCCGACGGTCGTGGTGACGCGGTGCTCGGCCCGGCGGGACCGTCGATGCCGGTGCTGCACTGGCACCGCGACACGTTCGCGCTCCCCGCCGGGGCCACACGGCTGGCGAGCACCGCCGACTACCCCAACCAGGCGTTCCGGATCGGACGCAGCTACGGGCTGCAGTTCCACGTGGAGACCGACGCGGCCGCGCTCGAAACGATGGCGCCCGAGCTACCACCGCAGGTCCGTCTCGACCCCGATCGTGTGGCAGCGGTGGCCGCCAACGGCCGTGGCGTCCTCGGACGGTGGGCCCGGGCGACGCTCCACTGACCTGCCCGGGCACGAAGCCTCAGCGGTCGGCGTCCGGGCGCAGGACCTCGACGTCGTACTGCGCGATCTGGTCGTCGCCGGTGATGATCGGGATGCCCTGCGCCTGAACGGCCAGGAGTCGGTCGAAAGGGTCACGGTGATGGTGCGGCAGCTCCGCGAGGGTGTCGAGGAGCACCCTCATGCGTCGACCGCATCCAGAAGGTCGTCCGTCAGCGATGCTTCCGTGGTGTGACCGGGATAGCGCCCGTCCGGCAGGAGGCGCCCGCCGAAGCTCGGTGACCCCACACGGAGAGAACCCATGAGCACGGAACCGTCCACGCCGCCGACCACCGGCGCCCGCTACGCCGTCGTGATCGGTGCCGGCAGCGGTCTCGGGCGCTCGCTCGCGCTCCGGTTCGCCGCCGAGGGCCACGACATCGCGCTGCTCGCCCGCAACACTCGCCGGTTGGAGGATCTCGCCGCCGAGGTGCGGGCCGCCGGACGCGACGCGCTCGTCGTCGGTTGTGATGCCTCGGACCTGGCGCAGCTGCACGCGGCGGTCACCGAGGTGGCGCAGGCCGGTGCCATCGAGGTGCTGGCCTACAACGCCTCCGCGTTCGGCGAGCGCCTGATCGATGCGGACCTCGACGCGCTCCAGCAGGCGACGAACCTCAGCGTCCTGGGGCCGGTCGCCGCGGTCCAGGCCGCGCTGCCGAGCCTGCGGGCGACCGGCGGCACGGTGCTGCTCACCGGCGGTGGGTTGGCGCTCAAGCCCTACGCGCCCATGGGCGTGCTGTCGCTCGGCAAGGCGGGGATGCGCACCGTGGCCGGTCTGCTGGCCGACGATCTGGATGAGCACGGCGTGCGTGTACGCACCCTGATCATCAACGGCACGATCGAGGCCGGGACGGCGTTCGACCCCGAGCACATCGCGGATGCGTTCTGGGCCTTCCACACCGACCCGGGGGACGAGGTCGAGCGCGTGTTCGACGGCGCCAGCTGACCGCGAGAATCGACCACCGCGAACTCCCGGCCGTGAACCTGCCCGCGACGGGGCCACGCGGCCCGTCGGCGCTCACCCCGCCGGGTAGGGGTGCTCCTTGAGCAGGCGCGCGACGTGGACGAGGTTGGCGGCCATCATCGCGGTGGTGCTGGCCACGTTCGCCGGGGTCTCGTCGAGGTCGCCGTAGTCGACCGGTTGCATGGCCTCGCCGACCCAGTAGGTGGCGGCGTTGGCCGGGATCGTGAACCCGACGTCGGCCAGGCCCTGGTAGCACTGGGCGATGCTGTTGTGGGCACCGTCCTCGTTGCCGGTCACCACGACCCCGGCGACCTTGTCCATGGTGATCATCCGGCCGTCGTCGTCGGTCTCGGCCAGGAACGCATCCATACGCTCGAGCACCCGCCGGCAGATCGACGAGGGGTTGCCGAGCCATACCGGCGTGCCCAGGATCACGATGTCGGAGGCCAGGATCTGTTCGCGCAGCTCCGGCCACGCGTCGCCCGGGCCCTGCGCCTCGGACAGCACGCCGGGATGGATCGTGCGGGCGGCGACCCGGACGATGTCGGTGGTCACGTCGTGGCCCTCGAGCTCGTCGAGCACCTGGCGCAGCAGCACCTCGGTGTTGGACGGGCCCTCGGCCTTCAGTGAGCAGTTCAGGGCGATGGCGGCGAGTTCACTCATACCGCCGACGCTAGGCGTGCTGCCCGCGATGGCTGTCACAGCCACGGCCGCCCGACCCCGGACGTCGTCCTGCTGACGGCTCGCGGGGCATGGCGCAGCGCGCGCTCCGCATCTACCGTGACCTGGCAGCGGGCGCCCGACGATGATCGACGACGTGCGAGGCCGGGATGAAGGTCACCAAGTATCCGCAGTCCTGCCTCGTGGTCGAGGTCCCGGGTACGGGACGGCTGCTGATCGACCCCGGCTTCCCCGCCAGCGACCGCCACGAACTCGACGAGCTGCTGCCGGTGGACGCGGTGTTGATCACCCATCAGCACCCCGATCACCTCGACCGGGACTGGGCCAGCCAACTGCTCGACCGGGGCCTGCCGATGGTCGCGAACGCCGATGTGGCACAGGCACTCGGCCGCGACGACCTGCGGATCGTCGCCGGGGGCGACCGGATCGAGGTGGCCGGCATCCCGGTCGAAGCCTTCGACCTGCCGCACATGCCGATGGTCGACGGCGCGCCCGGCCCGCCCAACCTCGGCTTCCTGCTCGACGACCGGCTGTTGCACCCCGGGGACGGCGCCGAGCTGCACGCGCTGCGGGCCGAGATCCTGGCGGTGCCCATCGCCGGACCGAGCTGCAGCTACCGGGACGCCTACGTGATGATCGAGACGGTCGGCGCGGCGGCCGCCGTGCCCATCCACTTCGACGTCTTCCCGGCCGACCCGGAACTGTTCGCCGACAAGGCGGGCGACGTCGCCGACATCCGCGTGCTCGCCCCCGGCGAGTCGACGACGTTCTGAGGTTCCGGGCCTCTCGAGGGCGACGGCGGCGCACGGATGCGCCGCGGGACGGTGTTCGGGCGGTAGAACCCGGCGCGGGGTCCTCCGCGGCCCTGCCGTCGGCCACGCCACACCCGCCCGTCCCGAACACGGAGCCCTGATGCCCGCCTACATGGTCCTCAACTACGACGTCACCGACCCGGAGGCGCTCGCGGCCTACCGCGATCGGGCCACCCCGGTGCTGTTCGGTCCCGGGTCGGTCGAGGTGGTGGCGGTCAGCGAGGCCACGGTCGGTCTGCCGGAGGGGGTGGCGACCGGGACCCACACCGTGATCCTGCGGTTCGACGACGTCGCGCACGCCCAGGCGGTCTACGACGCGGACGACTACCAGGCCGTGCTCGGCGAGCGGCTCGCCGCGACGCGACCGAACGCCGCCTTCATCGTCGCCGGGGTCTGAGCCGGCGATGAGGAAGGCCGCGGCGGTCGCCTCTCATGTGTTTCACATGCGAGTATGCTGAGCACATGAAGATGCTGCAGATCCGCAACGTGCCGGACGACCTCCACCGCCGCCTGAAGTCGCGGGCGGCCCTGGAGGGGACCTCGCTGTCCGAGTACGCCCTGGCCGAGCTACGACGCTCCCTCGAACGACCCACCAGGACCGAACTGCTCGAGCGGGTGCGGCAACGCGCCACGACCGAGGCGCATGAAGAGTCCGCCGCCGAGGCGGTCCGGGCCGAGCGTGACGCCCGGTGATCGTGCTGGACGCCTCGGCGGCAGTGGAGTGGCTCCTGCGGCTACCGCTGGCTGGCGCGGTCGACGACTGGCTCGAGCAGGCCGAACAGACCCTGCACGCACCCCACCTGCTCGACATCGAGGTGGCGCAGGTCGTGCGCCGGTTCGCGAGCCGTGGAGGCATCACGGCGGAGCGGGGCGCGCAGGCGCTGGCCGACCTCTCCGACCTCGATGTCAACCGTTACCCGCACACCGACCTGCTGCCGGTGGTGTGGGACCTACGCGCGAACCTCACCGCCTACGACGCCGTCTACGTCGCACTCGCGGTGAGCTTGGAGGCCAGGCTGCTGACGATGGATGCGAAGCTCGCGGCCGCTCCGCTCCCCGGGGTCAGCGTTGAACTGATCGCCTGATCGCGGGTGGGACGGTGACGGTCGGACCCCGGCCGCGCGTCGGCCGTGACGCCGCTCAGGCCGCGGTGTCGAGCAGCTGACGGCAGGCCTCCGCGCACCGGCGGCACGCTTCGGCGCAGATGCGGCAGTGCTCGTGATCGTGCTTCTCGCACTCCTCGGCGCAGGTGGTGCAGGTGTCCATGCAGACCCGGACGAGCTCCAGCCACGGCGCCCCGGACGCGCCGGCGCGGGCGACGACCCTGGCGGTCGCGGTACAGATGTCCGCGCAGTCGAGGTCGGCGCGGATGCACCGGTTGAGCATCGGGTCGCCCTCCTCGAGGCACGCATCCGCACAGGCCAGACAGTGCGCGGCGCAGTCGGAGGCGGCCTCGATCACCGCGACGAGCCGGTCGATGTCGCGCTCGTCCTCGTGGGTCCGCAACAGTTCCTTGACGCTCATGGTGGGTCCCTCCTGAAGGTCGTCGGCCTGGCGTCGGCCCGGGGTCGGCCTGGGGTCGGCCTGGCGTTCGAGTGCCGTTGTCGACCATGGCCCGGGGACGCGTGGCGTCGCCACGGGGGTCGGTGACGAACGGCGACGCACCTCGCGCGGTCGGACAGGGCAGCCCGCACCCCGGTCCGGATCGCCCGGGCCACACCGGACCGCCCGGGCCACACCGGACCGTCCGGCCGGTGCCGGAGGTCCGGGGTGCCGACCGGAACCCGGTGGGTAGCGTGCGACCGAAGGACGCACGCGCATCGCACCGCGACGGAAGAGGCCGCGTCATGGACGAGATCACGCTGCGCCGCGAGGCCCAGGCCCTGCTGCGCACCCTCGGGCCGATGTCCGCGGAGGAACTGGGACGCCACCTGCTCGCGGACCGGCCGCCGGGCTCCGACGACGAAGCGCTCGGCGACCCGGGGTGGTTGCTGTCGGTGTTGCTGGACGACGAGGTCGAGGGCGGGGAGTTCTCGGCCTACCCGCTGGCCGACGGACGGCTGTGCGACCTCGAGGACCTGCTGGAGGGCCTGACCCTGACCCACGAGCTCTCGGAGCAGGAACGACGCGACCAGAGGTTGGCGACCGACCTCGACCTCGCGCCGCTCAGTCTGCTGAGCGCCGACGACCTGACCTATCCGCTGTCCACCGGCGAGGAGGCGATCGAGGACCGGTCGGAGAACTTCGAGCTCACCGGCCCGGCGGGGTGGTTGCCGGACGCGCCGGTGGTGGTCGCCCGCGTCGTCGACGGCCGGATCGAGCTCACCGGCCGCGACGAGCTCCCCCCGGTCGACGAGACGGTGGTGGACCGGCTGGATCAGACCCTGACCACCGTGCGTGCACAGCAGGGCGCGGTCGACGAGATCGAACTGGTCGTCGAGGCCCGGGCGCGCTACCCGCGCCTGCTGAGCACCCCGCACGCGCCCCTGGAACAGCTGCTGGCCGCAGCCGAGGTGCACGCGACCAACAGCGGGTTGCGTTACGACGACGAACTCGACGAGCTGTGGGAGGACGAGGCCGAACTCGACGAGCTGATCTACCACCTGCACGAGGACCACGGCTTCGACGACGACGAGGTCGAGGCACTGCTGGCGGTGTGGACCGAGGTGCAGCGGGTCAGCAGCCACGTGCTGCTCACGTCCCTCGACCGCGTCCGGGCGACCGAGCCCGGCGGAGCGCTCCAGCTCGACGCGCTCGAGCGCGACGAGCTGGCGGCGATGACCCTGGAGGCGTTGGCGGCCATCGACCTCGACGTCGTCGCCGAGCAGCTCGCGTTCGTGCTCGCCGACATCCGGACGACCGCCGCGGTCGTCGAGGACGTGGTCGGCTCGGAGCCGTTGGCGGGCGCCGGGTTGGTGTCGTTGATCGAGGTGTCCCGGCCGACGCTGTCGGGCCGCACCGCCCGGGCCAACGACGCCTGGGTGCGCGGACGGGTGCTGGAGCTGGTGGCCGAGGACCAGTCGGAGGCCGAGGTGCAACTGCGCCGCGCCCTGGAGCTCGACGACGGTCACGTCTACGCCGCGCTCGACGTGGCGAACTACCTCTCGGACCGAGGACAGGCCGGGGCGGCGCTCGGGCTGCTGCGCCGCATGGATCTGCCCGCGCTCTCCGGCTTCGAACGCTTGCTCGCCACCTACGCCAAGCCCGGGCCGACCTCGGCGGGCCGCAACGACCCGTGCCCGTGTGGCTCGGGTCGCAAACACAAGGTCTGCTGCCAGGCCCGCAACGGCTGGCCGTTGCAGGACCGCCTGCCGTGGGTCTGGGAGAAGGTCAACGGTTTCGCGGCCAGCCCGCGCGCGGCAGGCTTCGCGGAACCCATCGAGCGGGCGACGGGCCTGTCGGGCCAGCCGGGCGCCGAGGACCGCGACGTGGCCGTGGCCAACCTGACCCTGTTCGAGGGCGGGGCGCTCCAGGAGCTGTGCGACGTGCGCGGCTCGCTGCTGCCCGCCGACGAACTGCAGCTGTTGCGGGCGTGGGCGCAGGTACGCGCGCGGGTCTACGAGCTGGTGGAGACCCATCCCGGCGATCGGCTGACCGTGCTGGATCTGACCAGCGGCGAGCGCGCCACGTTCGTGGACCACTCGATGGCCGCGGCGAACATCGCGCCCGGTACCGCGTTCCTCGGCTGGCTGGTGCCGGAACCGGACGGCCCCGCCCCCAGCATCGGGGCCGTGAAGGTCGACGACGCTCGGCGCGAGGGCCTGCTCGATCTGCTCGACGAACAACCGTCCGCGGTCGAGCTGGCCGGTTGGTACCGCGGGCTGCAGGCCCCGCCGCAGCTGCGCAACACCGCCGGCGATCCACTGGTGCTGACCACCCTGGTCTATGCGGTGGAGGACCACGAAGCGGCGCGGGCCGCGCTGGCCGAGCACCTGGAGGACGACGGCGACCAGTTGACCGCCCTCGAGGAGGGTGACGGCGGGCGACGGTGGCTCAAGGGCGGGGTCACCGTGGAGGACGGCACGCTGCGGGTGACGACCAACTCCGCGCCCCGGGCCGCCTGGTTCGAGTCCCTGATCGCCGAGGTGGTACCCGAGGCGGAACTCGTCGACGCCGAACGCCTGCCGGCCGAGGACGTCACGTTGGGCCACGGGCCCGGCGGCGACCCCGATGCCGACGAGGACGGCGAGGACAACGGGCTGCTCGACCTCGACAGCCTGGACCCCGACGCCCGCCGGGAGCTGGAGGCCGAGCTCGAGGCCCTGATGCGCCGTCACGAGGACACGTGGCTCGACACGCCGCTGCCGGTGCTGCACGGCGCGTCCCCACGCGAGGCGGCCGACGACCCGACCCGCCGGGACGAGCTGTTCCGGTTGCTCGACGAGATCGAGGGCCACGCCGCGACGTGGTCGTCGCCGGGCCGTCCCATGGACGCAGGGCGGCTGCGGGAGCTGCTGGGGTTGTGAGACGTCCCATCGGGTTGGACGATGTGGAAGGCTATGCGCGCGGCAAGGCCTGGATCGAAGAGGACATGAGCGACCACGTCCCCGACCGGGCCCTCCGCACCGACCCATGACGTTCTGCGGAAGAGCTTCGTTCCATGCATCTGCTGGTGGTCTGCACGGCCAACATCGCTCGCAGTCCCCTGGCGGACGCGATGCTGTCCGCATCGTTGGAACCCCACGGTGTCGAGGTGCTCAGTGCCGGCACCCAGGCGATCGAGGGCTACCCGGCGGCCGAGCTGACCCAGAAGATGGCCGCCCAACGTGGCCTGGATCTCTCCGAGCACCGCTCGCAGGTGGTGACGGCATCGTTGGTGAGCGACGCGTCCCTCGTCGTGACGATGTCGCAACGGCACCGTGACCGGTGTGCACCGCTGTCCGCCGGCGCGGGATCACACGTGTTCACCTTGCGGGAGTTGGTGCGCCTGCTGCGCGCGGCCGACCTCGACGATCCACCCGCGCAGGTGACCGACCGCATCCCCTGGATGGTCGATCGGGCGCACCGTGCCCGGCCCTCGGCGTCGCCGGCCGCTGCTCCGGAGGACGTCCACGACCCGATCCGCGACCCGGAGCCCGCCTGGGTGCAGATGGCGGGCATGCTCGATCAGCTCTGCGGCGAGCTCGTCGAAGCCCTGGATGTCGCGCCTGGATGGGACCCGCCACCGGCGATGGCCGAGGATCCCCGTGTCCCCGAGGGCCGAACAGCGGGCCGTCGTCGGCGTCCGAGGTGGACGCGGGGCTCCACCCGGTAGGGCCGCCGTCCGAGTCGATGACCGGTCGGGGCCGCGCCCCGTGTCCCATCTCCGCGCGCTGGGTTCGTGCGATCACCGGATCTGGCCGTCGACGCGGGCGTTGCCGACCCGGTGCCGGGGATCAACCGATGGACGACTCGACGGGCAGGCCCGCATCGATCCACCCTTCCCAGCCGCCGGCGATCTCGGGTGCGCCGCGCCAACCGGTGAGCTTGGAGCGGTTGGCATGCTGGCAGAGATACACCGCGCCATGGGAACGGGGCCACAAGGCATGGCGAACGAGCGAGACCTTGCGGGCCCCCGGGGGCGCGCCGTGGCGGCGGCGTTCCGCCCGGGTGCGGAGGTCGAGGATCTCCCCATCACCGGTGGTGACGTGCCGCCAGGCGTCGGCGGGACTGAGCTGTTCGACCACGAGACCCCCTCCGCGTGCGACGGGCTGCTGCTCGCCGCGCGACGGCTTGCATCGTGCGCTGGATCGTCGGCGTCCGCCACGACCAGGTCTCGAACCGGTGTCTACCGCCTACGCGGTCCGCACCGGTTCGCGGCACGTCACCGTGATCCGGTCGCGATCGATCGGATCGCTGTTCGCACCGAGGACGACCAGGCCCCACCGATCGTGCCGCCCGCGCCGCCGTCCGGCGGCGGGAACGTCCGGGCGCGACGCCAGGTGTCACGCGATCGACGTGCGAGACTCCGCGCATGAAACGGATCCTGGGTCGGGTGGCGGCGGGCATCGTCGTGCTCGTGGTCGGCGTGCTGGCCTACGCGCTGTGGCCGGTCGGGCCGCCCGACCTCGCGGCCCAGGCCGCGAGCGGGCCGTCCTACGACGCGACGATCTCGCGCGACCGGTTCGGGATCCCGCACGTGCACGGTGCGCGGGACGCCGACACCGCCTACGGCCTCGCGTGGGCGCACGCGGAGGACGACTTCCTCACCATCCAGCAGTCCACGCTGGCGGCCCGCGGACGGCTCGCCACCGTGCAGGGTCAGGACGCGGCACCGGTCGACTACCTCGTGGCCCTGTTGCGGGTCCGCGAGGTCACGGCGGCCGGCTACCCGGGCCTCGCGCCGGAGACCCGGGCGCTGCTGGAGGGCTACGCCGCGGGGCTGAACGCCTACGCCGCCGCCAACACCGGCGAGCTCATCAGCCCGGAGTTGTTCCCCGTCACCGGCGAGGACCTCGTCGCCGCCAGCGTGCAGAAGGCGCCGCTGTTCTTCGGCATCGAGGTGAGCCTCGCGGCGCTGTTCGACGACGCACCGCTGGAGGAGCGTCCGCAGGCCCTGGCCCGGCCGGCCGGCATCGAGGCGGTGACCGCCGCCGGCTCCAACGTGCTGGCGGTCAGCCCGGAGCGGACCCCCGACGGGGCCACCCACCTGATCTCCAACAGCCACCAACCCTGGACCGGCCCGGTCGCCTGGTACGAGGCCACGCTCACCTCCGACGAGGGCTGGCACGCCACCGGTGCGCTGTTCCCGGGCGTGCCGAGCATCGTGCTGGGGCACAACCAGCGGGTGGCGTGGTCGTTCACCGTCAACAAGCCCGACCTGATCGACGTCTACCGCCTCGATGTCGACCCGGACGACCCGACCCGTTACCGCGTCGACGGTGAGTGGCTCGACATGGAGATCGACCAGGCCGACCTCGAGGTGCAGCTGCTCGGACGCCTGCGGTGGACCGTGCAGCGCGAGGTCGCCTGGACGATCTTCGGGCCCGTCATCCGGCGCGACGACGGGGACGTGGCGCTGCGCTGGGCGGGGATGGACACCGTCGGCATCTTCGAGCAGCTCTACGGCTTCAACCGCGCCGGGGACCTCGACGAGTGGAAGGCCGCGTTGGAGGGCCAGGACGGTCTGGCCTCGTTCAGCCTGGGGGTCGCCGACGCCGACGGCCGGATCGGCTACCTCTACCACGCGCTGCTGCCTGACCGCCCGGAGCTGCCCGGCGTCGACTGGGGCGGGGTCGTACCCGGCGACACCCGCGACACGCTGTGGACCGGGATCCGTCCGTTCGATGACCTTCCCTGGGTCGAGGATCCCGCGGCCGGGTTCGTGCAGAACGCGAACTCCTCACCGTTCACCGCCACGACCGGCCCGGAACGACCCGACCCGTCGCGCTGGCCGGAGGCGACCACCGGCATCGAACGCTACGAGACCAACCGCTCCCTGCGCGCGCAGGAACTGCTGGGCGGCGACGACCCGATCGACCTCGGTGCCCTGCTGGAGACCAAGTTCGACACCCGGTACGCAGCCACCTCCGCGGTCGCGACCTGGCGCGACCGGTTGGTGGCCGCACGCGACGAGCTGGACACCGAGGACGAGCGCCGCGGTCTGGAGGTCCTCGCCGACTGGGACCTCGACACGGCCGCCGACAGCCGCGCGGCCGCGGTGATGGTGCTGACCGTCGCCGGGCTGTTCGACGACGAACGCCTGCAGCTCGACCCGTCCCGGCTGGGCGACGGCGAGGTCGCCGGGATGGTCGACGACGTCGCGCTGTCGGCGGCCTACCGGGACGCGGTGGGCTGGCTGGTCGCCGGCCACGGACGGGTCGACGTGCCCTGGGGGGAGGTCAACCGGCTCCGGCGCGGCGGGGTGGACCTGCCGCTCGGGGGCGCCCCCGATGTGCTGCGGGCGATCTACGGCGAACGCGTCGACGGCGGCGTGCTGTCGGGCATCGTCGGTGACGCCTACCTCTCGGCGATCAGCTTCGACGCGGACGGCGTGGTCTCCAGTCGGGCGATCCACCAGTTCGGCTCGGCGACGCTCGACGAGGACTCGCCGCACTACGCCGACCAGGCCGAGCTGTTCGCCGACGGGCGGCTGCGCGAGGTGCCCTTCACCCGTGAGGAGCTGGCGGCCGCGGCGGTCCGGACCTACCGCGTGGGGGAGTAGGGGTGGTGGTCGGGCGCGGCGTCGCACCGGGCACGTGCGGGGAACTCGTGCAGGGGGTGACCTCGGCCGGCGAGCACGTCAACGTCGCCTGCCCGATCGCGGTGTACGCCACGGTCGAGGCCCGGGTCGCACCGGCCGAGGTGACGCGGGTCACCGGGGTCGGTGCGGAGCGCACCAAGATGGTGCTCGCGGCCCGGCGCACGCTGAGCTGCCTGCAGGCGCCGCCCCACCAGATCCATCTGGACCATGCCAGCGAGCTCCAGGTCGGCAAGGGCCTCGGTTCCAGCACCGCTGACATCACCGCGACGGTCCGGGCGGTGGCGGCCGGGCTGGGCCGCCCGGTCGACCCCGGGCAGATCGCCGCGATCGCGACCTCGATCGAGGCCTCCGACGGCACGATGTTCCCCGGCGTCGACGCGATGGCCCGCGACACGGGACGGATCGTGCGTCGCTTCGGCTGGGCGCCGAGGTTCGTGATCACGATGGTGGTGCCCCCGACCACGCTCGACACCGGCTCGGTCGAGGTGTCGGGCAAGGTCGGGCTCGCCGCCGAGTACGACGCGATGCTGGACCGGTTGGAGCTCGCGGCGGAAGCGCGCGACGCGCGGGCGTTCGCGGTGGAGGCGACCCGCTCGGCCGCGATGAACCAGGCGGTGGTTCCCAACGCCAACCACGCTCTGCTGGTCGCGATGCTGCCCGGCTTCGCGGCGCTGGGCGTCGTCGTGGGCCACACCGGGACGGTCGCCGGCCTCCTCTTCGCGGCCGACGAGGATGGGTCGGGGGCGGCGGCTGCCGCCGCGGTGGAGCTTCGCAGGGTGCTCCCCGACAGCACCCGGGTCGAGGTGGTCCGGACACCCCCGGATGCCGCGCCCGCCGACGCCGGTCAGGCCCGCCGGTCCCGGAGGTGATCGACCACGGCCACGGCGACCAGCAGCCCGATCAGGCTCCACTCCACCCGGTCGACCAGCTCGCGGGCCCGGACGACATCCGTGGCCCCGGGGCGCGGACCGTCACCGAGTCGTGGTCGCTCCTCGAGACGCTCGCCGTAGCGCAGCGGTCCACCGAGCTGCCGTCCCAGCGCCGCCGCGACGGCCGCCTCGGCGACCCCGGCGTTGGGTGAGGGGTGGGCGCCGGCGTCGCGCCGCACGATCCGCCACACCTCGGCCGCACGTCCCGGCACCTGCGCGGCGACGAGCAGCGCGAACAGTCGTGCCGGGAGCAGGTTCGCGACGTCGTCGGTCCGGGCCGCCGCCCACCCGAAACGCTCGTGGCGGGCGCTGTGATGTCCGACCATCGCATCCATGGTGTTGATCGCCCGGTAGGCGCCGGCGCCGGGTGCGCCGGCGACCAGGCCCCAGAACGCGGACGCGACCACCGCGTCGACGGTGTTCTCCGCCAACGACTCGATCACCGCCGCCGCGACCCCCGAGGCATCCAGCTCGCTCGGGTCGCGTCCGACCAACGAGGGCAGCGCCGCACGTGCCGCCTCGAGGTCCCCGGCGATGAGCTGATCACCGATCCCGGCGGCGACCCGGCGCAGCTCGCGCCCGGCGCTGGTGAGCGCGACGGCACCGGCCGTCGAGCGTCCCAGCGCCCCGGCCCCGGCACCGAGCGCGATCCCGATCGCGGTGTAGCGGACCCCGGCGCCCCGGCGGTCGGCCCACGAGGTCCGCTCCAGGTGCAGCATCACCCGACCGAAGGCGGCCACCGGATGCACGGCCGCGGGCGGTTCCCCGAACACCCGGTCGAGCAACAGCCCCGCCGCGACGGCCAGGCTGCGACGGCCGAACCGGCTCACGCCGGCGGCAGTTCGAGCACGCGCCCGGCGACCACCAGCAGCACCCGGTCGGCGGCCTCGGCGAGCTGCTGGTTGAGCAGGCCCAGCGCATCGACGTAGCGTCGCGACAGCGCGTCGGGTGGGTGGATGGCGAGGCCCACCTCCTCGGTGACCAGCACCGTCGCGGCGTCCCGGTCGCGCAGGGTCGCGAGCAGTTCGGTGACCTCGTCGTCGGCCACCTCGAGGTCGTGGTGCAGGGTCAGCCAGGTCCCGACCGAATCGACCAGCGCGACCCGGTCGGTGGCGCGCAGGCCGGCCGCGAGCTCCGACGGTCGCCGGCACTCCACGGTGCTCCATCCGGCCGGCCGGCGGACGCGGTGTGCGGCGATGCGGGCCTGGTGATCGGCGTCGTCCGCGGCCGGGGTGGCGGTGGCGAGGTAGGTCACGGCGTCGCCACCGAGGTCGGCCGCGAACGCCTCGGCGATGCGGGACTTGCCCGAACGGGTGCCGCCGGTCACCACCACGATCATCGGGCGGGCTCCAGACCGGCGCGGACCGCGCCGTGGACGGCCAGGGCGAGCGCAGCCCCAACGGGCGAGCGGGGACCGGCGAAGCGTGCCACCTCGGAGTCGGCCGGCACCGCATCGGCACGTGGCCACAGCACCACGACCGCGTCGCTGGCCGTGCCGGTACCGGGGACGTCGTGTTCGATCAGGGCCTGGGTCTTGGCCTCGGTCGCGGTGATCACGGCGTTGACCGCCGCGCCCTCGTCGAGCACGACCGGTACCTGCACGACGAGGTTGATGGTGCCGGGGCGAGACGGCGCCGGGCCGGCCGGACCGGGGGCGCGCCGGGCGGCGGCCTCGCGCCAGGCGGTGCCCTCGGTCCAGGGGGTGCCCTCGGTCCAGGTCGGGTCCGCGGCCCAGGTCGGTCTGGTGACCCCGACGGTCGCATCGACGGTGACCCCGCCGATCCGGCACCGGCGGCGCCGGGTCACGTCCGCGGCGGTGAACAGCGTGATCCCGGGCCCGACGAGCCCGAACCGAGCGGTCAGCTCGGTGGCGTGGGCCTCCAGATCGACCCGGGCGTAGTCGCTGTGGACACCCAGGTTGACGACCCAGGACGCGTCGATCCGGCCACCGCCGACCGCCGCCGACGACAATGCCGCCCGCGGGGTGTCGAAGCGCCAGACCAGCACGCCGCGGTGATCGTCGTGACCATCGCTGCCGGGTCGGTGCAGCTGCGGTTCGGTCACCATCGGGCCGCGGTCGTCAGTCAATAGTCGATGCCACGGCGCGCGCGGATGCCGGTCTCGAAGGCGTGCTTGACCTTGGTCATCTCCGTGACCGTATCGGCGACGTCGATCACCGCCTGCGGCATGCGACGACCCGTGAGGAACAGGGAGACGTCCCCGGGCCGTTCGGCGAGGGTGGTGACGACCTCGTCGACGTCGACCCAGCCCCACACCATCGGGTAGCTGATCTCGTCGAGCACGATCATGCGGTGGGAGCCGGCCGCGATCAGCTCGCGGGTGAACGCCCACCCGGCCACCGCCTTGGCCTGCGTCTCGTCGAGGTCGGTGGAGTCCCAGGTGAAACCGTCACCGGCGGCGAACCAGTCGATGCCGACCTGCCGCCCGAGCTTCTCCTCGCCGGTGCGCCACGTGCCGCTCTTGAGGTACTGCACGACCGCGGTCGGCCAGCCGCGCGCGACCGAACGCATCGCGGTGCCGAACGCCGCGGTCGACTTGCCCTTGCCGTCACCGGTGGTGACCAGCACCAGCGAGGTGGCCGAGCGCAGCTCGTCGCGTTCGTAGGGACGTGCGGAGCGCGGGGCGTCCGGCGCCTCGCTCGTCGAGGTGGCGGGTGGCGTCACCGGGGGCGTGGGCTCGGGTCCGGGTGTCTCGCTCATCGGGGGCTCCGGGTCGGTCGGCGTGGGGTCGGTCGGCGTCGGGCCGCTCGGGTCGAGCTCGTTCGCGCCGGTGCCTGCCGCCGGGGTCAGGCGTTCCGCCGGCGGGCCACGGGTAGGACACACAGCTCGCCGTCGATGTGGCGCACGGTCAACGGGGTCTCGTAGACGCGCGACAGCCGATCGGCCTGCAGCACCTGCTCGGGGGTGCCCTGCGCGATCAACTCGCCCCCGGCGATCAGGGCCAGGCGGTCACAGAACCGGGCGGCGGTGCTCAGATCGTGCATCGCGCTGATGACGCTCAGCCCGTCCTCGCGGCGTAGCTCGTCGACCAGTTCCAGGACGGTGACCTGATGCCCCAGGTCGAGCGAGCTGGTCGGTTCGTCGAGCAGCAGCACCGGTGCCTGCTGGGCGAGGGCCCGGGCCACCACCATGCGCTGCGCCTCGCCTCCGGACAGCGTGGTGACGATGCGCTCGCCGAACGGCTGCAGGCCGAGTCGACGGACCGCCGTCGCGGCGATGCGCCGGTCCTCGCGGGTCTCGCGCGCCAGCCAACCGAGGTGGGCGGTCCGGCCGAGCAGCACGTACTCGGCGACCGTCATGCCGGGCGGCAGCAGCGGGTTCTGTGGTACCAGCGCGATGTCGCGCGCGCCCGGCTGCCGGCCATCGGCGAGGGCGACCTCGCCGTGGTGGTCGATCAGGCCGCTGATCGCGCCGATCAGAGTGGTCTTGCCCGCGCCGTTGGGTCCGATCAGGCCCAACCACTCGCCGCCGGCGAGGTGCAGGTCGACACCGCCGAGCGCCTCGAACCGGCCGTAGGTGACGCGCACGTCCCGGCAGCTGAGCGCGACCCCGTTCGCGGGAACCCCGGGGTGCGGCGGGCCGGCGGTGTCCGCGCCCGTGCGGTCGGTCGCCCGGTCCGCGCCGATGTCCGCGCTCATGACGGCGCCTGCCGGCCGCGCCACAACACGAACGCGAAGAACGGGGCGCCGACGAACGCGGTGATGACCCCGACCGGCAGTTCGGCCGGCGCCAGCAGGGTCCGCGACCCGACGTCGACGAAGGCGAGGAAGGCCGCCCCGCCCAGGGCCGACAGCGGCACGATCACGCGGTAGCTGTGGCTGATCAGCAATCGGATCACGTGCGGGATCACCAGGCCGACGAACGCGATCAGCCCGCTCACCGACACCGCCGCCGCGGTCAGCAGCGACGCGGCGACGACCACCACGATCCGGCTGCGGGTCGGGTCGATGCCGAGCGCCCGGGCCTCCGCGTCACCGACACGCAGCACGTCGAGGTGGCGGCCGTAGGCGACGAGGATCGCTCCACAGATCACGACGTAGGGGATCAACAGCAGGACCTGGTCCCAGCCGTTGGTCTGCAGCTGCCCGAACAACCACGACAGGACCTCGCGGGCGCGGGTCTCGCTCAGTCGTTGCAGCGCGTAGGTCTGGGCGGCGGAGAACAGCGCCGCCATGGCCACCCCGGCGAGCAGCAGCGTCGCCGGTGAGCTCCCCGGGCCGCGCGAGATCAGGGCGGAGCCGCTGACCGCCAGCAGGGCGCCGACGAACGCGGCGGCCGGGACGGCGCCGAAGGGTCCCCAGGACAGATCCAGGCCGAAGCCGATGGCCAGCACCGCCCCGAGGCCCGCACCGGCCGACACGCCCAGCAGGTAGGGGTCGGCGAGCGGGTTGCGGAAGATGCCCTGGTAGGCGGCGCCGGCGCTGCCGAGCGCCCCGCCGACCAGCAGGCCGAGCACCAGCCGGGGCAGGCGGATCTGGGTCAGGATGGCCTGCTGGCGGGCGTCGAGGCCCGGCTCGAGGTTGATCCCCGGTACGGCGTCGAGCAGCGTGGTGAGCACCCCACCGACGGGGAGTCCCGCCGCCCCCTGCGTCGCGCTGATCAGCGCGGCGACGATCACCGCCGCGATGACCCCGACCAGGCCGAGCAGCGGGAGCCGGAACGCACGTTCCGACGCCCGGTCCTCGCCGTTGCTCTCGTCCCCGGACAGGCTGGAGCCGCCTATCGCCGGGTCGAGTGCCTGGGCCACGGGTCGGCTACGGGGCGTCGGCGGCGATCGCGGAGAGCGCCTCCGCGACCGTGGTGATGAACTGCGGCAGGCGTGGTCCCCAGCGCGAGGCGATGTCGGAGTCGACGGTCACGATGTTGTCCTGTTCGACCGCGGTGATGTCCTGCCAGCCCGAACGGTCGGCCACGTCGTCGGCGGTGTAGTCCACCTCGTCGGTGATGACGATCAGCTCGGGGTCGGCCTCGACGATGAACTCCTCGGTCAGCTGCGGGAAGCCGCTCTGGTCCGGGTCGCCCTCGTCGGCGATGTTGATCGCGCCCATCTGCTCGTAGACGTCCCCGACGAACCCGTAGGAGCTGGCCGCGAAGTAGGTCGAGTCGAGCTCGTGGTAGATGCGCACGGCGGTGTCGGGTGCCTCGGCCAGCGCGGCGTCGATCTCCTCGCGCAGCTCGCTGACGAGCGTGGCGGTCTCGTCGACCCGGCCGGTGGCGAGCCCGAGCTCGGCCATGGTGTCGAAACCGGACTCGATGTCGGCGGGCGCGGCGCTGACCAGCACCGGGATCTCCAGCGAGGTCAGGCCGGCCACCAGCTCGTTGGCGTCGTTGGAGAGGACCACCAGGTCCGGGTCGTAGGCGGTGACCGCCTCGATGTTGGGGTCGAAGCCGGAGAGGTCGGTGACCGGAGCCTCCTCCGGGTAGTAGGAGAACTGGTCGACGGCCTCGACCTGGTCGCCGGCGCCGATCGCGAACAGCACCTCGGTCGCGGTGGGGGAGAGCGAGACGATCCGCTCGGGAGCCTCCTCCAGCGTCCAGGTCCCGCCCTCGGACTCGATGGTGACGGGGAAGTCGCCGGCGGCCGCCTCGTCCTCGGTCGCCTCGTCGGCATCCTCGGTCGCGTCATCGTCCGGCGCGTCGTCGGCGACGTCCTCCGAGGTGCCGGGCTCGGTCGCGTCGTCGTCGGTGGCGTCGTCGGCGCCGCAGGCGGTGAGCAGCAGGGCGAGCGCGAGCACGGCGGGCGTCAGTGCGCGCGCAGGACGGGCTCGGGTGGTTCGAAGGTTCATGGGTGCTCCGGTCGTTGAGGCTGAGGAAGCTCGAACGACGGGAGCGCCGGCCGAACCAACCCTGTCCTCGAGGGCTGACGGTTCGTGTGGCGCGTGATTCGACCGGACTCGCCGACGCCGGCTGGCTGCGGGAGCAGCTCTGCGGGTCGGACCACCGTTGCGGGACAGTGCCGGGTTCTCACCGGACTTCGTCCACGCGCTGTCGGCAACCCTACGTCACCGTGCCACCGCAGTGGAACGGGACGTGTGCTCCGCGCACCGGCGTCGCCGGATCAGCGGTCGTCACCGGATCCGCCCTGCTGGTCGATGGCGGCCAGCAACCGTGCCAGCCCGGCCTCGTCGGGGACGGCGATGCGCACCTGTCCGGGCAGTCCGAAGCTCGCGCAGTCGCGCACGACGATCCCGTGCGGCGCGAGCCGTTCGCGCAGGCCGGGGGCCTCCACCAGTACCCACGGCGCGTCGTGCGCGGCCACCTCGAAGCCACGCGCCTCCAACGCCGAGGCGAGCGCGCTGCGGGCGTCGGCGATCGCGGCCTGCCAGGCGGGCAGGTCGGCCGCCGCGAGCAGCTCCGGGAGCACCGCCAGGGCCAGCGATCCCACCGACCAGTGCGGCCGTCGGCGGGTCAGTGCCGCCACGTCGTCGGCGATCACGAACCCGAGCCGCAGGCCCGGGCAGGCGAACAGTTTGGTCAACGATCCGACGGTGACCCCGGGGCGCGCGGCGGTCCAGCGACCGGTCGCCATCGGATAGAAGGCCTCGTCCCAGACCGCTGCCTCGAGGTCCGGGGTGGCCAGGTGACCGGTCGGGCTCTGCGGGTCGCTGCGCCAGATGGGGCCGTCGGAGTCCCGCGGATGGAGCCCGAACTCCGGTTCCGCGGCGACGCGGCCGCCGAGCTCCCCGGCGACCAACGTGATGGCCTCGCTGCCGCCGTTGGTGAGCACGAGCCGGCCGGGGTCCACACCCATCGTCTCCGCGAGCAGTTCCGTGGCGGCCGCGTCGTCGGGGTAGTGGCCCACCGCGTCGAGGTGGCGCCCCAGCAGCCGGGCGACGTCGGGCGCGAACGGGTTCAGGGTCTGCGACAGGTCGAGCACCTCGCCGGCAGGGATGCCGAGCGCCCGGGCGATGCGCGGCCCGTCACCGCCGTGGGCTCCTGCGGCGGGCAGCGGCTCGGTCACCTGGCACTCCGGATGGATGGGTGGGGAGTGGACCGGGTCGGGTCGGCGGCCGGCCGGGTCCACCGGTACCGCTGGCGGTGAGCGCACACCGCCGGAGGCCGGCGCTCGCGGACCGGGCCGGTCGGTGTCGCGTCGTTGCGGCAGCACCGCGCCGGTGGCGACGGCGTCCGCCGCAGCTGGCAGACTCGGGTCATGGCCGCGCTGTCGATCCTCCCCATCGTCGACCGGGATCTGCCGTTCGTGCGCGAGATGCTGTACGAAGCCGCCTTCTGGCGCGGCACGACCGACGCGCCAGACATCGCCGGGGCCCTCAGCCAGCCAGGGCTCGCCGTCTACGTCGAGGACTGGGGCCGGCCGGGTGACGCCGGACTGATCGCTCGTGTCCGGGGAGCCCGCGCCGGTGCGGTCTGGGTCCGGCGGTTCCGTGACGACCACCACGGCTACGGCTACATCGACGAGCGGACCCCGGAACTGAGCATCGCCGTCGCGACGGACCATCGTGGCCGTGGCATCGGACGCTGCCTGGTGACCGCGATGCTGGTCGAGCTCGGCCTCCGGGCCGTCGAACAGGTCAGCTTGAGTGTGGAGACCGACAACCCGGCCCGCGCCCTCTACGAGGGTCTCGGATTCGTCTCCCGGCAGGCCGCCGAAGGTGCGGTGACGATGGTGCGGACCCCGCCGTGACGCCGCCCGCGACTCGTGGTGCTCGGTGGCGATGGTGCGCCACCCGGTCGCTCAACCTCTCGCCGGTTGGCCGCCGATGCTCGCGTCTCGGGAGATCGGGGGACCGGGGGACCGGATCGTGATCGTCCGTGGTCTAGTCCTCGACGCCCGTGGCGGCCGCGAAACCCGTGGCGATGAGCGCGGCTGGGAGGGCGAACATGCCGATCCCCAGCACGGCCACGACCGCGCCCACGAGTTGACCCAGCGGGGTGATCGGTACGACGTCGCCATAGCCGACCGTCGTGAGCGTGATCACACCCCACCACATGGTCTCCGGGATCGACGGGAAGACCTCGGGCTGAGCCGGGTGCTCGACGATGTACATGGCCGAACTCGCCACGATCAGCAGCATCAGGTTGGCCGCCGCCGCGATGACCAGCTTCTCCTTGCGGTCACGGAGGACCTCCACGAACTTGTCGAGGGCGGAGGAGTATCGCGCGATCTTCAGCAGCCTGAACAGGCGGACCAGCCGCAGTGCTCGCAGGAACCTCAGGTCGAGGCCGATGCCGAGCGCCGCGAGGTAGAACGGGAGGATGGCCAGCAGGTCGACCAGCATCATGAACCGCCGGGCGTACCGGAGCCGACCGAGGATCGGGCGGTCGTAGCCTTCTTCCTCGACCGCCGACCAGATGCGTGCGACGTACTCGATCGTGAAGACGATCACCGACACGATCTCGAGCCACTGGAAGACCGCGGTGAACCGTTCGAAGATCGGGTCCACCGTCTCGAGCATGACCGCCGCCACGTTCAGGGCGATCAACAGCAGGATGGCCCAATCCATCCGCCGCCCCGTTGCTCCTCCCAACCGGGGCGCGAACAGTTCGTACACGCGCCTGCGGGAGCGGTGGTCTGGCATCAACGTCTCTCCGGATCTCGGTCCTCGACCTCGCCCGTCTCGGAGGCGCGCAACGCCGTCCGCCCACGGGCCCCCACGGACGAGAAGCGAGGCTGATCGCCCTCGCCCCGCGACGGTGAGAATAGGAGCCCCCGAGCTTCGGGTGTGAGGCCGCCCCCGGCGTCGACCTCGCCGGAGGTCATCCCGAACCAGGCGTTCGGGTCCCCGTCCGCGGGGGGAGGGGCCGACCGGTCCGGCTGTCGCGGTGACGCCATGGGTGCACCGCTGGTTGGAGTAGGTTCTGGAGACGCCGCGAGTTCGGGGCGCGGATCGATCGACCTCGGAGGCACGTCATGGCGGGATACGCGCTCTGCGGCAGCTTCCGGGCGACACCGGGGGAAGCCGATGGTCTCGCCGCCCTGCTGCTCGAGGCAGCGGAGGCGCTGCGCGAGGCGGAGGGCTGCCTGCTCTGGCTCGTCAACCGGGCTGCGGACGACCCCGATGCCGTCTGGGTCATGGAGGTGTGGAGCGATGAGGCCGCTCACGGGGCCTCGCTGGGCCTGCCGTCGGTGCGGGCCATCATCGACCGGGCACGACCGTTGATCGCGGGACCGGGTGAACGCTTCGAGTTGCAGCCGGTCGGAGGGCACGGACTGCCCTCGACCGACACCTGACGAGAGCGGCCAGGGATCCACGAGGGAGCTCGGCGCGAGATGGTGGCGAACGACGCCGGCTCGATCCGAGATGGCGAGGTCCCTTCGGTAGCGACGACGGCCCAGGGCTCCCCGGCGCGTGACCGGTCGTTGCTCGCTGCCGCGGCGGTCGGCCTCGGGCTCGGCGTCTTCTCGGTGACCGCGGACGGCGTCATCCCCGCCAGGGCTGGTCATCCTCGGCAACCTCATCTCGCCCTGGGCGGTCGCCGCCTTCGCCGTCGGACGGCGCTGTCCATCGCGCCGACGGGGCGGGTGGGCCGGCACCCTCGCCCTGCTCATCGGTGTCGTCACCTACTACCTGGGCCAGGCCGTTCGCTTCGGGCTCATCACCGGCGATCCCGCGGCTGATCACACCCTCAGTGCGGTGCCGCTGGTCTGGCTGGTGGCCGCGGTGACGGTCGGGCCGCTGCTCGGGATGGCCGGCGCCGCATCGAAGCGTCGAGAACCCGTGCCGGTCCTGGCGATCGCGCTGCCGTGCGTGGTGCTGCTCGCCGAGGCCGGATTCCTCGTCCTCGACCGTCGCCCCTGGCTGTGGGATCTCGTCGGTGAGCCGCACCGCCTGACCGATCTCGCCATCATGGTCGGGCTTGCGGCCATGGCCGTCGCCATCCCGGCCCTGGGGGTCCCCGACCGAGATCGACGGTCGCTGGCCTACGGCGTGGTCGTGGGGGCCGCGGCCGCCGGCAGCCTCGCCCTGGTCGGCCTCTACCGCCTACTCATCAACGTCGCGTGACCGGCTGCGACCTGTTCCGCCTCACACGCTGACCGGTGCAACGACGCTCGAAGTCGCCAGGTCGTTGTCCCCTACCCGCGGGCAGACGGTCGGCGCATGATCGGAGGTGGCGGCCGGCTCGCCGCGGGCAGCCCGGAGAGGATCGGTCGTGACCACCACCGCGCGGATCGCTGCCGTCGACCCTGGGGAGGAGTGCAACCGGTCCGCTGTCGAGGTCGTGACTCCCGGCCAGCACTCGTTGCCCCGGTCGGTGTTCCTGCACCTGATGCCCGGCGTGGCGCTGGTCTCCTTCGTGCTGCTCACCGCCCCCACGGTCGAGTCGTGGGGCCTGCCGGCGTTGTTCGCCCTCCTCCTCGGCATCGGTGTGGTGATCGCTCCGCTCGAGCTCGGCTACCTGAGCATCCAGGCGCACCGCGAGACCGGTTCGTGGTCGCCCCTCGCGGTCGTCGACTACCGCACCCGGCTCCCGCTGCGGCGGCTGATCCTGCTCGGCGGAGCGCTCGCCGCCCTCATGCTGGCGTTCGTGGTCGTGCATCTGCTCGTCCTCGACCGGCTGATCTCGCCGCTGTTCGCGTGGATGCCGTCCACGCTCTACCAGTTCGCCGCCATCGAGGAGGGCACCGACCCCCTCACGGGTGGTGCGTTCGCGGTCATGGTCGTCGCGGTACTCGTCCTCAACGGCATCGTCGGACCGGTGACCGAGGAGTTGTACTTCCGCGGCCACCTGCTCCCGCGCATCGACCGCTTCGGCCGGCTGGCGCCGGTGCTCAACACGGTGCTGTTCACGCTCTACCACCTGTGGACCCCGTGGCGGTGGCCCCAGGTGCTGTTCGGCAGCCTGCCGGCGAACTGGCTGGCGTGGCGCGAACGCACCGTGTGGCTGCCGATGTTCACCCACGTCGCGGTCAACCTGCTGTTCTCGCTGCTGCTGATCGCCTCGTACCTCCAGGCCGTGTCATGAGCGCACCTTCCCGCCCGGTCGGACGGCCGGCCGACCCCCATGAGCTGCTGGTGCCGATCACCCTCGAGCTGTCACCGATCCGGCGGCTGCTCATCATCGACATCGCCGACGATCCCACCTACCGGACCCTGGAACCGCAGGTTCTCGGCGGGGCCGGGAAGGACGTGCTCGTCCTGCTCGCCTACCGCCATGACGGCTACGTCGAGCTGTACGCGCCAACGGGGGGTGACGTCGACCCATCCGGGTACGACGGCCTCGGCAAGGGGCTGCACGGCCTCCACCACGCACCGTTCGATCTGGCGCGCTTCGAGGTCGACGACGACGGCCTGCACCTCGAGTTGGCACTCGCCGCTTCGAACGGCCGCCGGTTCGACCTGCGCATGCACGAGCACCTCGCCGGTCGGCGCGACCGGTTCCCCGTGCTCGCTCCCGTCGGTGGCGCCTTCGACACCCCGGCGTTCTTCCCGTTCCTGTGGCTGCCCGGCATGTCGTTCGTCCCCGTCCGGGGAACCGAGGTGGGCGTGCGGGTGGACGGGCAGGTACGGAGCATCCCTCGCCTCCCGCTGCCCATCGGGGGACGCCGGTGCTTGATGGCCCGCTACGACCCGGACGTGCTGGTGTGCCAGCTCAACCCCGACAGCGTCCGCGTCGCACCCCGCGTGCCCGTACCCGGAACCCAGGGACCGGCTGGCCCTGACGTCGACATCGTCGAGGTGCACGAGGGCTTCGCCATCACCGCCATCCGGGTCGGTCGTGGCGGCCACACGTGCGCGGTGCGGCTCGCCCCACCCCTGCCGGACCTGCGGTCCCTACCGGCCCACAGCCACCGGTCGGGGGCGATCCTGCTGGAAGCCGACGACGCCACCCAACTACGGGGCCGCTACGAGCTCGACCGCGCCGCCGACCGGGTCGACCTCGTGATCGAGAGCTTCGGGCCGTGGCGGACACGGCTGCGCCGACCGCTGCTCGCTCTGCTGTTCCGCCTGCCGATCTTCCGCCGGTGGCCGATGACCTACCGCTGGCAAGCCACCTTGGAACTCGACGGCAGCCCGCAGGGTCGGTTGGCCTCGCGATGGACGCGGCGCCCGGCGGGGCCGCCATGGGCCCAGCGGAGATCCAAGCGCTGATCGGCGCCCGAGGCGAGCATCAGCGCACTCGAGCCCTTCGCGGTCGCGCCTTCGGCGAGCCTCCAGCCGGCGAGTCCAACCGGAACTCGCCGACGCCCGGCGCAGGCGCCGGCCCTCTCGCCAAGACCTGGAGGAGCGGGTGAGGGGAATCGAACCCCCGTCACCAGCTTGGGAAGCTGGAGCTCTACCATTGAGCTACACCCGCGAACGCGGACCACGAGGGTCCGCGAGACCCGCACGGTACTCGTCGGCTGGTGATGACCGCAACGCGGCCGGGTCGTCCCCGCCCTTCTCCGGAGCTCCATTGATCCTCTCCGACGGCACCATCCGCTCATATCTGGCATCGGGTCGGATCGTGGTCGATCCGTTGGGCGACGGCGCGGTTCAGCCCTCCAGCGTCGACGTCCGGCTGGCGGCCCAGTTCGCGGTCTTCGCCAACCACCGTTACTCGTCGATCGACGTGCGCGCCGATCAGCCGGGGCTGACCGACCTGGTCGAGGTACCGGAGGGCGAACCGTTCGTGCTGCACCCGGGCGAGTTCGTGCTGGGTGCCACGCTGGAACGGATCCGCCTCCCGCACGATCTGGTGGCGAGGATCGAGGGCAAGAGTTCGCTCGCGCGGCTCGGTCTGGTGATCCACTCCACGGCCGGTTTCGTCGACGCCGGCTTCGAAGGCGATGTGACCCTGGAACTCTCCAACGTCGCGACGCTGCCGATCCTGCTCTATCCGGGGATGCGGGTCGCCCAGTTCGCCTTCTTCGCCCTGGATCGTCCCGCGGAGCGACCCTATGGCAGTGGCGCCAGCGGCTCGAAGTACCAGGGGCAGCGGGGCCCGACCTCGTCTCGCTACCACCTCAACGAGCTGGTGCCCCGTGACGCACCCGCCCCCTCCGAACCGCCCCTCTGATACGGCGGAGCAGCACACGGCCGGCAGGATCGGTCGTTCGAGCGAGACCCCGAGCGCTCTCGTCGTCACGGTCCGTGACTAGAGGCAGAAGGCGTGACAGGGGGTGGGGTGATAGTTATTCTCATCCAAGAGCCGCGCGCAAGGGCGGTTCTATCGCAAGAGCGAAACCGGGACCGGCCTCGAGCCGAACCCGGGACACCGTCCGTCCCCTTCGGTGTCCCTGTCCCCTGCCCGGCGCGCTCTTGAGCCCCCGGTGCCCTGCGCCGGGGGCGTCGCACGCACCCGCCGCGTCGACCTGGAGAGGGCGGTGGGGCGCGCCGGCGCCCCTGCGGTCACGCAACGTCATGCCGAGGGCCAGTTGGGCCGGCTTCGGTGTCCATATCGCGCGAGGGGCGCACGTCGCGGTCACCGCCCGTAACTTGATCGGTCCGGCGACCGCTTCCCTCCTGACGAGGAGGGTCGCCGATGCCCCCAGGACAGAGCGCCGCCGCGCCGCCGCGGGACGAAGCGAGTGCCGCTGTACCGGTCGCCGAGCTCGACCCGCTCTCCGCCGACGCACGGTCGGCTGACGAGCGCTACCAGCATCGGCTCGGAGAACGCCTCCGTGCGATCCGTAGAGCGCAGGGCCTACGCCTGCAGGACGTGGAGATCAACACCAACGGCCAGTTCAAGGCCGTGGTCGTCGGCTCCTACGAACGGGGCGACCGAGCGGTCGCGGCGCACAGGCTGGCTTCGTTGGCCGGGTTCTACGGCGTGCCCGTCACCGAGGTGCTGCCCGACGAGGACGTCGCGACCACCGGGGCACGCGAGAACGGGCTCCGCCTGGCGGTCGACCGTCTACGTGCGACCGAGGGCACCACCGAGACCGCACCACTGTTGCGACTCGTGCAGCACGTCCAGTGGCTCCGGGGTGACTACAACGGCCGCGTGCTGAGCCTGCGCGGGGACGACCTTCGGACCGTCGCCTTCGCCTTGGACGTGCATCCCGACGGGCTGGGGGCATGGCTCGGGGAACGCGGCCTACTCGTTCCCTGACCGAGCGGCCTGACCCACCGGCCTGACCCACCGGCCTGACCCACCGACCTCGCCTCCGTGTCATCGAACTGGACGAGGTCCACCGTCCGGTTCGGGTATCGGCGGTTCGGCCGGTCCGCACGATCTGACGACATCCCGAGGCGGTGGGTCCCCATGCGCGCCACGAACCTGCTGCTCGGCGCGGTCGTCCTCGTCGCCGTCGGCGTGGCCGCCGATGGCGCGAACCTCGGGGCCACGACCGGCGATCCCTACGTCGTGGGTGCGCAGACCGTGCAGGCGACGGAAGCGCCCCCGGAGGCCGCCGCCACCGGCATCTCCGAGGAGCCTGCGAGCCTGCCGCTCACCCGGACCGCCACCTCGCCGATGCCCGAGGGCAGGGCCCGCCAGCCCTTCGGCTACGCGGGCGCGGATGGCGAGGTCGACGATCCTGCCCGTTCCCCCGGAGCGGGTATGTCGATCGATACGGGTCCCGACGACCCAGCCGAGCCGGCCATCATGAGCCCGGAGGGTTTCGCGATCGTGCCGGGCGCGACCGAGGCCGGCAGTGGTCCCATCGTCGCCTACACCGTCGAGGTGGAGCCGAGCCTCGGGATCGATCCCCTGTCGGTTGCGGCGGCCGTCGAAGGGGCGCTCCACGACCCACGGAGTTGGAGCGACGAGGCGACCCTGCGACGGGTCGACGACATCGCCGCCGCGGCGATCCGGGTCGTGTTGGCCGAACCGGCGACGGTCGACGAGTTGTGCGGCCAGGCGGGGCTCGACACGGGCGGTCGGTTCTCGTGCTGGAACGGCACGTTCGCGGCGCTCAACGCCATGCGATGGGAGGAGGGAGCGCCGGACTTCGACGACCTCACGACCTACCGGCGTTACCTCGTCAACCACGAGTTCGGGCACGGGCTCGGCTACGGCCACGAGGACTGTGAGGCCCCCGGCGAGCTGGCCCCGGTGATGATGCAGCAGACCAAGGGCACCGGCGGCTGCGAGGCCAACGGCTGGCCCTACCCGGAGCTCTCGCCGCCCTGATCCGGCGCCGGGTCCGAGCGGTCGGGACCCACCCGGTGGGTACGGACCAGGTAGGTCGCCACACCGAGCAGGAGCCCGGCGACGAGCACACCGGGGACCCCGACGGTGCCCAACACGCTGCTGAGTGCCTCCCGGGAGGCCGAGGTGGGGTCGGCCAGCACGATGGCGACGAACGCGGCGCAGAGCACCGTCGCGCCGACACCGATCACTCGTTGCCACCCTCGGTCCAACCCGGTGCGTTCGCGCACGATCTTGCCGGCCTTGAAGATGCGCCCGACCCGCACGATGCGCAGGGCCCCCGCGAACCGCATCAGTTGGGTCAACCTCAGCAACTGCACCGGGGCGAAGGCGAACAGCACCGCCGGGATGATCACGATGGCCAGCGCAACCAGCCACCAGTTGCGTCGCAGCCATGCCCGACGATCCTCCGCGAGCGCGAGCAGGACGACGGTCTCGGACACCAGGACCCCGCCCGAGACCATGTTGATGCTCGTGCCGATGTCCTGCCAGGGTGCGTCGAACAGCGTGAGGAAGACCGCGGGCACGGATGCGAGTGCGGCGATCAGTACCGGCACGGCCAGGCGGTCGGCGACGCGGTCGGCACGGTCGGTGCCGGAGGTGGAGGTCGACACGTACAACCTCCGGTCGCGGTCGAACCACCGCACTTTCGGCGGCGTGGGGTGCAGGGTAAGGGGTTCGGGGATGGCGCTCCGGGACGGCCTTCCGGTCGCCGGCGTCCGTCCACCGCTCGCCCGTGCGCTCAAGCTCGGGACCGGGTGACCGATGGTTACCGGGTGGAGGGGTTCCCGTCAGACATCGGGCACCCGACGAGGTGAACCGATGGAGCTGACGCCGACCGAGGCCCCGGGCGAGGCCCGGGAGGCTCCTCGCGCGTGGTCGCTCGACGAGCCGGCCGACCTCACGATGGAGGAGCGCCTGCGTGCCATCGTGCGACTGGCACCGATCGGCATCGGGATCGTCGACCTCGAGGGCCACACCGTGTTGTCCAACGATGCGCTGTGCGCCATGCTCGGCTACACCCCGGACGAGTTCGCGCAGGTCACCTTCGAGACCTTCACCCACCCCGGGGACGTGGCGCGCAACGACGAGCTGTTCGCCGAGATGGTCGACGGTCGCAGCGAACACTTCGAGATGGACAAGCGGTTCCTCCACAGCGCGGGACACATCGTCTGGGGCCGTCTACAGGTCTCGCTCCTGCGCGACGAGCACGGTGCACCGGCCTATGCGATCGGGATGCTCGAGGACGTCACGGAGGAGAAGCGCCTCCGGGACGAACTCGAGCGACTCGCCTATCAGGATCCGTTGACCGGTCTCCCCAACCGGCGCCTGTTCCACGACCGGGTCGAGCACCAGATGCGTCGCGGGGCGCGGTCGGGTGCACCGGCCACCGGCGCCGTGCTGTTCGCCGACCTCGACGACTTCAAGCTCGTCAACGACTCGCTCGGTCACCACACCGGCGACGAGTTGATCCGGATCATCGCCGACCGCGTCGGTGGCAGCCTGCGGCCCGGCGACACCGGCGGGCGCCTGGGTGGTGACGAGTTCGCGGTGCTCGTCGAGGGGGTCGTGGACCCAGGTCAGGCGCTCACGATCGGACACCGGCTGCGCCGGTCGATCACCCGGCCGGTCCAACTGTCGGGCCGCACCATCACCCCGTCGGTGAGCATCGGTCTGGCCATGTTGGCCGACTGCAGCGACATCGACGAGGTGCTCCGCGCCGCCGACCTCGCGATGTACCACGCGAAGGATCTCGGCAAGGACCGTGTCGTGCCCTACACCCGGGAGCTGTCGAGCGCGGTGGCCCGGTGGTTGGACGTCGACGCGGTGCGCACCGATACCACGGAACGTCCCACCAGCGCACGGCGCACCGCCAGCGGGCCTATCGGGGCGGAGCTACACGTGGTGGCTCCGCCCCGGACCGTCGACGGCGCCCCGGCCTGAGCCGACCGGGGCGATCACGCCTGGCCGGCGGGTTCGCTCGCGTCCTCGCCCATCGGCGCCGCGGTGCTGCCCGCGCCCGCGACGCCCTGCGAGGCCAGCGGCAGCATCCGCCCGCGCGAGAGCACCTCGGAGATGTCGAGCACCTCGACCTGGCCCTCCTGCAGCGAGCCCTGCTGCACCTTCTGGGCGATGCCGTCGGAGAGCATCGTGGTGCAGAACGGGCAGGCGGTCGAGATCAGCTCCGGGTCGGTGCCGAGCGCCTCGTCGACCCGCTCCATGTTGACCCGCTTGCCGATGTTCTCCTCCATCCACATGCGCGCGCCACCGGCCCCGCAGCAGAACCCGTTGGACTTGCAGCGGCCCATCTCGGTCGGCTTGAGGCCCGGCACGGCGTTGACGACCTTGCGCGGGTCGGAGTAGACCTCGTTGTGCCGGCCGAGGAAGCACGGGTCGTGGTAGGTGATCTTCTTGTCGAGCTGGTTGGTGGCCACCAGGCGGCCTTCGTCGACGAGTTTCGCGAGCACCTCCGAGTGGTGCACGACCTCGAAGTTGCCGTCGAAGTCCGGGTACTCGTTCTTCAGGGTGTTGAAGCAGTGGGGGCACCACGCGACGATCTTGGTCTTCTCCGCGCCGACGCTCTTGAGCAGTTCGACGTTCTGGGCGGCGAGCATCTGGAACAGGTATTCCATCCCGAGGCGCCGGGCCGGGTCGCCGGTGCAGGTCTCGTTCTTGCCGAGGATGGCGAAGCTCACGCCGGCGTCGTGCAGCAGTTGCGCGGTCGACTGGGTGATCTTCTTGGAGCGGTCGTCGACCGCGCCCGCACACCCGGTCCAGAAGATGTACTCGTACTGACCGCCCTCGTCCTGGCCGGGCTGCAGCACCGGGATGTCGAAGTCGAGTTTGCTCGTCCATTCCTCGCGCTTGGACTGACCGACGCCCCACGGGTCCCCGGCGTTCTCCACGTTGCGGAGCATCACCCCGGCTTCCTGCGGGAAGCTCGACTCCATCATGGCCTTGTAGCGACGCATGTCCATGATCGTGTCGACGTGCTGGATGTCGACCGGGCACTCCTCGACACATGCGCCGCAGCTGGTGCACGACCACAGCACGTCGTAGTCGATGACGGCGGCCTCGCCGGGGGCATCGCCGACCAGCGGGATGGTGATCACGTCGCCGGCCTCGGCCTCGTCGATCTCGCCGAGCAGGAACGGGCCCTTGGCGAACATGTGGTCACGCAGGTCCTGGATCAACATCTTGGGGCTGAGCGGCTTGCCGGTGTTCCAGGCGGGGCACTGCGACTGGCAGCGGCCGCACTCGGTGCAGGTCTGGAAGTCGAGGAAGCGGTCGAAGGTGAACTGCTCGATCTTGCCGACGCCGAGGACGGTGTCCTCGTCCATCGCCTCCATGTCGATCAGTTCCGTGTACAGCCCGCCGAGCGCCTTGTCCTTGTTCGGGTCGCGCGTGAGTTCCTGGAACGGGATGGTGAGGATGTGCAGGTGCTTGCTGTGCAGCGTGAACACGAGGAAGCCACCGACGATCGCCATGTGCACGACGAGGTTGCCTGCCGCGATCCACTCGAGGGTGAGGGTGTCCATGCCGGTGAAGGCGTTGGCGAACAGCCCCGCCATGAACGCGGCCTCGGTCGGTGCGTAGCCCTCCGCCCAGCGGATGCCGTGCGCGACCCACAGGGTCCACACGACCAGGACCTCGGCGGCCAGGACCCACCAGCCCTGGTTGAGGTTCGACCCGGCGAAGCGGCTGCTGCGGCCCTTGGCTTTCGGGTCCTGCGAGAACCGGATCGAAGCGAAGATGAGGATGCCGGTCAGCGACAGCACCGCGAGCGAGTCCTGGAAGAAGCCCAGCACGTCGTAGGCGGTGACCCCGCCGATGGCGATGGCGTTGAGGAAGGGGAGCTGGAACTGCGGGCCGATGTAGAGCTCGCCGGCAGCATCCAGCAGGGTGGTCTGCAGCACGAAGAAGGCCCACATGACCCAGAAGTGCGCCACGCCGACCAGGGACCACTTCAGCAGCTTGCGGTTGCCGAGGATGTTGATCAGGGTGTTCTTGAGGTTGGCCCTGGCGGCCACGCCGATGTTGCGCGACGGGTTCGGCGCAGCGGCCTTGGTCAACTTCACCAGGTAGGTGCCGCGGCGTACCGCCCAGGCCCCGAAGAAGGCGATGACGGCCGTGCCGGCCACGATGCGGAAGACCGTCAGCAGGGTCTCTGGCTCCACGGGTGACCTCCCAGGTCGTCTCGCCGCCTCCCGGTCGCGAGTGAACACGCGACCGGCGGGGTGTGGGGAGTGTACGAGGGGGGAGGGACGGCACCCAACGTGAGGCGCGCGTCAACTTCCCGGCGCGATCCGCGGGGTCGCGGTTGACGCCGTCGCCGGGGCCCACATCGGCGAGCTGGTCGCTCGCTCACGGCGGGGAGACGTACCCTTCACCGTGTTCCGCTCGTGCGATGGTGGGGGACAGGGGGGATCCGATGCGTGCCGGACCACGTGTGGTTGGGATCGCGTCGTCACGCCTCGGAGGGCACGCCGGGGTGGGAGGGGGCTTCGTAGTTGGCACTCGGGCGATCGTGTTCGCGGGCCTGCTGTCGTTGATCGTCAGCGGCTGCGGGCAGGTCGGCAGCGCAACGACCCGTATCGACGCCGGCGAGGACGAGTTGGAGGCGCTGGTCGCGGAGCTCGTCGAAGCCGTGTCGCTCGAGGTCACCACCGAGCGTCCCTTCGGCGGCCGGAGCGGCTGCACCCTGGTCAACAACGACCCGGGTGCGTCCAACAGCCTGTCGTTGGGGGGGCCGTTGCCGGAGGTCGACGACGTGCTCGGCCGGTCGACCGCGGTGTTGGCCGCCGCCGGCTACGAGATCATCCAGAGCAACCGGGCCGGCGAGGTGTTCGGTCGCCGCGACGGGCTGCGCATCACCGTGGTCGAGGACGGCCCGACCGGTCAACTGGCGATCGATGCTGCGACCGGCTGCCGGGCCCTGCCGAAATGAGGGCACCGTGAGTTCGGCAGTCAGGTGTGATGAGTTGGCGGTACCCGGTGACGCATGGGGCGACAACGGCAGGTGGCAGCGGCGCGATGCGTGAGTCACCGGACGGGCATGTGGTTTCGTCGAAGACCCGTCCGCTCCTCACCCGCGATGACCCGTATCGAGTGCCGGGCGGGCGGTGCTCGGGCGCACCGGCCCACGCTCAGATCGCGTCGCGGATGACCTCTCGCACGAACGCAGATTTGGCCTCGGTGTACGCATCGCGGTCTCGTCGGTGCACCTCCGCCGCGATGCGCTTCAGCCGTGCGTACTTCTCGGCGAGCTCTGGGTGCTGTCTGAGCTGATTCCGAAACCGCAAGGCTTCATGCCATCGCGGATGCCCGGATTCCACCAGATGCAGATGGGCCGTCCGCCGGTCGCCGTCGGGCAGCACGTACATCCGTCGCCAGGGACGTCCATCGAGTTCAGGCGGTACGAGGTGCCATCCTGCCTCGGCCAGTGCACGGTCGGCGTTCCCGCTCTCGCTGAGCGAGGCGACCGGAGCCATCAGATCGATGATCGGTTTTGCCGCGAGGTTCGGCACGGCCGTGCTTCCGACGTGCTCGATGCAGCCACCGAGCCAGGGCTCCAGCCGAGCACCGAGATCACCGATGAGGTCGATCGCCTCCTGCTGCCAAGTTGGGTTCCACGCACGGATCTCCACTGCTTGCGTCGCCCAGGTCGGCCACTGCTCGCTCATGGTCCCCCGCGGTGCACCCCGTGGTGACAACG
>PWLR01000249.1 GCA_003558435.1 Nitriliruptoraceae bacterium | reverse complement strand
GCGGTCCTGGTTCCGGTCGACGAGTACGAGGCCCTCGAGGAGACCGCCGAGATCCTCTCCGACGAGGACACCCTCGCGGCGATCCGCCGTGGCTTGGACGACCTTGCGTCCGGCGATCTCGTGGCACTCGAGCAGGTCCGAGGGGAACACGCCGCCCGCGAACGTCCGTAGTGGCACGGGTCCATCTCGCCCGCACGGCCCGTGAGGCATTGGCGGCGCTCGACTACATCCGAGCCGACGCCGTACTCGACGCACTCGGTGAACTCGAACGCGACCCGAACCTCGGTCGCCAGCTGCGCGGACGGCTCACCGGCCTGCGCTCCTACCGCGTCGGCGTCTACCGCATCATCTACGAATTCCGTGACGACAGAACCGTACGCGTCGTGGCGATCCGGCACCGAGGCAGCGCCTCCGACATCGATTCCCGCTGACTCCCCACCAGCCCATGTGCGACGCCGGTACGCCTACTCGCCGAAGGGTGCCACCACGGTGACTGTGGGCGAGCTACCTCGGGTCGATCCGTGCGTCACCAGACGGGCGGCGTGAACGGTCCGGTGAAGGTTGCGTGCGTGCTTGTGGACAGCTGCGAGTGGTCCGGCTGCCCTCGGCCGGGGTCGATCGATGGTCATGGCACGACGTGCCGGTCAGGTTCGAACAGCCGGTCGATGCGCACCTCGAGGACCTCTGCGAGGTCGAACGCCAGGGTCAGACTGGGGTCGTGGCGGCCGGCCTCGATGGCGTTGATGGTCTGGCGTGAGACCCCGACCCGGTCGCCGAGCTGGGCCTGGGTCCAACCTCGGTCCGCCCTCTTGGCCCGGACGTGGTTGTTCATCGTGTCGATCGGAACGCGACCGCGATCGCCCAGCTCAGCATCCCGATCGAGAACACGATCCACAGCTCGAAGCTGCGCGGCAGCAGGTCGACCTGGATGCCGAGCAGCCCGAAGGTCAGCGCCGCGAACATGCTGGCGGCGAAACCGACGGACAGGCCCTCGAGTTGGATCTGACGCTGGTACTCGTCGCAGCGTCCAAGCGCTCGGAACACGGCCCAGATCACCACCCCGATAGGGACGAGCGGGGCGAGCCACCACAGCAGCCGCCAGCCGAGCTCACCACCCGTGTCGCCGAAGGAGACCGCCAACGCGATCGCGATGCCGTAGCCGACCATGCCCGGGACGAACTCGCGTAGGTACGCCCGGGCCTGATGGCGTTCGACGGCTGATTGCGCTTCCGGTGTCGATGGCATCCTCGAACCGATCTGCGGGAATGGAAAGCTTGCTTGACAGCTGGCAAGCTAGCCCCGTGCCGCCGAAAGTCAAGTTTGTTTTCCACCGGCCGAATGCGATCGCGCCGCGAGGCCGTCGTCGACCCCGCTGCCACCACCAGTACGGGTCCGCGGCTCGTTGCGCGTAGCTCAATAACACCCGCTGCCGAACTCAGGGCAGGATCATCGGGGCCTTGCGGCTGGAGCGCGGCGGGACGCCGATGATGGTGGGCGTGGCCGAGCGCAGCACACGGCGCAGCTCCGGGGGATCCGTCACCACGACGCGGTCCGGTCGGACGTCTGCCGGTGCGGGGGGCTTGGACCCGGGCAGTGAGGCGGCAGCCGCTCCGAACGCCACGGCAGCGCGCAGGGACTGCTGCCGGTCGTCGCGGTCGACCGACAGGTAACCGGCGAGGGTGGCGTTGCCGGCGCCGACGGAGCTGCGTGACAGGCGCACCGAGACGTAACCGTGCACGGCGCCCTGGTCGTCGACGAGGATCACCCCGTCCTCCCCGAGGCCGGCCAGGACCGCCCCGACCCCGCGTTCGCGTAGCTGCTCCGCCGCGGCGATCGCCTCACCGATGGTGGTCACCTTCATGCCCGTCGCTTCGGCCAGCGCCTCACGATTGGGCTTCACCAGGTCGGGACCGGCCTCGATGGCGGCGGTGAGCGACGGTCCGGAGGCGTCGATCGCGACCCGGCTCCCGGCCTCGTGCGCCCGGCGGGTCAGGTCCGCGAACAGCCCCACCGGGGCGTGCGGGGGCAGGCTGCCGCTCCCCACCACCCAGGAGGCGTCGGTCTGGGCGACGGTGGCCTCCAGTAGTTGCTCGACCTCGTCGTCGGTGAGTTGCGGACCGGGTTCGTTCACCTTGGTGACGGTGCCGTTCGCGTCGACGATGGCCACGTTGGTACGAACGTTGCCGTCGATCGGGACGGAGACGGGCTCCATGCCCTCGTCGCGCAACAGCGCCGTCAGTTGCTCACCCTCACGGCCTCCACATGGCAGCACCGCGCGCGCATCGTGACCATGCGCATGCAGCGTGAGCGCGACGTTGATGCCCTTGCCGCCGGGCTCGACCCGTCCCTTCTGGGCGCGGAGGATCGCGCCGAGTTCGAAACGTTCGACCTCGAGCGTGCGATCGAGGCTCGGGTTGGGGGTCAGGGTGACGATCACGACGGCTCCGTCAGGACCAGGGGGCGGGTGGGAACGCTCGCTTCGAGACCCTAGCGAGGCCTCGCGCCCGCCTGGCCGGTGCTCGCCTCGCGCCCGCCTGGCCGGTGCTCGCCTCGCCCCGCCGGCTCGCCCGTCGGCTGGTGCGTTGCTCCCGGAGGCTCGCGGGGTAGGTTCGCCGCCGGCCGCGCGGCGCGGCGACCAACGGGAGAGAGAGCCACGATGATCGAGCGATGCCATGGGTGAGCAGCGGCACGGCGGGCGACTGATCGCGGACCAACTCGTGGCCGAGGGCGTCGATGCGCTGTTCACCCTGACCGGGGGCCACATCAGCGCGATCTACGACGGCTGCAAGGATGTCGGCATCCGGGTGATCGACGTCCGGCACGAGCAGGCGGCCGCGCATGCTGCCGACGCCTACGGCCGACTCACGTTCCGGCCGGGGGTGGCTGCGGTCACGGCGGGTCCGGGGGTCACCGACGCCATCACCGGGGTCACCAACGCCTACTACGCGAACTCGCCGATGGTGCTGCTGGGCGGACGCAACCCCCTGGCGCTCGAGGGCATGGGCGCCTTGCAGGACGCCCCGCAGATCGAGTTGCTCCGTCCCGTGACCAAGCGTGCCGACACCGCGCTCGAGACGCGCCGTCTGCGTGAGGTCCTCGGCTACGCCTTCCGGGACGCGCTGTCGCCGCGCATGGGGCCGACCTACGTCGATCTGCCGATGGACGTGCTGATGACGCCGGTCGACAGCGATCACGTGGTGGGGGTGGCCGACCAGCGCTTCACGGTGGGGCCGGGCCCGGACCCCGACGCGGTCGCGGCGGCCGCGGCGCTGCTCGCCGGGGCCGAGCATCCGGTGATCGTCTCCGGCTCCGGGACCTACTGGGCGCAAGCCTGGGAGGAACTCGACCAACTCGCCACGATCGCGCAGTTGCCGGTCTACGTCAACGGCATGTCGCGAGGGATCCTGCCCTCGGCCCACCCTCACCTGCTCGGCCTGACCCGCAAACAGGCGCTGCGGCAGGCGGATGTCGTACTGGCGCTGGGGGTCGACTTCGACTTCCGGCTCGGGTACGGACGTCCCCCGTCCTACGGCGACGACGTGAAGGTCATCCACGTCGACCCGCAGGCGGACAAGGTCGGACACAACCGGGCCGTCGAGTTCGGGATCGTCAGCGACGTGGGCGCGTTCCTACGCGCGCTGTTGCGCCACGATGCGACGTTGGGCCGCTCCGGACCCACCGCCTGGCTGACCGGGTTGCGCGACGACGAGGCCGGTCGCGCCGATGCCCGTGCGGCGGCCGCCACCTCGGACGCCTCGCCGGTGCACCCGTTGCGGTTCGCCCACGAGGTCGCGAAGTGGGTGGACCCGGATGCGATCGTGATCGGCGACGGCGGCGACATCGTGGCCCACACCGCCGGTCAGGTCCGCGTCGAGCACCCCGGCCACTGGATGGACCCGGGGCCCTTCGGATGCCTGGGTGTCGGGGCCCCGTTCGCCATGGCGGCCAAGCACGTGCACCCCGACAAGCAGGTGCTGGTGGTCTACGGCGACGGCTCGTTCGGTTTCAACGGCATGGAGTTCGAGTCCGCCGTGCGCCAGGACCTGCCGTTCGTGGGCATCGTCGGCAACGACGGTGCCTGGGGGGAGATGAAAGCGTTCCACGAACGCGTCTACGGCGCCGACGGCATGGTCGCCCAAGACCTCTCGCAGGCGACCGGCTACGAGCGCATGGTCGAGGCGCTCGGGGGACACGGCGAACGGGTCGAGCGTCCCGAGCAGATCGGACCGGCCTTGGACCGGGCCGTCGAGAGCGGCGTGCCGGCGCTCGTCAACGTCATCATGGACCGCGACTTCCGGCGCGAATCGGCAGCCGCCTACGGCGCCTAGGCGGCCGGAGCGCGGTCGGCTCACGTCGGTCGAGCCCCGGTCGGTCGAGCCCCGGTCGGCTCAGGCCGGGGCGCTCGCCGCGAGCTTCTCGAGGAAGCGTGCCCGGTCCACCAGGACGCGCCGATGGCTGATCTTGGCGACCGGCTCACCATCCTGCTCCACGCTGACCTTGAACTCGAGCCGGCGCCCGTGGTGACCGATCAGCGTGGCGTGGGCGCACACGGTCCGACCGATCGGGGTCGCCTTCAGGTGCTCGATCTCCGCCCATGTGCCGACCGAGGTCTCGCCGTCCGGCAGATCGTCGGCGATCGCCTCCACACATGCGCTCTCGGCGAGCGCGAGCAGGGCTGGGGTGCCCAACACGGGCACGTCGCCGGAGCCGAGCGCTTCAGCGGTCTGTTCGTGGCCGACCCGCAGCTCACGGTCCAACTTGAGGCCTGGATCACAGCGGCCCATGACGGCGTTCCTTCGCAACGAGACAGGGTGGATCCTCGACGGTTCGAGCCGATCCCCAACGATGCAGCGTACCGCTCCCAGGCCAACTGCTGGCCGGAAGGTCAGGGTACGGCTCCATCTCTGGCCGTCTGACCGGGTGTGAACCTTATCGATCTGAACTGGATGGGCTGAAGATGACGTATCGGTCGGACCGCCTGACGTCGTCGGTGGTCCGACCCGCCCGCCGGTCCCGGTACGGGCACATCGATCCCGAAGGAGCAGCCATGAGCGCGAACCAGCCCCCGCCCCAGAGCCCGAACAACCCGCAGAACGCCCCCCAGAACGACCCTCCGCCCCGGGAGCGTGAGGTCGTGGTCACCAACGGCGGGGGTGGTGGTGGCGTCGGCGCTGCCATCGGCATCGCGGTGGCGGTGCTCGTGATCGTGGTGGCCGGGTTCCTGTTCTTCGGTGGCGGAAGCGACGACGGAACGACCGTCGAGGTGCCCGACAGCCTCGAACTGGACGTGGACATCGACGGTGACACCGGTGGTGACGATGGTGACACCGGTGGTGACGATGGTGACACCGGTGGCGACGGCGACGGCGACGCGGGTGGCGACAGCGAGGGCTGAGCCACCGGTCGGGCCCACGCCCCCCGGGGCCGCGTCCGGCGCGTGCCGGGCCGGCCTTCAGCGCCTCGGCGCCGGGGCCGGTCGTGCGCCCGGCACCGAGGCCCCGGGTGGTCGGTTTGGTCCTCGAGGTGGCACCCTGTCGTCCCCCGGTGTCCGATAGGGCCGACCGTCGCTCGCGCACCGCGCGGAGGCAGGCGGCCCATGGTCACCCTGCTGCCTCGAGGAGCCTTCGTGACCGCCCCTGCTTCCGTGCTCGCCCTAGTGCTGGCGATGACCGCCGTCGGCGGTTCCGTGCTGCTCTGGTTCGCCCCGACGTGGGGCAAGGTGCGGCACGGCTACGAGATCCTGGCCGGGTCCACGGTGGCCCTGCTGGCCTGGGGCGCCTGGGGCGCGTTCTCGGCTCCGGTGTCGACCCTCGAGGGCACGGCTGCGGCGTCGGACGGTCAACTGGCACGGACCCTGCTGCTGGCATTGGCCATCGGCACGGCGCTCGCGACCGTGGCGTTGGCGGTCAAGCTCCCACCGCTGCTCGGACGGGTCCTCGGGATCGCCTCCACCCTCGCCGGGTTGGCGTCGTTCGTCCCGCTGGCCGCGATCCGCACCGACCGTGGCGGTGCCGGTGGCACGTTGCAGGGCGTGCTCGAACTCGGACTCGGCGCCTTCCTCATGGGGGCCATCTGGGTCGGGATGATCCTCGGGCACTGGTACCTCGTCGAGCGCCGGCTCTCGAACCGCTACATGGTCTGGATCGCCTGGGCCAACGTCGCCGCCATCGGGGCGGGGCTCGCGTCCGTGCTGCTGTCGGGGCGGAACCCCGCACCGTGCGAGGGGCTCGCCGTCGGCGGCGCGTTCGAACAGTGTGTGCTGACCTTCGCCCCGATCCTGCGGATCGGGGCCATGACGATCATCCTCGGCCTGGGGGTGTTGTCGTTGTTGGCGCTGATCTCCGGGTTCAACGTCCGCCTGGCGAAGGAGGGCGGCCGCTCGATCCAGGCGTCGACGGGGATGTTCTACCTCGCGGTCATCCTGGCCCCCGCGGTCGAGTTCGCCGCGAAGGTGCGCTTCTTCTGATCAGTCGTTCGTTCGGGGTCGAACGGGGAAGAACCCCGTTCTGCCGAGCTGGATGAGGTCACCGCCGTTAGGCTTCGGCGCCATCTCTTCCCGAGCGAAGGATCTGGCGTGTCCGACGATCCACGTCCGGTCGGTCCGAGCCTGGTCGACGTGCCAGCGCCATCCCTCGGCACGCACTGCAGCTCATCGATAGCGCTCCACGCCGCGCTGGCCGCCCAAGACCTCGCCGCCGTCGCCGAGCAGCTGCGGACCGCTCCCCTCCAGGAGGCGCACGACGACCGGTTCATGGATCCGATGGTCGTGCCGAGCTGGGAGGAGATCGCCGAGCGCTACGGCGATGTCGTGTTCACGATGGCGTTCCGGCTCACCGGAGACCGGGACGAGGCGCGCGACCTCGCCCAGGACGTGTTCGTGCGGGTGTACCGGAACCTCGACCGTTACCGGCCGGGGACCTTCGAGGGATGGCTCTATCGGATCACCAAGAACCTGTTCCTCGACCGCATGCGTCGTCGGGCACGGGTCCGGATGGAGCCCCTCCCCGACGAGGAGTGGCGCCAACCCCCCGAGGCGGGTCCCGGTCCCGCCGAGGCGGCGGAAGCCGGCGTGCTCCGCGGCGACCTCGAACTCGCCTTGCAGGACCTCGCACCCTCGTTCCGCACCGCGGTCGTGCTCTGCGATGTCCAAGGGCTCAGCTACGAGGAGATCGCGACCGTGACCGGGTGGCCGATCGGGACCGTGAGGTCGCGCATCCACCGGGGACGCCGGATGCTGCGCGGCACCCTGCAGGATCCCGCGGGTGGCTGAGCGACACGTGCCGGGGGATCGGCTGTCGGCCTTCCTCGACGACGAACTCGGCGACGAGGACGCGCTGCGAGCGGCACGCCATGTGGCGGATTGCGAGCGCTGCCTCGGGGAACTGGCGGCGTTGCGTGCGACACGCGATGCCCTGCGCGCCCTGCCATCGCTGCAGGCGCCCGTGCTCACCGCCGGCGTGCAAGCCCGGTCCCGGCAGTTGGCCAGGGTCGCGCGTCGGGCGAAGCTGATCGTCGCCGCCTGCTGTGTGCCCGTGCTGATCGGCGCCGGGGCGTACGTGCTTGGCGGCGATGTGGGCGAGGTCGAACCGGCCACGGAGCTGTTCCTGGTCGAGCACCTCGGTCGGACCGGGGGCGGGCCCGTACCCACCGCCGTTGGTGGTGGCGGGCGGTGAGCCGCCCCTCCCATGCGGCGGCCCTGCTCGCGGGGCTGGCCGTCGTTGCGGTCCCGCTCATCGTCGAACCGATGCCGTCCGCGCCCGTCCGGGAGCTGGTCGCCGGGCAGGCCGCCGGAGAGCCCGCCGGGGAGCCCGCCACGGACCCGGGGGCGGTCGACGGGGTGTTGGCGCGTGCCTCGGCTGCCCGTGCGTCCCTTCCGCGCGAGGGCGAGCTGGTGGTGGTCGGTGGCAGCGAGACCGGCCCGAGCATCTCCCGGATGGAGGTCGCCTTCGGCGACGGGGGCGTGCGCATCCGGCGGGAAGGGGGCACCGAGGTGGGCCGGGTCGACGGCCAGGGCTCCCTGCGCTCCTCCCCGACGTTGCTGCAGGTGGGGGGAGTCGAGCAGGTGCCGGTGTCGTCGGAGCGGTTGCACGCCAAGTACGACGCGGCGCTCGGAGCTCCGCTGCCGCTCGACACCGGGCTCGCCGTCGCGGTCTCGCTGTCAGAACGCGAGACGGGAACGCTGCGCGAGACGCTGTACGCCGACCAGGTCACGGGTCCCATCGTGCGCCGGGAGACCTACGGACGCGACGGGGCGCCGGTACGCACCGTGGCATTCACCCGACTCGAGGTGGCCGAGCGTCCGCCGTCGGTGCCACGCGCCCGTGGACGCGACGTCCAGGCGCACGAGGTGACGACGGCCGACCCCGAGCTCCTGCGGGAGGACGGCTTCGTGATCCCGGCCTCGTTGCCGCGTGGCTACGAGTTGACCACGGTGCTGGAGGTGCCCGATGCGGTGGTCCCGACCCTGCACCTGATCTACGTGGACGGTCTGTACTCGCTGTCGGTGTTCCAACAACAGGGCCGGATGAGATCGACGGCGACCGTGGGGGCCTCCGAACTGCGGACGCCGACGGGGGGAGCCGTCTGGCGGTGGCCCGGGTCCGAACCACGCAGGATCGTCTGGAGCGGTGATGGAGCGACGTTCACCGCTTTGGCGGACACTCCGACCGATGAGTTGCTCGACGCCATCGTCGGCTTGCCCACCGACCCTCCACCCAGCATCCTGGGACGTCTCGACCGCGGATCGTCGCGGGTGGCACGTTGGGTCTCACCGAAGGACCGGAGCACTACGTGAGCTACGACCGCGAGGAATGGCGTCGACCGTGGCGATCGGGGGAGGACCCGATGGCCCCCGTCGGCACGGCCCGTTCGGGCCCGGAACCGGGCGCAGTGACGGATCCACGCCGTTCCGGTGCCGATAGCCCGGCGTCCGCAGCGGCCGCCTCCGGGTCATGGCAGCGCCCGGACGGCACGGCCGGCGTGGCCCCCGTGGCCGGGGTCGATCCGACCGAGCCCATCGCCCGCTTCCCGCAACCGCCGCCGACCGGCTGGGACTCGCGTTCGGCCGGTCCCGGTTCGCCCCCGGGTTCCGTGCGCCCCCCGGACACCACGGGAACCGTCGACGCCCCTGCCTCGAGACCCGCACGCCGCAACCCCCTCTTCACGGTGATCGTCGCGGTGGTGGCCGCCATCGTGGCCACGCTGGCGACGCTGGCGGTGGTGGGCACCGACCTCGCCCCGACCCCGGAGCAGGCGTCGCCTCCACCGGCCGACGAACCCGGCACCGTCTCCGCTCCCAGTATCGAGCCGCTGTCGGAGGGCTCCATCGTCCCGGCGGTCGCGGAGGCGGTGACGCCGTCGGTGGTGCGCATCGACGTCAGCTCCGGCGTGCCCGCCATCGGTGGCGAGGGCGGCCCCGGCGGCCCCGGCGCCCCCGGCGGCGGTCTGGGATCCGGAGTGATCTACCGTTCCGACGGCTACGTGTTGACCAACTTCCACGTCATCGACGGAGCCGAGGACGTCAACGTCCGCCTCGCCAGCGGCGACGTGCTCGAGGCGGAGATCGTCGGCACCGACGAACTCAACGACCTCGCCGTGCTGCGGGTCGACGGCACCGGACTGCCGGCGATCAACCTGCGTCCCGACGACGAGCCGCTCATCGTGGGCGAGACCGTGATCGCGATCGGATCACCGTTCGGACTGGACGCGTCGGTGACCACCGGCATCATCTCCGCGCTCAACCGTGAGATCCGACTGGACGAGGCCCAGGCCGGCCAGCCCGGCCTCACCATCCCGTCGGTGCTGCAGACCGATGCGGCCATCAACCCCGGGAACTCCGGTGGCGCGCTGGTCGACGCCCAGGGACGTCTGGTCGGCATCAACACCGCCATCCTGACCCGCTCCGGAGCCAGCCAAGGGGTCGGGTTCGCGGTCTCGGCCGAGCAGGCGGTCTCGTCCGCCGACCAACTGATCGACGTGGGCTTCGTGCGCCATCCACTGCTGGGTATCGCCGGCGTGGACGTGACACCGGACGTGGCGGAGCAGTTCGATCTCGCCGCGAGCCGGGGTGCGGTGATCGAGTCGGTCCAGGAGGACACGGGCGCGGCGGCCGCCGACCTGCGGCCGGGGGACATCATCGTCGAGGTCGACGGCGAGCCCCTAGCGACGATGTCGGAACTGGTCGCCGAGGTCCGACGTCGTGCTCCGGGCGAGGTGGTCGAACTCACGATCGTCCGCGACGGCGAAGAACTGGATGTCGACGTGGAGCTCGGCGAGCGTCCCCGCTGATCCTCACGGTGACAGACCTCCGGCGGGAGCTATCCTGGCAGGACCGACCGTCGTAGGAGTCCCACGTGCCCGGCTTGCAGGAGATGCTGGTCATCGGGGTCGTGGCACTGCTGGTCTTCGGCCCCGATCGGCTCCCAGAGCTGGCGCGCAACGCCGGGAAGTTCCTCGGCAAGCTCCGCGCCCAGACCGACAAGGGCATGAGCGAGATCCGCGGTATGAGCGAGATCCAGGAGCTGCAGCGCGAGTTGCAGACCCTGCGCCGGGAGATCAACGGCGTCACCAAGCCGTTGAGCGGCAACGCCGGCTCGACCGGCTCCACGCGCCGGATGGTCCCCGCCTCGCAGGACGGTGGCCGCCCCACGCAGGCCCCGGTCGCGGCGGTGCGTCCCGACGACGAACCGCCGCCGACCGACCCTGACGCGACCTAGTGGCAGGGGCGAGGACCGTGGCCGCGACCGTGGCCGCAGGGTCCGTGCTGGGCTCGTACATCGCGGTGCGCCGCGACGTGGCCGCCTCCCTCGACGCTCCTGCGCACCGGTTGCTGACCGGGCATCACGGTGCGGTCAGCGACCGGATCGTCGGGGCGTTCACCGACATGGGCTCGATCTACGCCCTGGGTGGGGTGGCGACCGCGCTGGCCGCCCGGGGTCATCGCTCGGCGTCGGCGGACGTCGTCATCGCGGGTTCGCTGGCGTGGGTCGCGGCCCAGGCGGCCAAGCCGTTGTTGCGCCGCCGGCGTCCCTACGAGCTCGAAGCCGCCACGCGAACCGTCGCGGTGCCGGCGGGGTCGTCCTGGCCGTCGGGGCACGCGGCGTTGGCGGCCGCGATGACCGACGCCTTGTGGCCACGGGCACGCCCCGCCACGCGTGCCGCACTGGTGCTCATGACCGCGGCCGTCGGGCTGTCCCGTTGCTACGTCGGGGTGCACCACCTCACCGACGTCGTCGCCGGAGCCGGCGTGGGCGTCATGAGCAACCGGCTCGGGACCCTCGCCAGAGCACAGGTCGAAGACCGGCTCGAACACCGACGATCCCGGTAGGGGCCGTCGGCGTCGTGGTTCGGCCTCGTGGCGTTCGACCCGTGCCCGGTCCGCCGGGCGGCCCAACGCCAGCCCGGCGGCCTCGATCCGTCGGCGGCGCCTAGGAGACCGTCAGCGGCAGGCTGCGCCCGAGGATCGACCGCGACTTCGCCGACAGCTGCTCGGCGACCTGGGTCAGTGCCTGTGATGCGGGCACATCCGGGTGCGAGATCACCAGCGGGGTGCCGGCGTCGCTGGCGGTGACCATCCGTGGGTCGATCGGGATGCGGCCGAGCAGGTCGGTCTCCAGCGCGTCGGCGAGTTCCTGCCCGCCGCCGGAGCCGAAGATGTCGTGGGTGGTGCCGCTGTCCGGGTCGGTGAACCCGGCCATGTTCTCGATCACCCCGACGACCTTCATGCCGGTCTGCTCGGTCGCCTTGCCGGCCCGCAGCGCCACCTTCTGCGCGGCCTGCTGGGGCGTGGTGACCACGACCATGTCGGCGTTGGGCAGCATCTGGGCCAGCGAGATGGCGATGTCACCGGTCCCCGGGGGCAGGTCGCAGAGCAGGAAGTCGATCTCGCCCCAGTGGACGTCACCCAGGAACTGCTGCAGCGCCCGGTGCAGCATCGGCCCGCGCCAGATGACCGACCGGTCCGGGTCGGTGAAGAACCCGATCGAGATCACCTTGCAGCCGTGGGCCTGCAGCGGCATCACCATGCCGTCGAAGGCGACCGGTTTGCCCGAGACCCCGAACATGCGGGGCACGGAGTAGCCCCAGATGTCGGCATCCATCACCCCGACGCTGTGGCCTTGGCGGGCCAGGGCGGCCGCGAGGTTGACGGTGACACTCGACTTGCCGACCCCGCCCTTGCCGGAGGCGACCGCGATGACCTTGGTCTTCGAGTCCGCGGCCGCGAACGGGATGTTCATCTCCGGGTTCGCCGAGCCCTTCTCCTCGCGCAGGCTGCTGGACAGCTCACGCCGCTCGTCGTCGGTCATCGAGCCGAACGCGACCTGGACGTCGTCCACCCCCGGCAGCTGGATGACCGCCGCGGTCACGTCCTTGGTGATGCGGTCCTTCAGTGGACAGCCCGGGATCGTGAGCTTGATCTTGATGCCGACACGTGCGCCTTCGATGGCGATGTCCTCGACCATGCCGAGCTCGGTGATCGGCTTGTTGATCTCCGGGTCCTCGACCGTCGAGAGCGCCTCGAGGATTTCGTCCTTGGTGGGCACGCTGGGGCCTTCCATCGAGAGGTAGGACGTGGGCTCACGATGGTACCCATGCGCCCCGAGCCCCCGGTCGTGCCACCTCACCCCTTGCTGTCCACCGACCGGTCGCACTCAGAGGTCTGGGTCCGGGGTGATCCGCAGGGCTTCGTCGAGGGTGATCGCGCCGGTCGTGGCCACCCGGATCGCCTCGATCCGTAGGGGCACCAACCCGTCGGCCCGGGCCTGGCGGGCGACGACGGTCTCCGCGGCGCCTTCGACCACCAGGGCCCGCACGGCGGGGGTCACGCGCAACCCCTCGCCGATCGCGACCCGTCCGTGCGTCCCGGTGTCGTCGCACGCACGACACCCCGTCCCGCGCCGCAGGACCGCATCCTCGAGTTCGTCGGCCTTCAACCCCAGCCGAGCGAGCAGCTCGGCCGAGGGCTCGTCCTCGACGGCGCAGGAGTCGCACACGGCCCGGGCGAGCCGCTGCGCGACCACCAGCAGCAACGAGGAGGCGATCAGGAACGCCTCCGCCCCCAGGTCGACCAGACGGGCCACCGCCGAGGGCGCATCGTTGGTGTGCAGCGTGGCGAGCACGAGGTGTCCGGTGAACGATGCCTCCACGGCCAACCGGGCGGTCTCCTCGTCGCGGATCTCGCCCACCAGGATCACATCCGGATCCTGACGTAGGACGTGACGCAGGCCCCGGGCGAACGTCAGGCCGATCTTCGGCTCGATCTGGGTCTGGTTGACGCCGGGGAGCTGCATCTCCACCGGGTCCTCCAACGTGAGCACGTTGCGGGTGGGGTCGGCGACGGCGGTCAGCCCGGCGTAGAGGGTGGAGGTCTTGCCGGACCCCGTAGGGCCGGTCACCAGCACCAGCCCCTGAGGGCGCTCGAGCGCGTCGAGCAGCGCCTCGAGGGTGGCGTCGCCGAAGCCGAGTTCGCTCAGGGCGACCCGGTCGGCGCCCTTCGGGAGCAGGCGGAGCACCACGGTCTCACCGTGCATCGTCGGCATGGTCGAGACCCGCAGATCGACCTCCTGGCCCTCGACGCGGATGACGGCGCGGCCGTCCTGGGGGAGGCGACGTTCCGAGATGTCCAGCTTCGACATGATCTTGATGCGGGAGATGACCTGCCGCCCGAGGATCCGGGGGATCCGGCGCGTCTCGCGCAGCAGCCCGTCCACGCGCACGCGGACCCCGACACCGTCGCCGTCGGGTTCGATGTGGACGTCGCTGGCCCGAGCGGTGACGGCGTTGCCGATCAGCGCGTCGACCAGGCGGACCACCGGCTGGCTGTTCTCGTCGACCACCTCGAGGTCGTCGGCGAAGACCTCAGGGGTCTCCTCGACGGCGTCGAGCACGTCGTGGGCGACGTCCACGCGGTAGGCGCCTCGTCGCGCGCGCTCCAGCGCCGAGATCGTGGCGACCACCGCCCGGACCGAGCGCACCCGGGTGGCGACCCGGACATCGTCGAGGGCGACCACGTCGGACGGGTCGGCCGTGGCGATCACCAGGACGTGGCCCTCGAAACGCATCGGCAGGACGTCGTGTCGTTCGGCGAGGCGGGCCGGGAGCAACCCGACCGCCTCGGGATCGACCGTCTCCATATCGACGTCGACGCGTTCGAGACCGAGCTGGGTGGCGAGCGCGTCGGCGAGCCGACGCTCGTCGATCATGCCCAGGCGCAGCAGCGCGGCACCCAACCGTTCGTCCGGCCCGGATCGTTGCAGCCCCTCCTCGATGCGATCGGGTTCGAGGACGCCGGCTTCGCTGAGCAGCTCGCCCAGTCGTCGCCGGCGTGGCGCCGCTCCGGTCGGTGGTTCGGGTTGCAGTTCGGTCACGGGCAGGCCTTCGGGTCTCCTGCGCCCAGGGGTGCGGAGGGTCGGGGAGGTGGGGTGGGTGTGGGGTCGACCAGCTCGGGTGGGGGTGGGAGCTAGCCTGGCGCGCCCCCATCTGAAGGTCGGCATGTCCCCGCATTTCTGGAGTGCGCGGTTCCAGCGCGGTCGCGCCTCGCCCGGCCGCTCCAGCTGCGGCCGACCGCGGTCCGTGGCCGCCGCGGTGGCCTGCCTCGTGCTTCTCGCCGGGTGTCGGCTGGACCTCGCGGCCGAAGCGGTGGTCGCCACCGACGGCGGCGGGACGGTGGCCGTGGTCGCCGGGTTCGACACCGAGTTGCTCGATCAGTTGGACGCGTTGGGGGTCGATCCCACCGCTGAGCTGGAGGCTGCGGCGGCCTCGACGGCCGGCTGGGAGGCGGTCCGCGACCTTCGCGAGGACGGTGGGCTGGAAGTCGTCGCCACCCGCACCGTCGACGAGGTCGCCGAGATCGGTGACGCCTTCCGGGAGCTGTCCGCGGGGCTGACCGATGCGGATCCTGCGCTGCTCATCGACCTGGAGGTGACCCGGGACGACGAGGGCGGCACGGCCGTGACCGGCCGGGCGCGGTTACGGCCGCCCAGTACGCCGGGGGTCAGCCTCGACGGGGTCGAGGTGGGGCCGGACGCCGAGGAGCTCGCCGCGATCGTGGCGGACTCGGTCGACGCCCAGCTCCGGATCGGGCTGCCCGGCAGTGTGGTGGACCACGACGGCGACCGCCTGGAGGGCCGCACCGTGATCTGGGACCTGCCGACCGGCGAAGCGGTGAACGTTCGTGCCGAGGCCGAGCCGCCGCGCTGGTATGCGCCGCTGGTCGGCTGGTGGTCGGAGCTCCCCGCCACGGCCCTGGTCGGGCTCGGTGCGCTGGCGCTCCTGCTCGGCGGCGGGTTGCTCTGGCGCCGTACGCGCACGGAAGCGTCGGGCTGAGCTCCGGCCGTCGGATCCGAGGTCGGGGCGCGGGGCACGGGGCGCGGGGCTCAGGCGTGGGCGCGGGGCTCAGGCGTGAGGTGTGAGCTCGACGATGGTGCAGGTGTCCTTCCACCGTTGCAGCGCCGCGTCGCCGTCCTTGATGTTGAGTCTGGTCCCGAGGCCGAGGTTCGCGATCTTCTCGAACTCCGCGGCATCGTCGACGACCCGCACGTCGGCCTGCAGTTCACCGATCGTGGCCTTCAACTCCTTGGACTTGATGGTGATCGTCACCCGTGACGCACGTTCCAGGCCGGGAAGCTTCTGTTCGGTCTCGCCCTTGACGATGAAGAGCTTCTGGCCCTGCTGGACGTACCAGGCGGGTCGGGACAACGAGGTGCCGTCGGCCTGGGGGATGGTCAGCCAGCACAGCGAGCCCTTCTTGAGTGCCACCTCCGAGGCCTCCATCAGGACCCCGGCCGCCTGCACCGACTCGGGAGCGTCGATGAAAACCGGTACCCGCCCGGCCAGTTGCCCGTCGAGGTAGAGCAGCAACGTGTGCTCGCCGGTGGAGGTGATCTCGATGCGGTCGCTCACGGTGCGACGGAACAGGTCCTCGTACATCTCCCCGCGCAGCTCGACGCGGCGTGGGGCCGACTCCCAGATGATCTGGCCACCGGGATCGGCGATGCTGAGGACCTCTTCGTACATCCCCTGGGCGCCCTTGTAGATGCGGTGCACGCCGAACGGCTGGGAACCCGAGGGGAGTTCGCCGAGCACGCGGATGACCGGATCGGCCACGCCGCTGGCCTCGTACGACACGAGGTCGTACGCCATCGCCGACATCAGCTTGACCCGGGCCATCCCACGCTGCCTTCCGACGGTTCGCGTAACGCGGGGAGCCTAGCCGTGCGGGGCACCCCGACCGGCACGGCGTGCGACATCGTGTCACGTGCTCTCGCGAGGTACCGTCACTCACCGACGTGAGGGAGCCGCGGCCATGACCGACGAACTGGACACCCTGCGCAAGACCGTGCGCGACTTCTGCGACCGGGAGATCCGTCCGACCGCCCAGGAACGCGACCGCTCCGAGGCCTACCCGGCCGAGCTGTTGCCGGGACTGGCCGAGCTGGGGGTGCTGGGTGCGGTGATCCCGGAGTCGTTCGGCGGGGCCGGGCTGGACGCGGCCGGTTACCGAGTCGTGATGGAGGAGCTCGGCGCATCGGACTCTTCGCTGCGCTCGCTCGTGTCGGTCAACCTGGGCCTGGTCGCCAAATCGATCATGCGCTGGGGGACCGACGAGCAACAGCAACGCTGGCTGCCTGGTCTCGCGGTGGGCGAGTTGGGGGCGTTCGGGCTCACCGAGCCGGGCGCCGGCTCCAACCCCTCGGAGATGTCGACGCGGGCGGTGAAGGATGCCGACGGGTGGACCATCGACGGGTCCAAGATCTTCATCACCAACGGCACCAAGGGTGCGGTGACGATGGTCTTCGCCCGGGCGATCGTCGACGGCGAGGACCAGGGCATCACCTGCTTCCTCACCCCACAGGACGCGGAGGGTTACACCGGCCGCCAGATCCACGGCAAGCTCGGGCTGCGCTCCGGCGACACCGCCGAGATCGCGTTCGACGCGGTCCACGTCGATGACGGAGCGGTGTTGGGCGACGTGGGCGGTGGCATGAAGGTCGCACTCTCGGCGCTCGACGACGGTCGGTTCTCGCTTGCCGCCGGGGCGGTCGGCCTGGCCCGTGAGGCACTCGAGGTCAGCCTCAAGTACGCCTCCGAGCGCGAGCAGTTCGGGGGACCGATCGCCGCCAAGCAGCTCGTCCAGGAGTTGCTGGCCGCGATGCATGTCGACGTGCAGGCCGCGTCCGGACTGGTCGACCGCGTGGTCGAGAAGAAGCTGTTGGGGGAACGCTGCACCCTGGAGGTCTCGACCGCCAAGCTGTTCACCACCGAGGCATCCGTGCGGTGCGCCGACCGGGCGGTCCAGGTGCACGGCGGGTACGGCTACATCGACGAGTACCCGGTGCAGCGCCTGCTCCGCGACGCGCGGGTCACCACCCTCTACGAAGGCACCAGTCAGGTCCAGCACCTGATCATCGGTCGCCTCCTGACGGGCCAGAACGCGT
>PWLR01000217.1 GCA_003558435.1 Nitriliruptoraceae bacterium | reverse complement strand
GGCTACGACATCGCCGACTCCACCGCGATGCACCGCGACTACGGCACGATGCAGCAGTTCCGGAAGTTCGTGAAGGCGGCGCACGACCGGGGGATGAAGGTCATCACCGAGCTGGTGATCAACCACACCTCGGACCAGCACGCCTGGTTCCAGCGTGCGATCAAGGCGCCGCAGGGCAGCCCGGAACGTGACTTCTACGTGTGGAGCGACACGCCGGACAAGTGGACCGACGTGCGGATCATCTTCGAGGACTTCGAGACCTCCAACTGGCAGTGGCACGGCGAGGCGAAGCAGTACTACTGGCACCGGTTCTTCCACCACCAGCCGGACCTCAACTTCGACAGCCCGCACGTGCAGCAGGCCGTCAAGGACGTGCTCGACTTCTGGGTGGAGACCGGCGTCGACGGGATGCGCCTCGACGCGATCCCCTACCTGTTCGTCCGCGAGGGCACCAACGGCGAGAACCTGCCCGAGACCCATGCGTTCCTCAAGGATCTGCGGGCACACCTCGACCGACACGAGGACCGGATGTTCCTGGCCGAGGCCAACCAGTGGCCCGAGGACGCCGCCGCCTACTTCGGCGACGAGGACGGCCCCGAGTGCCACATGAACTTCCATTTCCCCCTGATGCCCCGGCTGTTCATGGCCGTCGCGCAGGAGGACCGGTTCCCGATCCTCGACATCCTGCAGCAGACCCCGGAGATCCCCGACGACTCGCAGTGGGGCATCTTCCTGCGCAACCACGACGAGCTCACCCTCGAGATGGTGACCGACGAGGAACGCGACTACATGTACCGCGCCTATGCGCGCGAGCACGACATGCGGGTCAACCTCGGGATCCGTCGCCGGCTCGCGCCGTTGCTCGGCAACGACCGGCGGCTGATCGAACTGATGAACGCGTTGCTGTTCAGCCTGCCGGGTACGCCGATCATGTACTACGGCGACGAGATCGGGATGGGCGACAACGTCTACCTCGGTGACCGCAACGGGGTACGGACCCCCATGCAGTGGTCCTCGGACCGCAACGCCGGGTTCTCGCGTGCCAACCCGCAGAAGCTCTTCCTGCCCACGATCATCGATCCGGAGCACCACTTCGAGTCGATCAACGTCGAGGCGCAACAGAACAACCCCCGCAGCCTGCTGTGGTGGATGAAGCGCATGATCGCGCTGCGTCGTCGTCATCAGGTCTTCGGGCGGGGGACCATCGAGTTCCTGACCCCCGACAACAGCAAGGTGCTCACCTTCCTCCGCGAATGGACGCCACCGGGCAGCGACGAGCCCGAGCAGGTGTTGGTGGTGGCCAACCTGTCGCGTTACGCCCAGGCCTGCGAACTCGATCTCTCACGCTTCGCCGGGACGCACCCGGTCGAGATGCTCGGCCGCAGCACCTTCCCGCAGGTCGGTGACCAGCCGTACGTGCTGACGCTCGGCCCCTACCAGTACCTGTGGTTCTCGCTCGAGCGGGACCCCAGCCGGGTCACGCTCTCGAAGCTGCCGGAGTTCGCCACTGATATGACCGACGAGCACGACGCACCGCTGCCGACGGTCACCGTCTCCGGCGACTGGACCGCCCTGCTCCGGGGCCCCGGACGCCGACGGTTGGAGGCCGCACTGCCGGACCTGCTGCGAAGGCAACGGTGGTTCGGTGGGAAGGCCCGCACGATCCGCGGGGTGTCGCTGGCCGACACCATCCCGGTCGGATCGAAGGACCGTCCCGAGCTGCACGTGTTGATCGCCCACGTCGAGTACGTCGACGGCGAGCCCGAGGACTACGTCATCCCGGTCACCTTCGCGGAGGGCGAGGAGGCCGGACGACTGCAGGCGGTCGCGCCGCGCTCGGTGCTCGCGACGGTCAAGGGCCAGGGCGCCAAGGCGAGCTCGGGCGTGCTGGTCGACGCACTGTCCGAGCCCGAGCCCGCCAAGGTGCTCATGACCGCGATCGCCAAGCAGCGGCGCCACAAGGGCAGCGACGGCGACCTCGTCGGTACGCGCCTGGCCGGGTTCGACCGGGTGCTGGACGCCGCCGAGATGGACGTGCACCCGCTGCGTGGCGAACAGTCGAACTCGTCGGTCATCTTCGGCGACCGGATGTTGATGAAGGTGCTTCGCCGTCTGGAACCGGGTGTGAGCCCGGACGTGGAGATCGGTGCGTTCCTCAACGACCTCGAACACGTCCCGGAGGTGCTCGGAACCCTGGATGTGCTCCCCGGGGGTGATGGTGCGCCGCGGACGCTGGCGATGATCCAACGGTTCGTGCCCAACGAGGGGGACGCGTGGAGCCAGACCCTCGACGAGCTCGGTCGGTTCGCCGAACGCGTCATCTCCGATCCGACCGGGAGCCAACGTCCCACGCCCGTGGCGAAGGGCGACGCCCTCGCCCGTGCGCTGACCGGCATCCCGGAGGCCGTCCACGAGGCCACCGGCCCCTATCTCGAGGCGGTCCGTCTGCTCGGGCGCCGGACCGGGGAGATGCACATCGCCCTGGCCGCCGCCAAGGGCGATGCCGCCTTCACCCCCGAACGCATGACCCAGCTCTACCAGCGGGGTCTCTACCAGTCGGTGCGCAACGCGGTGCGCATCGGTCTGCGATCCGCCAAGCGCGAGGTGGCCTCGGTCCCCGACGAGGCGTTGCGCACCGAGGTCGAGGCCCTCGTCGCTCGCGAGGCGGAGATCCTGGAACGGTTGAAGTCGATCTCCGCGCAACCGATCGAGGCGGACCGGATCCGCACCCACGGGGACTACCACCTCGGGCAGGTGCTGTTCACGGGCCGCGACTTCGTGATCATCGACTTCGAGGGTGAGCCGGCCCGTCCGCTGGGGGAGCGGCGGCTCAAGCGCTCGCCGATGCGGGACCTGGCCGGGATGCTGCGCTCCCTGCAGTACGCCACGGCCTCCACCCTGCACGATCAGGTGGAACGCGGGCTGGTGACCCCCGACCAGCCCAACCACACGGCGCTCGGGGCGTGGCTCGACTGGTGGCTCGCGTGGACCAGCACGGCGCTGCTCGAGGGCTACCTCGAGGTCGCCGCCGACCAGTCGTTCGTTCCCAACGACCCGGAACACACCCGCATCCTCCTCGACGCCTTCACGCTCGAGAAGGCGGTGTACGAGCTCGGCTACGAGATGAACAACCGGCCCACGTGGGTCGGCATCCCGTTGGCCGGGATCACGCAGGTGCTCGACCGTCACGAGAGGTGACCCCGATGGCCCAGAACCCCGAACAGAACCCCGAACAGAACCCCGAACAGAAGCCTCCGAAGAAGGCGTCGGCGAAGAAGGCCTCCGCGAAGAAGGCTTCCGCGAAGAAGACCTCGGCCAAGAAGGCCTCGGCCAAGAAGGCGTCGGCGAAGAAGGGCTCGACGAAGAAGACCTCGACGCGCAAGGTCGTCGAGGATGCGTTCGTCACGGCTGTCCGGGAACCGGAGCAGGCAGCGGCGGGGATGCCCGTGGAGCAGGGCACCGGCGGTTCGAGCTCGCTGCTGTCGGACGACGACGTGCACCTGTTCAACGAGGGCACGCACCGACGACTATGGGAGCGCCTGGGGTCGCATCTGGTGACCCACGACGGGGTCGAGGGCGTGCACTTCGCGGTGTGGGCACCCAACGCCAGCGACGTGCGGGTGGTCGGCGACTTCAACGGGTGGGACCGGCACGGGCCCGACAGCAGGCTCGAGCCGCGAGGTGTCTCCGGCATCTGGGAAGGGTTCGTGCCCGGTGTGGCCTCCGGTGCCAGCTACAAGTACCACGTCGTCTCCGGTGACGGCACACGCGCGCTCGACAAGGCCGACCCGTACGCCTTCCATTCGGAGATCGCCCCCCATACCGCCTCCAAGGTGTGGGACATGAGCTACGAATGGGACGACGGGGCATGGATGTCGTCCCGCGGCGAGCGTCAACGGCTCGATTCCCCGATCAGCATCTACGAGCTGCACCTGGGCTCGTGGCGCCGGGTCGATGCCGAGGGCGGCGAGACCCGGTCGATGACCTACCGCGAGATCGCCGAGCCGCTGATCGCCCACATCAAGGATCTCGGGTTCAGTCACGTCGAGTTCATGCCCCTGCTCGAGCACCCGTTCTACGGTTCGTGGGGGTATCAGGTCACCGGGTTCTTCGCGGCGACCAGCCGGTACGGCACACCGCAGGATCTGAAGTACCTCATCGAGCAGCTGCACAAGGCCGACATCGGGGTGATCCTCGACTGGGTCCCCAGCCACTTCCCGACCGACGAGTGGGCGCTGGGCGACTTCGACGGCACCCACCTCTACGAGCACGCCGATCCACGCCAGGGGTTCCACCCCGACTGGAAGAGCTACATCTTCAACCTCGGTCGGCCCGAGGTGCAGGCGTTCCTGCTGTCGTCCGCGCTGTTCTGGCTGGAGGAGTACCACCTCGACGGCCTGCGGGTCGACGGCGTGGCATCCATGCTCTACCTCGACTACTCGCGCGAGGAGGGGGAGTGGGTCCCCAACCGTCACGGGGGCAACGAGAACCTGGAATCGATCGACTTCCTGCGCCGGTTCAACACCGAGGTGTTCGACCAGTTCCCCGACGTGCAGACCTACGCCGAGGAATCCACCTCCTGGCCGATGGTGTCGCGCCCGACCTACGTCGGTGGCCTCGGGTTCGGCTTCAAGTGGGACATGGGGTGGATGCACGACACCCTGCAGGTGTTCCAGAACGAGCCGGTCTACCGCAAGTACCACCACGACCAGCTGACCTTCCGGGCCGTGTACGCCTACTCGGAGAACTACGCGCTCCCGCTGTCGCACGACGAGGTCGTGCACGGCAAGGGTTCGATGATCAACAAGATGCCCGGAGACGAGTGGCAGAAGTTCGCCAACCTGCGCGCGCTCTACAGCTACCAGTTCATGGTCCCGGGCAAGAAGCTGCTGTTCATGGGCGGCGAGTTCGGTCAGCCGCAGGAGTGGGGCCACGACCGGTCGCTCGACTGGCACGTGCTCGAGGGCGACTCCATGCACGGCAAGCTGCAGCGTTGTGTCGGTGACCTGGCCAGGCTCTACCACGCCCTCCCGGAGCTCCACGAAGGGGACACCGACCCGTTCGGCTTCCAGTGGATCGACTGCACCGACTGGGAGTCGTCGATCGTGTCGTTCCTGCGCCGGGCCAGGGACGGGAGCGCCGCGATGGTGGTGGCCAACCTCACCCCGGTCGTGCGTCAGAACTACCGGATCGGTGTGCCGCACGGAGGGCACTGGCGCGAGGCGTTCAACTCCGATGCGCAGGACTACGGCGGGTCCGGGGCCGGCAACTACGGCGGGGTCGACGCGATGCCCCATCCGGCGCACGGCCTGAGCCACTCGGTGGTGCTGACCCTGCCGCCACTGGCCGTCGAGGTGTTCGTCCCCGAGCCGACGAAGCGGCCGTCGAGGTGACGTAGGCTCGCGCGCCGTCATGCTCGTCGCTACCTGCCGGAGGGTTCGTGGACCGCTACATCTGTGTACACGGGCACTTCTACCAGCCACCGCGTGAGAACCCGTGGCTGGAGGTGGTCGAGCGCACCGACGCGGCCTACCCCTTCCACGACTGGAACGAGCGGATCACCGCGGAGTGCTACGCGCCCAACGCCCGCGCTCGCATCCTCGACGACCGGGGCCGCATCACCCAGGTGGTGAACAACTACGCCCGGTTGAGCTTCAACGTGGGGCCGACGCTGTTGTCGTGGATGAAGGATGCCGCCCCGACCACGTACGCCGACATCCTGGAGGCGGACGTGCGCAGTGCCGCCCGCTACGGGGGGCACGGCTCGGCGATGGCGCAGGTCTACAACCACGCGATCATGCCGCTGGCATCCCCGCGCGACCGGCGGACCCAGGTCGTGTGGGGGGTGCGCGACTTCCGGCACCGGTTCGGCCGCGACCCGGAGGGCATGTGGCTGGCCGAGACCGCGGTCGACGACGACACGCTCGACCTCGCGGCCGAGCAGGGGATCGCCTTCGTGGTGCTCTCGCCCTACCAGGCGTCGCGCACCCGGCGTGACGGCGGCGACTGGCTGGACGTGCGCGGTGGGTGGGTCGATCCGACCATGCCCTACCGGGTCGAGCTCGAGTCCGGACGCCACATCGCGGTGTTCTTCTACGACGGACCGATCTCGCAGGGGGTCGCGTTCGAGGGACTGCTCACCTCGGCAGAACGGTTCGAACGGCGACTGCTGGAGGGCTTCGGCGATCGCGACGGTCCGCAACTGGTGAACATCGCCACCGACGGCGAGTCCTACGGTCACCACCACCGGTACGGCGAGATGGCGCTGGCCGCGACGCTCGAACGACTGGGCCGGCGCGACGACGTACAGGTCACCAACTACGCGCAGTACCTGGCGCTGTTCCCCCCCACCCACCAGGCCGAGGTGTTGCAGGCGAGCTCGTGGAGTTGCAGCCACGGCGTGGAACGGTGGCGCGCCGATTGCGGTTGCGGCTCCGAGGGCGGTCGGCACCAGCGCTGGCGGGGGCCGCTGCGTGACGCGCTCGAAGCGCTGCGGGTACAGCTCGCGGAGCGGTTCGAGTCGCTCGTGGGCGAACTGCTGCGTGATCCGTGGACGGCACGCGACGACTACGTCGAGGTGGTGCTCGACCGGGAGGGCCACCTGGCGCCGTTCCTGGAACGCCACGCCACACGGGCCCTGGACGACGCCGAGACCCGTCGCGTCGTGCAGGCACTCGAGATGCAGCGTTACGCCCTGCTGATGTTCACCAGCTGCGGGTGGTTCTTCGAGGAGCTCTCCCGACCCGAGCCGGTCCAGGTGCTGCTCTACGCCGCCCGGGCGATCCAGATCGCGCGCAACCTCACCGGCGACGACCTGGAACCGGGGTTCGTCACCGCACTGGCGGACGCCGAGAGCAACGACCCGACGTTCGGCGACGGACGCGGCATCTACGAGCAGTTGGTGCGTCCGGAGATCACGGGCCTGGAACAGGTCGGGGCGCACTTCGCGATCTCCAGCCTGTCGTGGACCTACGGGCGGGCGGAGCGCATCGGGTCCTACGAGGTGATCCGCGACGTCGACGAGCTGCATTCGGCCGGTCGCGCCAGGCTCGGCTACGGGCGTCTGACGGTGCGATCGGTGGTGACGCTCAACCAGGCCGAGCTCGAGTTCGGTGTGCTGCACTTCGGTGACCACAACGTGGTCTGCGGGGTCCGTCCGCGGGGCGAGGACGACGCCTACGCCGAGATGGGCGCGGCCTTCGAGGCGCTGTTCGACACCGCGGACTTCCCCGGGCTGGTGAGGGCCATCGACCAGCATCTCGGCGGTCCCCCGTACTCGTTGCGCACCCTGTTCAAGGACGAGCAGCGCCGCATCCTCGACACCGTGCTCGAGACCACCGTCGCGGAGGTCGAGGCGTCCTACCGTGGGATCTACCGGGGCCGTGCTCCGCTGATGCGGTACCTGTCGGACCTCGGGGCCACGGTGCCGTCATCGCTGCTCAGCGCGGCCGAGATCGTGATCAATGCCGAACTCCGGGCCGAGCTCAGCACCACCTCGATGGACCTGCAGGTGGTGCAGGAATCCCTCGACGAGGCCGCGCGGTACGGCATCGCGCTCGACGAGGTCGGGTTGGCCCACACGTTGTCGGCCAGCGTGGCACGCCTGGCCGCGCGGATCGGTGAACGACTCGAGGAGGGTGACGAGACGCTCACCGAGTTCGCGCCGGAACACGAGGAGGTGCTGGAGCGGGTCCGGGTCCTGCTCGCCGCCGTCGAGTTGGTGCCCTTCGAGGTCGATCTCGCGCCGGCCCAGGACGTGGTGTGGCGGGCCCTGCGCGCCCATCACCAGAGCCTGCGTGCCCGTTCAGCCAGGGGAGATGGCAACGCCACACGCTGGATGGCCGAGCTGAGCCGTGTCGCCGAGGCGATCGACGTGGTACCACCAGAGGAAGCTGGATCAGTGATCCCGCTCGACGACCACGACGACCACGACGACGACACGGACCAACGCCGACCATGACCACGACGCAGCTCGAAGCATCTCCTCAGTCCGGTCCTTCCCAGCTCGGCGCCCGGTGGCTGGGTGGTGGCTTCACGGCCTTCGAGGTCTGGGCACCCGAGGCGACCCGCGTCGAGCTGGTGCTCGACGGGGGGGTCCGCACGATGCAGCCCGGCGTCCGCGGCTACCACCGTCTGCTCGCCGAGGACGTGCGCCCGGGGGACACCTACCGCTACCGCCTGCACCGCGAGGACGGCACCTACGTCGACCGCGCCGATCCGGCATCGCGGTTCCAGCCCGAGGGGGTCCACGGGCCGTCCGCGGTCGACGATCCGGAGGGGTTCGTGTGGACCGACCGGGGGTTCACGGCCGGTCCGCTGCACGAGCAGGTGCTCTACGAACTGCACGTCGGCACGTTCTCGCCCGCCGGGACCTTCGACGGCGCGATCGATCAGCTCCCGCACCTTCTCGAGCTCGGGGTGACCGCGATCGAGCTGATGCCGGTCTGGCAGTTCCCCGGGGGCCGCAACTGGGGCTACGACGGTGTGCTGCAGTACGCGGTACAGGACACCTACGGCGGGCCGGAGGGCCTGCGGCGCCTGGTGGACGCCGCCCACGACGTGGGTATCGCGGTGATCCTCGACGTGGTCTACAACCACATCGGTCCGGAGGGCAACCCCCTGGGCGACTTCGGGCCGTACTTCACCGACCTGCACGCGACGCCGTGGGGCGATGGTCTGAACGCCGACGGGCCGGGCTCCGACGAGGTCCGCCGCTACGTGGTCGAGCACGCCGTGAGCTTCGTGCGGGACCTGCACCTCGACGGGTTCCGGCTGGATGCCGTGCACGGCATCATCGATCAGTCCGCGACCCACCTGCTCGAGGAGATCGCGACGGCGGTCCATGCGCAGGGCGAGCGCATGGGCAGAGCCGTGCACCTGATCGCGGAGAGCGACCTGTGCGACGCGCGGCTGATGCGGCCACCGGCGGCGGGCGGCTACGGGCTCGATGCCCAGTGGGCGGACGAGTTCCACCACGCCATCCACGTCGCACTGACCGGTGAGCAGGACGCGTACTACGCCGACCACGCCGGGCTCGCCGACCTGGTCCCCCAGCTGCGCGACCGGTTCCTGCACGCCGGGCGCTACTCCGCGTTCCGGGACCGCACCGTCGGCCGGCCGGCCCGTGACCTGCCCTACGACCGGTTCGTGGCCTGCGTGCAGAACCACGACCAGGTCGGCAACCGCATGATGGGGGAACGTCTGTCCGAGCTGGTGGACACCGAGGGGCTGAAGCTGGCCGCGGCCGCGCTGCTGACCTCGCCGTTCGTCCCCATGCTGTTCATGGGCGAGGAACACGCCGATCCCGCCCCGTTCCCGTACTTCGTGTCGCACACCGAACCCGAGCTCGTCGAAGCCGTCCAGAAGGGGCGTGCGGCCGAGTTCGCCGATTTCGCGTGGCAGGGTGAGACGCCGGACCCGCAGGCCGAGACCACGTTCGCCTCCGCCAAGCTGGAGGTGTCGTTGGCGAAGGGCTCGGGACGGCACGGGGCGTTGTTCGACCTCTACCGCCAGCTGATCGCCGTCCGGACCGAGGTCCCGTTGTTGCACCGGCCCGACGCCCCAGATCCCGTGACCGCGTCGGTGCCCGGCCACGAGGCGATATCGCTGCACCGCCGGGACGGCGACGAGGCCGTCGTGGTGGCCATCAACGCCGATGACCGCCCGGTCGAGGTGGTCGTCCCGGACGCCGTGGGGCCGTGGCAGGTCCGGATCGCGACCGCCGACGAACGGTTCGACGGCCCGGGGCGGGCGGGGGAACCGACCGAGGACGGCGGGGTGTTGCGGCTGCTGGTCGCACCACGTTCGGTCGTGCTGCTGGTACGTGACGTGACGGAGGTGGCGGCATGACCGAACTCTGGCCCGGCAGGAGCTTCCCGCTCGGTGCGACCTTCGACGGTTACGGCACCAACTTCGCCGTGTTCTCGGAGGTGGCGGACCGGGTGGAGCTGTGCCTGCTCCACCCGCGCGGTCGCGAGGAGCGCATCCCGCTTCCCGAGGTGACCGGTGACGTGCTGCACGGCTACGCGCCGGACGTCGGCCCGGGGACCCGCTACGGCTTCCGTGTCCACGCCCCCTACGACCCGGAGCACGGCCTGCGCGGCAACCGCAACAAGCTGTTGATCGACCCCTACGCCACCGCGGTCGTCGGCGACCTGCACTGGGACGAGGCCGTGTTCGGCTACCGGTTCGGTTCGCCGGACGGGAAGATGAACACCCGTAACAGCGCCCGCTTCGTACCCAAGTCGGTGGTCACCGCCCCGTACTTCGAGTGGGGCAACGACCGTCACCCGCGGACGCCGTGGCACGAGACGGTGATCTACGAGGCCCACGTCAAGGGCCTGACAATGCAGCACCCGGAGGTGCCGGAGAACGAGCGCGGGACCTACTCGGGGGTGGCCCACCCGGCCGTCATCCAGCACCTGGTCGATCTCGGCATCACCGCGCTGGAGCTCCTCCCGGTGCACCGCTACGTCTCGGAACACCACCTCGTGGAGCGCGGACTGACCGACTACTGGGGCTACAACTCCATCGCCTACCTCGCGCCCCACGACGGTTACGCGTCGCTGTCGGGTGAACGGGTCGTGCCGGAGTTCAAGCGGATGGTCCGCACGCTGCACGAGGCGGGCATCGAGGTGATCCTCGACGTGGTCTACAACCACACCGCCGAGGGCAACCACCTCGGTCCCACGTTGTCGATGAAGGGGTTCGACAACCGGGCCTACTACCGCGTGGTCGAGGACCAGCCGCGCTACTACATGGACTACACCGGTACCGGCAACTCCATGAACATGCGCCACCCCCACGTGCTGCAGCTGATCATGGACAGCCTGCGCTACTGGGTCACCGAGATGCACGTCGACGGGTTCCGTTTCGACCTCGCCTCGACGTTGGCACGCGAACTGCACGACGTCGACCGGCTGTCGACCTTCTTCGAGGTCATCCAGCAGGACCCGGTCATCAGCCAGGTCAAGCTGATCGCCGAACCGTGGGACGTCGGTGAGGGCGGCTACCAGGTCGGCAACTTCCCGCCGTTGTGGTCGGAGTGGAACGGCCAGTACCGCGACACCGTCCGCGACTACTGGCGGGGCGCGGACCAGACCCTGCCGGAGTTCGCATCGAGGTTCACCGGTTCCAGCGACCTCTACCAGTCCGACCGTCGCCGGCCGACCGCGTCGATCAACTTCATCACCGCCCACGACGGGTTCACCCTCGCCGACCTGGTCGCCTACGAGCGGAAGCACAACGACGCGAACATGGAGGACAGCAAGGACGGCACCGACGACAACCGGTCCTGGAACTGCGGGGTCGAGGGGCCGACCGACGATCCACAGGTGTCGGCGTTGCGCGCCCGGCAGCAGCGGAACCAACTGGTGACGCTCATGCTCAGTCAGGGTGTGCCCATGTTGCTCGGCGGGGACGAGCTCGGCCGTTCCCAGGGCGGCAACAACAACGCCTACTGCCAGGACAACGAGATCTCCTGGTTCGACTGGGAGAACGTCGATCACGAACTGCTGCGTTTCAGCCAGCAGCTGATCCGGCTGCGACGCGACCACCCGGTGTTCCGCCGCAAACGCTTCTTCGAGGGACGGGCCACCCGTGGTGAACGGTTCGTCGACATCGCCTGGCTGACCCCGGACGGCGAGTTGATGTCCGACGAGCACTGGAACAGCTCGTTCGCGAAGTCGTTGCAGATCTTCCTGAACGGCGACGGGTTGGCGTCCAAGGACGACCGCGGCCAGATGGTCACCGACGACTCGTTCCTGTTGATGTTCAACGCCCACAACGAGGCGCTCACCTTCCGTGTGCCCGACGAGGGTCCCGGCGGTCCCTGGGTCGTGGTCCTCGACACCACGGAGGCGACCCTGCGCAGCGACGCCGGCCGCGAGGAACTCGTGCCCGGCCAGGAACGCGAGGTGGCCGGCCACGCCGTGGTGGTGCTGCGCCTGGAGCCCTCATGAAGCGTCCGGTGCGCGCCACCTACCGGATCCAGCTGCACCCCGGGTTCACGTTCGCCGACGCGCAGGGGCTGATCCCCCAGCTCGCGCAGCTCGGGGTCAGCCACCTGTACCTCTCGCCCAGCCTCGAGGCGGTCCCCGGCTCGACCCACGGCTACGACGTCATCGATCCCACGCGCATCCGTGGGGAGCTCGGCGGCGAGGAGGGCCTGCGCGAGCTCGCCGCGGCGGCCCACGAGGCCGGCCTCGGCCTGGTGCTCGACATCGTGCCCAACCACATCGGGCTGATCAGTCCGGCCAACCCGTGGTGGTGGGACGTGCTGGCCCACGGGCCCGGGGGGCGCTACGGGCGCCACCTCGACATCCACTGGCAACCGGGCGCCCACGGTCAGCAGACGTTGCTGCTGCCGGAGCTCGGCGCGCCGCTCGAGGACGAGCTGGCCGGCGATGCGCTGCAGCTCGATCACGAGGCATCGGGGGACCGGGCGGGGTGGCGCATCGTCTACCACGACCACGCCTGGCCGCTCGCCCCGGGCACGCTCGCCGACACCGGACTCGACGAGGACGACGTGGATGGCACCTCGAGGAGCGTCGCCGGTGACCGGCGTCTGCTCGCCGAGGTGCTCGATCGCCAGCACTACCGGCTCGCGCACTGGCGACGGGCCAACGACGAACTCGACCACCGGCGCTTCTTCGACATCGACACGCTCGGTGCGGTCCGGATCGAGGACCCGGTCGTGTTCGACGATGTGCACGCCGCGGTCCTCCCGCTGATCCACGACGGCACCCTCGACGGACTGCGGATCGACCACACCGACGGACTCGCCGACCCGGTCGGCTACTTCCACCGGCTGCGGGACGCCGCCGGGGACGACACGTGGATCGTGATCGAGAAGATCCTCGAGGCCGGTGAGAACTTCCGCCACGACTGGCCGGTCGACGGCACGGTCGGCTACGAGTTCGCCGACCGCGTCCTCGGGTTGCACGTCGCGTCGGAGGCCGGTGAGGTGTTCGACGACCTGCAGGCCACCCTGACCGGCGCCCCGATCGACCGTGGGGCACTCATCGACGACGCCAAACGCTCGTCGCTGGACGCGCTGTTCGGGGCGGAACGCCACCGCCTCACCCTCGCACTGGTCGCGGCCGCGCCGGCGCTGGGGCCGGAGACGGCCGAGGACGTGCTGACCGAGCTGGTGGTGGCCTGGCCGGTCTACCGCACCTACGTGCGCCCGGAGGACGGCGAGGTGCTGGACGCCGACCGGGCCGTGATCGATCACGCGGTGGCGCGGGTGCGCGCCCGCCGACCCGACCTCGGCGCGGCGCTCGACACGGTCGCGTCGCTGCTGCGCCTGGAACACCGCGGCGCCGCGGCGGAGGTGTTCGTCGGCACCTTCCAGCAACTGACCGGGCCCGCGGTCGCGAAGGGCCTGGAGGACACCGTGCTGTACCGCGACACGAGGTTCGTCGCGGTCAACGAGGTGGGCGGCGATCCGGCCCACCTCGGCAGGCACGTCGGGGAACTGCACGCCGGCAACGCCGATGTCCAGACCCACCGGCCGGCGACGATGCTGCTGTCGTCCACCCACGACACCAAGCGCAGCGAGGACGTGCGCGCCAGGTTGGCCGTGTGCTCACAGGATCTGGACGGGTGGGTGCGCACGGTGTTCGAGTTGCGTGATCTCGGTGCCCCGCACCGGGGGTCGCACGGTCCGAGCCCGGCGCACGAGCACCTCGCGATCCAGACCGCGGTGGGGGCCTGGCCGATAGACCGCGAGCGTCTGGGCGACTACCTCGTCAAGGCCGCGCGGGAGGGCAAGGAGCGGACCGACTGGCTGGACCCCGACGAGGCCTACGAGGCCGACCTGGTCGCCTACGCGGGTGCACTGGTCGAGGACCCCACCTTGCGGGCAGCCGTGCAGGACACGGTCGAGCGCCTGCGCGAGCCCGGGTGGCTGACCTCGCTGTCCATGACGTTGCTGAAGCTGACCTCGCCGGGGGTGCCCGACACCTACCAGGGATGTGAGTTGTGGGACCTGTCACTGGTGGATCCCGACAACCGCCGCCCGGTGGATCACGGACACCGTGCCTCGCTGCTGGCCGAGCTGGAGCAGGGGGTCGAACCGCACGCCCTGCTCGAACGGCTCGACGAGGGCCTGCCCAAGCTCTGGCTGATCCGGCAGGCGTTGCACCTGCGTGCCGAGCGGCCCGAGGTCTTCGGCCCCGAGGCCCGGTACCGGGCGCTGTGGCCGTCGGGGGCGCGCGCCGGGCAGTTGGCGGCGTTCGTTCGCGACGAGCAGGTCGTCGCGCTCGCACCGCTGAAGGTCCGCACGCTGGGAGCCACCCACGCCGACTGGGACTGGGGCGACACGACGCTGTCCCTGCCCGCGGGGACGTGGCGCGACCGGCTGAGCGGAGCGGTGTTCGAGGGTGGTGACCAGCCCGTCGCCGAACTGCTCGCGCGGTTCCCGGTGGGGCTGCTGGTACGGGATCCGGGGAGGGGAGACGCATGACCGATCAGACCGAGGCGCTCACGGTCCAGCTCGAAGCGCTGGGCATCGCCGCCGAGTACGAGGACGCCTTCGGTGATCCCTACCGGTTGTCCGCGGAGTCCGCGGAGCAGCTCATCCGGGCGATGGATGTGGACCCGGACGTCGGGATCCCTCCGGGCACGGACCGGGTCGTGGTGACCCGACCGGACGCGCAGGACCAGGTGCCCACCGGCGAACTGGTGCTGGAGGACGGCAGCAGCCGGCAGGTGACCGGCCGGCTGCCGGCCGGCCTGCCGCTCGGGTACCACGCGTTGCACCGCACCGACGGGTCGACCACCAGCGTGATCGTCAGCCCCGGTCGGTGCGAGCCCCATCCGGCGCGTATCTGGGGCTGGTCGGTGCAGCTGTACGCGAGCGTCTCGGGGGGCAGTTGGGGGGTCGGCGACCTCGCCGACCTGCGCACGTTGGGGGAGTGGTCGACCTCGGTGGGTGCCGGGGTCCTGCTCGTCAACCCGGTGGACGCGGTGGTGGCGGAGACCCCGCGTCAGGACAGCCCCTACTTCCCGTCCTCCCGGCGGTTCCGTGATCCGCTGTACCTGCGCATCGAGGAGGTCCCCGGCGCGTCGGTCATCGCCGGGCAGCTGCCGGAACTCGCGACGCGCACGCGCCGCGACGACCACCGCATCGACCGCGGGGCGGTCAGCGCCGCGAAGCTGGAGGCGCTCGAGCAGATCTGGTCGCGGGCGCCCGAGGCGGGTCGCGAACCCGGGTTCATCGACTTCCGGGCCGACCAGGGCGACGCGCTCGAACGGTTCGCGACCTTCGAGACCCTCGCCGAACACCACGCCGGCGGGTGGTCGACCTGGCCGGAGCGGTTCCACGACCCCGACGGGGCAGCGGTCGCGGCCTTCGCCGAGCGGCACGCCGGGCGGGTGGATTTCCATGCCTGGATCCAGTGGCTGCTCGACGAGCAGCTGCGCGCGGCCGGTGCCGCGGGTCCCCTGATGCGCGATCTGCCGATCGGTGTGGACCCGGATGGCGCCGATGCCTGGGTCTGGCAGGACGTGTTCGCCACCGGCGTGACCGTCGGGGCGCCCCCGGACGAGCTCGGTCCCTCCGGCCAGGACTGGCAGGTCCCGGCCTTCGTGCCGTGGAAGCTGCGGGCGGCGGGCTACGTGCCGTTCATCGAGACGATCCGCGCCGCGTTCAGGCACGCCTCGGCGTTACGGATCGACCACGTGCTCGGGCTGTTCCGGCTGTTCTGGGTCCCGCCGGGCGGCCCCACGGTCGGCAGCTACGTGCAACAGGACACCGAGGCACTGCTCGACATCCTGGCGCTCGAGTCCCACCGGGCGGGCGCGTACGTCGTCGGTGAGGACCTCGGGACGGTCGGTCCCGGTGTCCGTGACGAGTTGGTCGAGCGCGCCATGCTCCGGTACCGGGTCTTCTGGTTCGAGCAGGACGAGCCGGCGACCTGGGATCCCCGTGGTCTGGGTGCGATCACCACCCACGACCTCCCGGCGATCGGTGGGTTGTGGACCCGCGCGGAGCTGGACGTCCACCGCGAGCTCGGTCTGGAGGTCGACGAGAAGCGCATCGAACGGATGCGCAGCGACCTGGCCGAACGCGCCGGCGTGGATCCGGAGGCCGACACGGCCGAGGCCTGTGTCGCGGCGGCCCGCCTGATCGCCGGCGCCGGCTGTGACGTGGTCGTGATGCAACTGGAGGACGCCATCGGGGCCACCCATCGGATCAACGTGCCCGGCACGGACCGGCGGGACCGCCCGGACAACTGGTCGCTGACACTGCCCGTGCCCCTGGAGGAACTGCCCGCGCACCCGACCGTGACCCGCGTGGTCGAAGCCCTGCGGCGCGCGCGTCCGACCGACGGGTGACGGCAGGCGCCCCGCTCGACACGATCTCGGCGACGGTGCGTGCGGAGACGGCGGTGACCCGCTCGCGCTTCATCGCGACGCTCGCCCCGGTGCCCGACGAGGTCACGGCCGACGAGGTGATCACCTCCGTGCGCCGCGAGTTCCGCGACGCCCGCCACCACGGCACCGCGATGGTGATCGGCCCCGACGGGCAGTGGGAGCGATCCAGCGACGACGGTGAGCCAGCCGGAACCACGGGCGCGCCGATGCTGGCGGTGATCCGGGGGGCGGGACTCACCGACGTGGTCGTGGTCGTCAGCCGGTACTTCGGTGGGACGCTGCTCGGTGCGGGTGGGCTCGTGCGTGCCTACGGCGGGGCGGTCAGCGCCGCCCTCGACGGGGCCCGGCGGCGGGTCAGGCGACCCGTCGAGGTCATCGACGTCCGGGTCGCCCACCGGGACGCCGGCCGGCTGGAGCACCGACTCCGGACCTGGGCCGAGCAGCAACCCTCCGGTACGGAAGTGGTCGTGGGGGAGGGCCGTTACGCCGCGGACGCCGCCCGGTTCGAGTTGTCGGTGCCGCCGGGACTGGTGGCGACCCTCGACGACCTGCTGGCGAGTTCCGGGATCGGGTACGGGCGTGAGGACCTGGGCGCCTCGATCCGCGAGTTCGATGCCGGTCGAGCGCCCGGTCGAGCGCCCGGTTGAGCGCCCGGGCCCCGGCTCAGAACGTCTCGGGCACTGCGACACGGACCGCATCCTGCACGGTGCGTCGGGTCGCTCGTGCCTCCAACAGCGTCCGGACCGTGCGACCGGCCAGTTCGTCCACCTCGCGAACGGTGAGTTCCCGGCCGTCGTGCTGCAGGGTCAGGCGCCCGCCCGTGCGCTGGTAGTCGCAGGTCGAGCCGTCGAGCGGGAACTCGACGGACTCGTCCCCGCGCAGCCCGGTGACCAGGACCCGTTGGTCGGTGACGACCAGGACCTGTCGGCGTCGTCCCTCGTCCTCGAGGGCCACGGCCGAGGCCATGACGACCTCGGTGGCGCTCAGATGACGTCGCGCGCGACGAACACCGCGATCCGTGCGAGCCATGGGGACCTCCCGTTCCGGGTTTGCTCCCGGATCCCCACTGTCGGCCGGGGATGCGCGCAGCTTGAGCCGGTCCCTCGTGGTCGGTGGCTCGTGTGCGCGTGGAGTGCAGGTGATCAGGTCGCGAGCACGTCCACCACCACGACCGTGACGTCGTCGGGTGGGCCGGCCGCCTCGACGGTCTCGATCAGTCGCTCCACGGCCTCGGCTCCGTCGCGGAGGACCGCGGCGATGGTCTCGGGAGCGATCACGTCGGTGAGGCCGTCACTGGCGAGCAGGATGCGGTCACCCTCCTGGACCTCGACGCGCCCGATGTGGGGCGCGACCCCGAGGGAGCTGGCTCCCAGGCACTGCAGGATCGTGCTGCCGAACGCACGATCCGAGACCGACAACTCGTGCAGCCCGTCGGCGTTCAGCCGCCAGACCGTGGAGTCCCCGACGTTGGCGACGAGCGCCTCGTTGCCGTTGGCGCCGAACGCGAGCATCGCCGCCGTGGTGCCCATGCCCGCGTAGCGGGGATCACCCTGGGCCGTGTCGTGCAGCAGGCGATCGGCGTCGTCGAACAGGGCGGCGAGCCCCTCCTCGTTCTCGGGGACCTGCGCCTCGGCGAACCGCTTCCCCGCGAGTTGGCTGGCGACGTCCCCGGCCCGGTGGCCCCCGAGTCCGTCGAGCACCGCGATCAGCGCAGGACCGTCCAGGCGGCCGTCGACCACCTGCGGGTCGTCCCCGACGACGGTCGAACCGAGCACGACACGGTCCTGGTTGCGGTCATGGGTCCTCGAGCGTCGGGTCCCGGCTCGTACGACGACGTCCACAGGGTCTCCTGGTCCTCGGTGGCGACGGCCCGTGTGTGGACACACCTTCCACCCATGTCCTCACCGTACGGATGCGGAACCGGACTGCATCTGCCGGTCGACCGGTCGCCGTTCGGCCCCTGGCCGCGACGAGTGCGCGGACGAACGGTCAGCCGGCGGTCCCGAGCTCCAGGATGGGCGCCTCGTGCAGCAGCGCCCGCAGCGGCCGGCGGGGCTCCTCGCCGGTCAGTTCGGCCTCCTCGGCGATCGCCTGGGCGTAGACCTCGACGGTGCGGCGCCCGACGGCCTTCCAGTCGTAGCGTCGCTCCGTGCGGGCCCGACCGTTGGCGACCAACCGCTCGGCCAGGCCATCCTCGGTGAGGACCCGGATGAGCGCGTCGGCCAGCGCCTGGTCGTCCTGCGGGGTGAAGCTCAGCCCGGAACCGTCGGAGACGATCTCGCGCAGCCCACCGGTGTCGCCGACCACCACCGGCGTGCCGCAGGCCATCGCCTCGACGGCGACCAGCCCGAAGGGTTCGTAGATCGATGGTGCCACCGCGACGTCCGCCGCGCCGTAGAGCAGGCGCAGCTCGCGGTCCCTGACGAACCCGGTGAAGCGCACGTGGCGCTGGAGTTTCAGCTCACGGACCTGGCGCCGGAGTTCCTCCGAGTACGTGCCGATGCCGGCCACGAACAAGCGGGTCGGGCCGACCTGGGCACGGACCCGGGTGAGTGCGTGCAGCAGGGTCTGCACGCCCTTCTCGTACTCGAGGCGGCCGGCGAACAGCACCATGCGGGTGCGCGGGCCGGTGAGGCTCGCCCGGGTGGCCCGGGCGTCTTCGGGATCGACCTCGAAGTCGCGTGGGTCGACGCCGTTGGGTACCACGTCGATCTTCTCCGGCGGGAGGTGGAAGATCTCCTGCACCTGGTCCTGCATGTAGTGCGAACAGGTGATGACCCGCCGGGCCTCGTAGGTCAACCACCACTCGACCTGGTGGATGAGCTTGTTCATCGGCCCCGGCAACCAGCCCTGGTGGCGTCCGTACTCGGTGGCGTGGATCGTGGCGACCACCGGCACGCCCCAGGTCTCGCGCAGGCCGGCCGCGGCGTAGGTCACCAGCCAGTCGTGGGCGTGCACGACGTCGAACCGGTGCTCCCGTAGCAGCTTCGATGCGGCCGTCTGGGCCCGGTTGTTGAACGCCAGGACCCAGGCGATCAGTTCGCCGAACGGGATCACCGGTGGCGCTTCGGTCACACGCACCACGTGGATGCCGTCCACCCATTCGTCCGGGGGGGCCGGGTTGCCCGGGTCGTCGCGGGTGACGACATGGACCTCGTGGCCCTGGGCGGTCAGCGTGCGGGCCAGGGCCGCGACGTGGCGACCGAGCCCACCGACCACGTTCGGGGGGTACTCCCAGCTCAGCAGCAGGACGCGCATGCCGGTCAGCCCAGCAGGCGGCGGTAGAGCGCCGCGGTCTGCTCGGCGATCGCGGGCCAGCCGAAGTGGTCCTCGACGAGTCGGCGGCCGTTGCGGCCCATCTCGGCCGCGGCGTCGCCGTCCTGCAGCACCTGGGTGATGCGGTCCGCGAACTCGCGGGCGAAACCGGCCGGGTCGACCGGGCTGCCCAGGGCGTCGTCGCCGGGCTCGAACTCGACCAGCCAGCCGTTGTCGCCCGGAACGACGTACTCGACGATGCCGCCGACCGCGCTGGCGACGACCGGGGTCCCGCAGGCCATCGCTTCGAGGTTGACGATGCCGAACGGTTCGTAGATCGAGGGGCACACGAACACCTGCGCGTGGGACAGCAGCTGAGCGATCTCGGGCTGCGGCAGCATCCGCTCGATCCAGATCACCTCGACCGGTGCGTCCTCGAGCTCCGCGACCCGGGTGCGGAACTCCGCGGCGATCTCGGGGGTGTCCGGCGCACCGGCGCACAGCACCAGCTGGGTACCGGCCGGCAGCAACGCGGCGGCGTCCAGCAGGTGGACGACCCCCTTCTGGCGGGTGATGCGTCCGACGAACACCGCGTAGGGCCGGTCGGGGTCGATGCCGTGGTCGATCAGCGCCGTGGTGTCCTCGACCCGGCGGTAGGCCTGCGGGTCGACCCCGTTGTAGATCACCTCGATCTTGTCGGGATCGATGCTCGGGTAGGCCCGGAGCACGTCGTCACGCATCCCTTTCGACACGGCGATGATCGCGTCGGCGCCTTCCACCGCGGTCCGTTCGCAGAAGCTCGACAACGCGTAGCCGCCGCCGAGCTGTTCGCGCTTCCACGGCCGGAGCGGTTCCAGGCTGTGGGTGCTGACCACGTGGGGCACGTCGTAGATCAGCTTCGCGAGGTGCCCGGCCAGGTTCGCGTACCAGGTGTGGCTGTGGACGAGGTCGACGCCCTCGACCCCGGCCGCGATGGCGAGGTCGGCCGACACCGTGCGCAACGCCGCGAGGTGGGGCGCGTCCCCGGCGAGCGCGTCCCACTCCCGGTAGCTGGCGGCGACGAGCGGGTCGTCGCGCTCCGCACCGAAGGCATGGACCCGTACATCCACGAGATCCGCGAGGGCCCGGGCGAGCTCGGCGACGTGCACCCCCGCTCCGCCGTAGACCTCCGGGGGATACTCCTTGGTGAGCAACCCGATGGCCGGTCGATCACCCACGTCCCGACCGGCGCTCACAGGTCCTGCTCCGGGTCGGCGGGCTGGGTCGTCGCGGTGCGATACACCTCGTCGGCATCGCTCGGCGGTTCGACCACGTCGTCCTTGCCGATGGTGACGATGCCGCCCTCCGAGACCGCGAAACGCCTGCGGTCCTCGTCCGGATCGACGCCGATCCGGGTGCCGGGGGGGATCTCGACGTTCTTGTCGATGATGGCGTTGCGGACCACCGAACCCCGGCCGATGTCCACGTTGTGCAGGATGACCGAGTTCTCGACCAGGGCGCCCGTGTGGACCTTCGCCATCGGGGACAGCACGGAGCGGCGGACGGTCCCACCGGAGACCACCACGCCGGAGGAGATCATCGAGTCGACCGCACTGCCGCGGCGGTCCTTCTCGTCGAACACGAACTTCGCCGGTGGCAGCGGGTCGTGCCAGGTGTAGATCGGCCACTCGAGGTTGTAGAGGTTGAAGATCGGGTGCACGGAGATGAGGTCCATGTGGGCCGCGTGGTAGGCGTCGATGGTCCCGACGTCCCGCCAGTAGCCGCGATCCCGGTCGGTCGATCCGGGCACGTCGTTGGCGTTGGAGAAGTCGTGGACCGCGGCCTCGCCACGCTCGACCATGGTGGTGATGATGTCGCCACCCATGTCGTGGTTGCTCGCGTCGTCCTGCGCATCCCGGGTCACCGCTTCGATCAGTGCCGAAGCGGTGAACACGTAGTTGCCCATCGATGCGAAGACCTGTGAGGGGTCGTCGGCGAGACCCACCGGGTCGCTGGGCTTCTCGCGGAAGGCCCGGATGCGTCCGTTCTCGTCGGATTCGATCACCCCGAAGGCGAAGGCCTCCTCGATGGGCACGCGCAACCCCGCCACGGTGACCCCGGCACCGGAGGCGATGTGCTCGTCCACCATCTGCGAGGCATCCATCCGGTAGAGGTTGTCCGCACCGAACACGCAGATGTAGTCCGGCTTCTCGTCGCGGATCAGGTTGAGGTTCTGGTAGATCGCGTCCGCGGATCCCTCGAACCACCGCTCGCCGGTGCGCATCTGCGCGGGCGTCGGCGCGATGTAGTTGCCGAGCAGCGGCGACATCCGCCAGGTCTTGGCCAGGTGCGCATCGAGGCTGTGGCTCTTGTACTGGGTGAGTACGGCGATCTTCATGTACCCGGAGTTCACGAGGTTGGACAGCGCGAAATCGACCAGCCGGTAGTCGCCCCCGAACGGCACCGCGGGCTTCGCCCGGTCCCGGGTCAGCGGGGCGAGCCGTTTGCCGGCTCCGCCCGCGAGCACCACGCCGAACACCTTCGGGTTCCGCCGAGCCATCCCAGGCCTCCCAGCCACATCGCCCCCGTCGTCGTCGGCGGCGGACAGCCCCGAGCGTAGTAGCGACATCCTCCGACCGGGCCGGGTCACCCGTGCCCGGCGCCGGAGGCGTACCGCTGCGCGTAGTCGACGACCATGCGGTGACTGGAGAACCGGGGTGAGAGGACCCGGATCGAGTCCAGCATCATCGAAACCCACCCGTGCGGCACGCCGTCGGCACCGCGGTCGTGGAACAGCGGCACGACCTGGTCGGCGAGCACCCGGTACAACGAGTCCGCATCGCGGCCGTCCTGCTCGGCGCGGTCGTCCAGGACGCGGTCGTCGCCGATGACCCAGCCGAACCCGGTGTCGGCGAGCGGCGCGAGGTCGGCCACGGCTTCGTCCCACCAGCCGTCGAGGATCGAGAGGTTCAGGCAGCCGTTCATCGCCGCCTTCATCCCGGAGGTGCCCGACGCCTCCATCGGCCGCAACGGGGTGTTGAGCCACACGTCGCAGCCGGCGGTCAGCAGGCCCCCCAGCTTCAGGTCGTAGCCCTCGATCATCGCCAACCTGCCCGCCAGGCGCGGGTCGCGCGACAAGCCGACCAGGTCGGCGATGAGTTGCTGACCACCCTGATCGGCCGGATGCGCCTTGCCGGCGATCAGGATCTGGACGGGGCGGTCGGCATCCGCCACGATGCGGGCCAGGCGGTCGACATCCGTGGCCATCAGGGTGCCGCGCTTGTAGGTGGCGAACCGTCGGGCGAAGCCGATCGTGAGCACATCGGGGTCCAGTCCGCGCCCGTCGGGGGCGATCCCCTCCCGCTGTGCCTGCCAGTCGAGCCGGGCCCGGGCCTCCTCGATCAGGCGGGCCCGGGCGCGTTCGTGCGCGGCCCACAGCGACGCGGGATCGAGGTCGCGTACCGCCTCGAGGTCGCCGAGGTCGCGGTCGTTGCGCCAGGCCGGTGCGTGGGCGTCCAGCAGTTCGGCGACGTCGGGTCCGACCCACGAGGTCGGGTGCACCCCGTTGGTGATGTGATCAATCGGCACCTCGTGCTCGGGCCGGTCGTGCCACAGGTCGGCGAACATCGCGCGCGACACCGCGCCGTGGAGTTTCGCGACCCCGTTGGTCCGTCCGGCCAGGCGCAGCGCCAGCACGGTCTGGTTCCAGCGGTCGCCGTCGTCGCGCGTCGCCAGGTCCCACGCGCCCTCGAACGAGACCCCGAGGGAGTCGGTGAACGGCTCCAGGTGGTAGCGGGCCAGGTCCCACCCGAAGGTGTCGTGCCCGGCCGGCACGGGCGTGTGGGTGGTGAACACGAGCTCGCGACGGACCGCCTCCCGGGCGTGATCCAACGAGCCGTCGCCGCCCCGGTGCACCCCCAGCCGGGCGAGACCTGCCAGCGCCGCGTGGCCCTCGTTGAGGTGGAAGACCGCGGGCTCGACGCCGAGCGCGTCCAGCAGCCGGGTCCCGCCGACGCCGAGCACCAGCTCCTGGCGCAGACGCAGCTCCTCGTCCCCGCCGTAGAGCTGATCGGTGATGGCGCGGTGGTGGGGCTCGTTGGTCGCCACCTCGGTGTCCAACAGGTAGAGCGGCACCCGACCGACATCGATGCGCCAGGCCTGCACGGTCACGATCCCGTCGCCCATGGGCACCTCGACGGTGACGCGGTGGCCGTCGTCGCCGGTGACCGCCGTGGCGGGCTGGTGCTCGAAGTGGTTGGTGGCCAGGTGATGCTGCTGACGGCCGTCCGCATCGATGGTCTGACGGAAGTAGCCCTGGTGGTAGGCGAGACCGACCGCCACCATCGGCAGGCCCAGGTCGGAGGCGGACCGCAGGTGGTCGCCGGCCAGTACCCCGAGGCCCCCGGAGTAGGTCTTGAGGTTGTCGGCCAGCGCGAACTCGGCGCTGAAGTACGCGACGGGCCCGGACATCGGCGTGCCGTGCTCGGCGTACCAGTTGTGGGCCGTCAGGGCCGTGTCGAGGTCCTCGGTCAGCGCGGTGATGCGTGAGCTGAACCCGTCGTCGGCGGCGAGCTCGGTCAACCGCTCGTCGGGCAGGGAACGGATCACCTCCACGGGGTTGCGGCCGGTGGCCTCCCACAGATCCCCCGCCAGCTCCTCGAGCAGGTGACGGGTCGGGAGGTGCCACGTCCACCGCAGGTTGGTGGCGAGGTGCAACAGCTGGGAGCGGAGCGTTTCGACGGTGGTCACGGGAACTCGTCCTGCCTGATCGGTTGCGGTTCGTCCGGGGCGTGCGTACTTCGGGGCCGCCACGGTAGGCGAGCCGGCATCGCTAGGTTCGTGCGCACGGCCACCTCGAGCAGGAGTGCATCCACGTGAGCGACCCGACCACACCCGACACCGGCGGCGATGAGCCCCTCGACGTCGACCGGCTCATCGGTCGGTACTACGACGAGGTGCCCGACCCGGACGTCACCGGGCAGCGCGTCGCCTTCGGGACCTCCGGCCATCGTGGTTCGTCGCAGTCGACCTCGTTCAACGAACGGCACATCCACGCCACGACCGAGGCGATCTGCCGCTACCGCGCCGAGCACGGCATCGACGGTCCGCTGTTCCTCGGCCGCGACACCCACGCGCTCTCCGAGCCCGCCTTCCGTAGCGCGATCGAGGTCCTGTCGGGCCACGGGGTCGATGTGCGCATCGATGCCCGTGACGGTTTCACACCGACCCCGGTGATCTCGCATGCGATCCTGACCCACAACCGTTCGGGGGTCGGCGGGACCGCCGATGGCATCGTGGTCACCCCGTCGCACAACCCGCCGGAGGACGGCGGGTTCAAGTACAACCCGCCCCACGGCGGTCCCGCCGATGCGGGGGTCACGGCCGGGATCGAGGATCTCGCCAACGAACTGCTGCGCGATCCGGGCGAGGTGACGCGGCTGCCGTGGGAGCGGGCGGGTGCCCATGTCCACCGCTTCGACTACCTGACCCACTACCTCGAGGACCTGCCGCAGGTGATCGACATGGACGCGGTCGCCGGCAGTGGCCTCGCCCTCGGCGCCGATCCGCTCGGGGGTGCGACCGTGCACTACTGGGGTGCGATCGCCGAACGGTTCGGGCTCGACCTGGAGGTGGTCAACCCCGACGTGGACCCGACCTTCGACTTCATGCCCCGCGACTGGGACGGGCGCATCCGGATGGACTGCTCGTCACCGGACGCGATGGCCGGGCTGGTGGCGCTCAAGGACCGGTTCGACGTCGCGTTCGGCAACGACCCGGACGGTGATCGGCACGGCGTCGTCACGCGCGGCGCCGGCCTGCTCGCGCCCAACAGCTACCTGGCGGTCGCGATCCAGTACCTGTTCGGTGATCGCTCGTGGGGCCCGGACGTGGCGGTCGGCAAGACGCTCGTGAGCTCGAGCCTGATCGACCGGGTCGTCGCGGATCTCGGGCGACGCCTGCTGGAGGTACCGGTCGGTTTCAAGTGGTTCGTCGACGGGTTGCTCGACGGCAGTGTCGGGTTCGGCGGCGAGGAGAGCGCCGGTGCGTCGTTCCTGCGCCACGACGGCGGCGTGTGGACCACCGACAAGGACGGCATCATCCCATGCCTGTTGGCGGCCGAGATGACGGCGCGGACCGGCGAGGACCCGGGTGTGCGCTTCGAGCGGCTCACGGAACGGTTCGGGCAGCCCTCCTACAAGCGGATCGATGCCCCGGCCACGCCCGACGAGAAGGCCGTGCTCAAGGCGCTCTCGCCCTCCGACGTGACCGCGGACACGCTCGCGGGGGAGCCGATCGTGTCGGTGTTGACCGAGGCACCCGGCAACGGTGCCGCGATCGGTGGGTTGAAGGTCGTGACCGACAACGGGTGGTTCGCCGCGCGGCCGTCGGGCACGGAGGACGTCTACAAGATCTACGCGGAGAGCCTGCGTGACGACGACCACCTCGAGGCGATCCTCAGCGAGGCCCAGGACCTGGTCGCGGCGACCCTCGCGCGGTGACCCGGCACCGGGCCCGGCCCGTCAGGCGAAGGCGGGTTCGCTCCGTCGGTGCAGCGTCACCGGGACCACCGCGTCGCTCTCCGGCTCCGGGGCGGCGAGTGCCGCGGCTGCCCGCAGCTCGGTCCCGACCTGCACCACCCTCGAGAACTCCTCCGAGCATCGCGCCCAGGGCCCCGACCGGTGGTGGATGGCCGTGGCGGTCGTGACCCGTTGGATCGTGCGCGCATGCAACCTTCCGAGCGGCAGCTCGGGGAACTCGACGGGATCGGCGAGGGTCGTTCGCATGTACCTCTCCTCCTGGGGCCGGTACTCGAGACCGACGCCCGGTCGACGGGCCCCACCTTCTCACCCCCAGTGGGTCGACCGCTATCGTCTGCTACCAACTTGCTCCAGTTGAGCTGGATGCGAGCTGCGGTGAGCCGGGGGTGGGTCAGCGGCTCGCCCGCAGATCCTGGAGCTGTCGCTCGATCAGCGTGAGCGTCTCCTGCAACCGTTCGTCGGTGGTCCGCAGCCCTCCGGTCGCGAGCCGCAGCACGTAGCGGTCGCCGAGCACCGTGTGGGAGAGCAGGGCCCGTCCGGAGGTGTTCACCGCAGCGAGCAGCCGCCGGTTCAGGTCGGCCAGCGCCGCTTCGCGACCCGCCACGAGCGCGGCGTCGCGCAGGGTGGTGCCCTCGGTGTCCCGTTCGAGCAGATCGGCGATCGCGGCGTCACCATCGGTCGGGACGGGTTCGGGTTCGCTCACCCACGGCACGTCCAACCAGTCGGGCACGGCGCGGAAGCACACCGTCGACATCGGCACGGGTGCCACCAACTCGAAGGACGGGTGGGCCTCGGCCCAGTCGGCGACCCGGCGGGCCTGCGCCACGTGCTCACGGATCCTGGCGGCCAGGCCCTCCGCACCGAAGTAGCGCAGGACGAACCACAGCTTCAGGGCCCGGAACCGCCGACCGAGCTGAACCCCCCAATCCATGTAGTCGGTCACCTCGCCGTCGTCGGTCGTGAGGTACTCGGGCACCAGGCTGAAGGCGTCGGTCAGCGCGCTGGGATCGCGCACGAACAGCGCGGAGCAGTCGATCGGGGTGAACAACCACTTGTGCGGGTTGGTGACGAACGACTCCGCCCGGTCGACCCCGTCGAGCACGTGCCGGAACTCCGGACAGAGCGCCATCATGCCGCCGTAGGCCCCGTCGACGTGGAGCCACACGTCGTGGCCGAGTTCCTCGACGAGTTCGTCGCGCACGTCGGCGATCGCCGCGACCGGGTCGATGGAGGTCGTCGAGGTGGTGCCGATCGTCGGCACGATCGCCATGGGCCGGTAGCCGAAGCGCGCGTCCTCGCGGATCGCGGCGGCCAGGTCGTCGGCCTCCATGCGGTAGGCGTCGTCGCACGCGATCGTGCGCACCGCGTCGCGACCGAGTCCCAGCGCGATGGCGGCCTTCTCGACCGATGAATGGGCCTGCTCCGAGGTGTAGATGCGCAGCAGTGGCACGTCGGGCCGGCCGGCGAGGCCCCGCTGTCGGACGTCGAGGTCGGTGCGCTCCCGGGCCGCCGCCAGCGCCAGCATGGTCGACATCGAGGCGGTGTCGCTGATGATCCCGTGCCAGCCGTCGTCCATCCCGAGCAGCTGGCGGAGCCAGTCGAGGACCAGTTCCTCCAGCTCCGTGGCCGACGGCGAGGTGCGCCAGAGCATGCCGTTGACGTTCAGCGCCGCCGCGATCGTCTCGCCGAGGATGCCGGGGCCGGAGCCGGTGATCGCGAAGTAGCCGTGGAACGCGGGATGGTTCCAGTGGGTGATCCCCGGCATCAACAGCTCGTCGAGATCCTCCAGGGCGTCGGCGAACGGCTCGGGCCCACGGGGTGGTGACGCGGGCAGCGAGGCCCGGATCTCGCCGGGCTCGACCTGGGCCAGGACGGGACGCTGGTCGATGTCCTCCAGGTAACCCGCGATCCACTCGATGACGGCGTGGCCGTGGCGGCGGAACGACGCCGCGTCCATGTCCCCGAGCCCCAGCTGGCCGGGGTCGAGGCCGTCGTGGCGATCGGGTTCGTCGGGGGCTCGGTGATGGTCGATGGGGTCACTCATCCGTCGGTGTCCGGTTCGGGTTCGGATCGCAGGTCGGGGAACTCGAACGGCGGGGGTTCGCGGTTCTCCTCCAACTCCTCGATGGCCGGCGGCTCGTCGGCCTGCTCGGTGAACGGTCGCGCCACGAGGCTCTCGAGCTCGTCGGGGCCATCGTCGCCACCGGCGCCGAGGGCGAGCACGGCGTAGGGCACCGTCACCGCCAGCGCCGCCAGGGCGAGGATCGACGCGCTCCAACCGACCCATCGCGGCAGGTGTCGTGGCACCCTGCCGTTGGGCCAGCGCAGGTCGAGTTCGGCCCAGATCCCATCGAGCTCGTCGGGGTCCAGCGCGACCGTCGGCTCCGGTGCGCGGGGATGATCGACCTCGGTACGCGCGAGTTCGATCAGCTGTCGCCGGGGGTCGCCGTCCGCGGATCCAGGGAGCTGACGCATCGCCCGGACGAAGGTGGCGATCACCGCTCCGGTCGCGTCGGGGTCATCGGCCACCACCGCCCGCACGGCAGGTCCATGGCGATGCAACAGCACGGCGAACGCCGGCGCCGAGCCCGCACGGGCCCGTTCCAACAGTTCCGCGTCCGGGCGTTCCGAGTGCTGCACGTCACCACCTCGAGTCGGGCGGAGCGTAGCCGCACGGGTGCGCGGTCCCCCCCCGGGGCGCTCGTGCGGGACAGCTCAGGAGCTGTCGCCACCGGTGACGGCCGCCGAGAGGCCGAGACCGATGTAGACGGTGCCGCTGAGCCGGCCCTGGAACCGACCGAAGGCCGGACGGTCGCGCAACCACCGCCCGAGCGAGCCCGACGCCAGCGCGTAGGTGAGATCGGTGAGTGCCGCCGCCAGCACGAAGACGCCGCCGAGCAGCAGCAGTTGCGGGCGGACCGGGCCGGACGGGTCGACGAACTGGGGCAGGAACGCGAGGAAGAACAGGGCGACCTTGACGTTCAGGAGGCTGACGACGAACCCCTGACGGAACAGGTGGCGTCCCCGTGCGGGCACGACCGGGCGCGACACCGACAACCCGTCGGATCGCCACGCGTGGAGGCCCAGTCCGATGAGGTACAGCGCCCCGATCCACCGGATGGCCGTGAAGGCGACGGCGGAGGACGCGACGATCGCGGAGATCCCCAGCGCCGATGCGGCCACGTGGATCAGCAGGGCGCTCTCGACGCCCGACGCCGAGGTCACCGCGGCACGCCGTCCCTGACCGATGCCGCGGGTGATGATGTAGAGCACGTTCGGGCCAGGGGTGGCGGTCAGGGCGATCGAGGCCACGACGAACAACCAGAGACGCGACGGATCGGGCACCTGCTCAGTCCCGCGACGTCGCGCGCAGGACGTGCAGCAGCGCCCGGGCGTAGGCCTCGTCGGCCTCGTCGGCATCGGTCTCGTGGAGGGCCTCGCCCAGACGCACGGTGCACCGCCAGCCGGCGTCGGTGCGAGCCAACGACAGCAACCGGTCACCCAACGCGACCCGCAGCTGGGACTCGCGGGGGATCCACACGGCCTCGGCCTGCTCGATCGAGTCGAGCGCCCACTCCGTGGTGCCGTTGAAGGCGATCATCCGCCCCACGGCCGAACGGCGTACCTCGACGACCATCTCGGAGATCGTGAACACCTGTCCGTCCATGTCGCGATCCGGCAGGACGAAACGGTCGCCCTCCTCGGGCTCCCACGGCAGACCCGCGTCATGGAGTGCTCTGGCCAGTTCGCTGGCGATCAAGCGGCCACTCCCGTCCGGTCCCGTCGTTCCGACACCGTACCGGGCGGTCCTCCGGTCCCGCCTGACCCCGCCGGCGGGGTCAGGCGGTGGGTCGCTCGGCGGCGCCCTATCCTCTCGGCGATGCCCGTTCTCGTCACCGCCGCGCACCAGCCGCTGGCACGCCGACTCGCTGCCCGCCTCCTGGAGGAGGGGGGTGAGGTCCGCGTGTTCACCTCCGGCGAGGTCGCCTCGCTGCGGGCTGCCGGCGCGTTCGTCGCGACCGGGACCCGTGACGACGAGGGGCGACTGGAAGCCGCTCTCGCGCAGGTCCACACGGTCGTGCACGTCGGTGGCGGCATCGCCAGTCCGGAACCGGACCAACTGGTGCGCGATGCCGAGGTGCTGGCCCGCGCCGCCACCGGGGCGCAGGTCCAGCGGATCGTGATGCTGTCGTTACCCGGCGCCGATCCGGAGGCGGAGGAACCACTTCGCGCCGCGAAGGGCCGGGTCGAGGCGGTCCTGGCCGCGGTCCCGTGTCCGACGATCACCCTGCGGTTGGGTCTGGTCGACACCCCCTTCGTGCGCGATGCGCTGGCGACGTCGGGACTCGGCCCGGAGCTGTCGGACACCGAGGTGGCCCCGGTCCGGGCGGCCGACGTCGCGGAACTCGTGGTGGCGTTCGACCGCGCCCGTTCGCGGAGCACGGACGGGCATCTGGTGGTGGCCGCCGACGGGCCCGAACGGATGTCGCTGGCCGGCTACCTCGACCGGGTCGCCGTCGGCGGGCCGGGACGGGGCTCGATGGTCGGTCGCCGCCTGCCGCCTGCCGCCACCGTCGAGCGTCTGGTGGCGGCACTGGGTGGCCCGTGGTGGTCGACGGATCCGGCGATCGTCGACGGATGGGCGTTCGCCGGACTCGAGCCGGGGGTCCCCGGCGTGACCTGACCCGGATACCACGACGCCCCCGCAAGACGCGGGGGCGCCGTTCGTGCCACGGGTCAGTGTTCCTCGGTGGGGGTCTCGATGAAGGGCATCAGGGCGCGCAGTTCGCGACCGACGACCTCGACCTGCTGGGCCTTGCCGGCGGCCCGCTTCTCGGCGAAGAACTCGCCGCCCGATTCGATCTCCTCCATGAACCGGTTGGCGAACGTCCCGTCCTGGATCTCGGCGAGGATCTCCTTCATGGCCGCCTTCGACGAGTCGTTCACGACCCGGGGCCCGGAGACGTAGTCGCCGTACTCCGCGGTGGTGGACACCGAGTGGCGCATCCAGGAGATACCGCCCTCGTAGATCATGTCGACGATCAGCTTCACCTCGTGCAGGCACTCGAAGTAGGCGGCCTCGGGCTGGTACCCGGCCTCGACCAGGGTCTCGAACCCGGCCTGGATGAGGTGGCTGATGCCACCGCACAGCACGGCCTGTTCGCCGAACAGGTCGGTCTCGGTCTCCTCGGCGAAGGTCGTCTGCAGTACCCCGGCGCGGGTCAGACCGAGTCCGGCGGCGTACGACTTGCCGAGTTCGAGCGTCTCACCACTCGGGTCCTGGTGCACCGCGACCAGGCCGGGCACGCCCTGGCCCTGCTCGTACATGCGGCGGGCGATGTGCCCGGGCGACTTGGGGGCGACGAGGAAGACGTTCACCCCCTCCGGTGGGGTGATGAACCCGTAGTGGACGTTGAAGCCGTGACCGAAGACCAGGGTGTCGCCCGGCTGGACGGCGTCGGACAGGCCCTCGTTCCACATCGCCTTCTGGGCGGTGTCGGGGGCCAGCACGACGATGACGTCGGCCTCGGCAGCCGCCTCGTTGGTGTCCTTGACCACCAGGCCCTGTTCCTCGGCGCGAGCACGCGAGGAGGAACCCGGGCGCAGGCCGACCCGGACGTCGACCCCCGAATCGCGCAGGTTGAGGCTGTGGGCATGACCCTGGCTGCCGTAGCCGAGCACGGCCACGCGTTTGCCCTGGATCAGGGAGAGGTCGGCGTCCTGGTCGTAGTAGATCGTGGCCATCGGTGCTCCTGCTGCGCGTGAACGAGGTGGTGGTGGACGGTCGCGGGGAGCCTAATGCGTTGCCGCACGGCCGCCGGCGCGCGGAACGATCGGCGACCGGTCGCGCTCCGCGACGCCCGACCGGATCACGGCTCCAGCCTCCGAGAGTGGTTTAACGAGCGCGCTCCGCGGTCGTCCGTGTATCGTGAGCGGACCCGGTGGCCCCACACCGGGGGTCCGGGGGAACGTGGACGCCACGCGACCTCCCACGTCGGAGGAAGCTGCGGCCGGAGACCATGAGCTCCGGTCGTCGGTCGAGCGCGCCCTCGAGGGTGACCGGGATGCCGCCGCCGAGATCTACGCGCGGTTCCACACCACGGTGCTCGCGATCCAGTTGGGCAACACCGGCGGCAACCGGCAACTCGCGGCCGATCTCACCCAGGACACCTTCGTCAAGGCGCTGTACCGCCTGGACCAGTTCGAGTGGCAGGGGCCGAAGAGTCTCCGCGGGTGGATCGCGACGATCGCCCGCAACACGTTCCGCGACCACATCCGCACCGCCGCAGAGCGCCATCACGGCGGTAACGCGGTCCCGGACCGACCGGACCCGGACGAGACCCGCGATCCGGCCCTGGTCGCGGAGCGGGATCTCGCGGGGGTGCGCGAGCAGGCCGGACGGGTGCTCGACGGGCTCAAGCCGGAGCACCGGCACGTGCTGCGTCGCATGGTCGGCGACGGTGCATCGGCTGCGGAGCTCGCGACCGAACTCGACCGCACCGAAGCAGCCATCCACCAGCTGAAGCGGCGTGCCATGGACGCGGCACGCCGCTCCGCCAGGTCCGTGTCCACCACCGAGCCCGCGAGGAGGCCATGATCGTCGGATCAGGTGATCGTTCGTCCGTAGGGATCGCCAGCCCAACCCCGTTGTACCCACAGCAGCCGAACCTCGGCTGCCAGGAGCGAACAACCGCATGACGGATGCCGAGCTGACGCTCGTCGAGGAGCTGGTCACCGCGCTGCGCGCGGGCCAGTCGATCGATGGTGTCGCGATCGGTCTCGACCCCGCGTTGGTCGAGCTGGCGGCACAGCTGACGGGTGAGCTCGCCGAGGTCGGCGCGCTCACCGGCCAGGTGCTGCCCCCGGGGTTCGACGGGGTCTGGCAAGGGGTGGCGGCACTCGGAGGCGTCGGGGCCTCCGGAGCCGGTGGTGCGGCTGCGGCTGCGGGGTCCGGCGGGGGTGCGGGCGGTTCCGGTGGGGGCGCGGCCGGTGGTTCGGGAGCCGGCGGCGTGGGCGTGGGCGCGACCGGCGGCACCGCGGGTGGCGGCGGGGTCGCGGGCGGCGCAGGAGGAGGGCTCGGCGTGGGCGGTGCGGCCACCGGCGCGGCCGGTGCGGGTTCGATCGGGGGCACGGGGTTGGTGACGGGCGTGATCGGCGTGATCGGGGGCATCGGCGGCACCACGGCGGCCATCGTGGGCGCCATCGCGGTGGCGGGGGCGGTGACCTTCGGCGTCATGGCCTCCCAGAGCAGCGACGATCGCCTCCCGCCGGAGGCCCCCACCTCGGCCAGCGACGCGCCGGTCGGAGGTGAACAGGATGCGGCCGAGGTCTTCGAGGGGGCTCCTGAGGTCGAGAACGCTCCCGGTGAGGGGTCAGCCGAACAGGATCCGTCGGGGCCGACGGATCAGCCCGACCCGCTGGCATCGCCGTTCGAGTCGCTCACGGGGCCGCCCTCCCTGCCATTGGCCCCGGGCCCCTCAGGGCCGGGCCCCTCAACGCCTGAGTCGTCGCCTGAGTCGTCGCCGCCGATGGTTGCCGCGCCGGGGGTCGCGCCCGACGAGCCTGCGCCGGAAACCCCACCAGGTGTGGAGCCGCCGGTCACAGGTTCGGATCCGGTGGTGCCGGAGCCCGAGCCGCGGGACCCCGAGCCGGTGGATCCGGGGCCGGTGGTGCCCGAGCCGGTGGATCCTGGGCCGGTGGTGCCGGACCCCGAACCGGTGGACCCCGGGCCGGTGGTGCCCGAGCCGGACCCGGAGCCGACGGACCCCGAGCCCGAGCCGACGGACCCCGAGCCGGTGGTGCCGGACCCCGAGCCGGTGGACCCTGGGCCGGTGGATCCGGGGCCGGTGGTGCCGGACCCCGAGCCCGAACCGGACCCGGACCCGGAGCCGGACCCGGACCCCGAGCCGACGGACCCCGAGCCCGACCCCGAGCCGACGGACCCCGAGCCCGACCCGGAGGTGGATCCTGATCCCGGTGACGCCACGGAGCGGATCGTCGCGGAGTTCGTGCGCTACCTCAACCGGCCGAGCGGCTACGAGTTCGTGCCGAGTGCCCAGCGTGATGCCTCGACGTTCGTGCTGGCTCCGGGCAGCCCGGGCGTGCTGAACCGGCTCGGTCAGGGAGCCGAAGCCAGGATGCTGTGGGTCCGGGGCTCCACCCAGCTGCCTGCGGTGGTCACCTTCCACGTGACCAACCTCGATGGGTCGAAACACGAGCTACGGGTGACGATGAACCCCCGGCGATGAACCCCCGGCCCTCGGCCTGCTCCCGTCAGGCTCCGATGCAGACCAGCGCGAGGCTGCGCGGCCGCAGGTCGACCTCGTGTCCGGAACCGTCCACGATGTGGCGTGAAGTGCCGATACCGAAGCTCGCGAGCACCTCGACCCAGATCTCCCATCGCGAACCGTCGAGGGGTGCCAGCTCGACCACGGTGCCCGGGAGGTCCTCGTCCTGGCTGCGGATGGTCACCAGCTGACCCAGGCAGATGGGTGGGACGGTGGCGAGCATGGTCATGGGGCCCTCGCACGGTGGAGCAGCGTCGTCGCTGCGCTGGATGGGTTGCTGTCCGGACAACGGGGGTCGGTGGACGGCTCCTACGGTGATGCGAGATGCTGCTCGCTCCGCGCACAGCATCCGCGTCATCAACGCGCAGGTGTGGACCGATGGGACAGGAGACGATGTGTCGTTCGTGCATGAGATCCGGGTCCGCTACGGCGAGGTCGATCTCCAGCGGGTGGTGTTCAACGCGCACTGGTTGGCCTACGTCGACGACGCGTTCACCCGCTTCCTCGACCATCTCGGCTTCGGTGTCGACGCCATCGACCGCCACGGGTTCGACGCCATGGTCGTCCATGCGGAGCTCGACTGGCGGGGAGCGGCCAGCTTCGATGACCGCATCGGATTGGAGGTCGGCATCGCGCGGCTCGGGGCGTCGTCGTTCGATCTGTGCGTCGTGTGCCGGGTCGGGGGTCGCATCGTGGTCGTCGCGCAGTTGACCTACGTGGCGGTACCCCCGGGTGAGGCACGCTCGGTGGCGATCCCGGCCGCGGTGCGGGCCGCGTTCGAGCAGCATCCGCTGGTGGCCCCGGACCCCGACGGACGCCGTGCCGCCCGGGCCGGTGCCGATGGCCCGTAGCCCACATCGGCGGGCTGCCGGTGCTTGACTGGGCAGTGACCCCACCCGAGAGGAACCCGTGGCAGATCGTCTCTTCCTGGCCTCGTTGGAGCCACGAGCCGGCCGATCGCTCATCACGCTCGGACTCATGGAGCTGTTGACACGGCGCCTTGGGTCGGTCGGCTACGTGCGCCCGATCGTGGCCTCGAGCCGCGAACTCGACCCGCGCATCGAACTGATCCGCCGTCGCTACGGGATCGACGCGGATGCGTCGGAGCTGTTCGCCTACGGCTCCGACGAGGTCGCCGAGCTGATGGCCAGGGGGCGATCCGACGAGGTCTTCCAGACCATCCTCGAGTGCGGCAAGCGGATCGAGGATCGGTTCGACTTCGTGCTCTACGACGGCACCGATTACTCGGGAGCGGCCGCGGCACTGGAGTTCGACCTCAACGCCCGGATCGCCAACAACCTCGGCGCTCCGGTGGTCGCACTCGTCAACGGCGCCGACCGCGACGCCGAGGAGGTCGTCGACGGCCTGCGCATCGTGCGTGAATCGCTGATCGGGGAGGGCTGTTCGATCGCGGCGATCGTGGTGAACCGGGTCGACCCCGCCGACGTCGACGAGGTCCGATCGCGGATCGGGGACGAGGCCCCGGACGAGCCGGTGTGGGTGCTGCCGGAGGTCCCGATGTTGGGGATGCCCACCGTGCGGGAGGTCATCGACGCGTTGGACGCCGATCAGATCGGGGGACCGGCCGCGGACCTCGACCGTGAGGTCACGGCCATCAAGGTCGCGGCCATGAGCTTGCCCAACGTGCTCTCGCACGTCGAGGAGGGCGCGCTGCTGATCGTCGCGGGAGACCGCCCAGCGGTGATGATCGGTGCGCTGGTCAGCCGTCAGGCCACGACCTTCCCCAACATCGCGGCGCTGATGCTCACCGGTGGTTTCCCTCAGCACGAGAACGTCGAGCGGTTGTTGGAGGGGCTGGCCGACATCCCGGTGCCGGTGCTGGCCGTCTCACACGACACCTACACCACCGCGCAGGCCGTGTCCGCGGTACCGGGGGTGATCCGCGCCGGTAGCGAACGCAAGATCGACACGGCGCTCGGGACCTTCGAGGCCAACGTCGACCTCGACGCCCTGGAGCGACGCATCGAGGTCAGCCGGACCGACCGGGTCACGCCGCTGATGTTCGAGTACGACCTGCTCCAACGCGCTCGCGCCGACCGGCGGCACATCGTGCTCCCGGAGGGGGAGGACGAACGCATCCTGCGCGCCACGGAGACGCTGATGCGCCGTCAGGTGGTCGATCTGACCCTGCTCGGTGACGAGGAGGAGGTCCGGGCGCGTGTCGATGCGCTCGGTATCGACATCGGCGACACGGCGATCATCGATCCCGCGACCTCGGAGCTGCGCGAGACGTTCGCCGGGACCTACCACCGGCTGCGCGAGCACAAGGGCATCTCCAAGGAGTTCGCCCTCGACGCGATGCTCGACGTCAGCTACTTCGGCACGATGATGGTGCACGAAGGCATCGCCGACGGGATGGTCTCCGGCGCCGCCCACACCACCCAGCACACGATCCGGCCGGCGTTCGAGATCATCCGGACCGCGCCGGGGGTGTCGATCGTGTCGTCGGTGTTCCTGATGTTGATGGCCGACCGGGTACTCGTCTACGGCGACTGTGCGGTCAACCCGGAGCCCGACGCCGAGGGTCTCGCCGATATCGCGATCAGCTCGGCGGAGACGGCCGCAGCCTTCGGCATCGAGCCTCGGATCGCGATGCTGTCGTACTCCACCGGCGCGTCCGGCCAGGGCCGCGCCGTCGAGGAGGTCCGCCGCGCCACCGAACTGGTCCACGAACGTCGGCCCGACATCGAGGTGGACGGTCCGATCCAGTACGACGCGGCGGTGGATGCGTCCGTCGGTGAGGCGAAGATGCCCGGTTCCGCGGTCGCGGGTCGCGCCACGGTGTTCATCTTCCCGGACCTCAACACCGGGAACAACACCTACAAGGCCGTGCAGCGTTCCTCGGGCGCGACCGCCATCGGTCCGGTGCTGCAGGGCCTCAACAAGCCGGTCAACGACCTGTCCCGTGGCTGCACCGTCGACGACGTGGTGAACACCGTGACGATCACCGCCGTGCAAGCCCAGACCCTCGCGGCCCAGGAAGGCTCGTCCTGATGCAGGTACTCGTGCTCAACTCGGGCAGTTCCTCGATCAAGTACCAGCTGTTCGGCAGTGACCTGCAGGTACTCGCCACGGGGCTGGTCGAGCGCATCGGCGAGGAGGCCGGTCACGCCGTGCACCGCATCACCGGCGCCGACGAGCCGACCGTCGAGGACGCGGTGGTGCCCGACCACGCGTCCGGGTTCGCGACCATCGTGCGGGCCCTGGAGCAGGCGGGACTCGGTGACGAACTGGGCGCGATCGGCCACCGGGTCGTGCACGGGGGTGCGGAGTTCACGGCACCCACCGTGATCGACGAGCAGGTCCTCGAGCGGATCCGGGCCCAGGTGCCGCTGGCGCCGTTGCACAACCCGGCGAACCTCACCGGCATCGAGGTGGCGACCGAGCTGCGGCCGGAGCTGCCACAGGTGGCCGTGTTCGACACCGCGTTCCACGCCGGCCTGCCGGCACCGGCCTACCGCTACGCCATCGGCGACGACGTGCACCGCGACCACGGGGTCCGGCGCTACGGCTTCCACGGCACCTCGCACGCTTTCGTCGCCAAGCGCGCGGCCGAACATCTCGACCGGCCGCTCGAGGAGCTGGCCCTGATCACGCTCCACCTCGGCAACGGCGCCTCGGTCACCGCCATCGACGGCGGTCGTAGCGTGGAGACCTCCATGGGGCTGTCCCCGCTGGAGGGTCTGGTGATGGGGACACGGTCGGGAGATCTCGATCCGGCGGTGATCTTCCACCTCATCCGCCAGGCGGGGATGTCGCCCGACGAGGTCGAGACGTTGCTCAACCGCCGCAGCGGGCTGATCGGGCTGTGCGGCGACAACGACCTGCGCACCATCGAGTCCCGGGCCGCCGGTGGCGACCAGGACGCGCAGCTCGCCCTGGACGTCTACGTCCACCGGATCCGCAAGTACCTCGGTGCCTACGCGGCGGTCCTCGGACGGCTGGATGCGGTGGTGTTCACCGCCGGCGTCGGCGAGAACGCCGACGGTGTGCGCCGCCGGGTGTGTCAGGACCTCGAGTTGTTGGGCATCCGCGTCGACGACGCGCGCAACGACGGTGTGCGTGCCTCGGCGGTGGACGGTGGCGTGGCCGCGGTCCAGGCTGCCGACAGCCGCGTCGCCGTGCTGGTCGTGGCCACCGACGAGGAACGTGAGATCGCCGAACAGACGCTGGTCGCCGTCGGCGAACGGTGAGCGGTGGACCTCAGGAGCCGCCGGCCGGCGACGTCTCGGGATCCTCGACCCATTCCCAGGCCCGGGCGAACTCGTCGGGGGTGAAGTACCGGGCCTCGGCGAAGGTGTCGGTCGCCTTCGCGAGCCACTGGTGCCACCGCTGGTCGCCGACGATGGCGAACCGCTCGATGGCGCGCACGTAGTCGGGCGTCATCTTCAGGTCCTGCCAGACCGCGGACGGCTCGATGTCGTCCAGCCCGTCGGCCTTCACCAGGATCCGTAGCCGGCCGTGTTGATCGATGGCCGTGGACAGCTCGGCCTGGAGCTTCTCCACGTCGCCCTCGGTCAGCTCCACCTCGAGGGCGTAGGCCAGGGTGTCGCCCGAACTCTCCGGCAGCCTGCGGTACATCTGCGACCTCCGTTCGCGAGGTGACGACCGTACGCCGACCCTCCGTACGGACCCGGGGTCCGGTTCCCGGTCGGCCGTGGACCTCGAACCCGGCGATCGCCTGGCCCACGCGCGGCCTCGGCCCGCGGCACGCCCAGAGGTGCCCGGTTGACGCCGGTCGGGTCGCTCGGCACCATGCGCCCCGTACCGCAGGACCCGTTCGGTGAGGCTCCTGCGGGAGTGATGTGTCCGCCACCCGGAAACGTCCAGAGACGCCAACGGGTCAACAGGGGTTGCCGAACGAAGGCTTCTCCTAGCGCGGTCCGCGACCTCGTTCGCTGGCTCCCGCAGTGCCGAAGCTCGACGACTGGGCCGCGTGTCGGCACCGCCGTGTGCCGTCAACGCTCACGAGGCCCCGTCGTTCGGGGCCTCGACGCATGTCGGGGCGCGAACGGTGACGTGCTCGTCGTCCGGCGACATCCGAGGAGGTGAGACCGCTGGACCCCAGCCCTACCCATCCAGCCAGGCGCCGTGTGGCGGTCGTCGTGCCCTGAACCGGGCTCGCGGCCGCTCGCGGCGCGACCCGACCCGGCCACCTCTGCGCCGGCGTTCGAAGGAGCACGATATGACCCAGGACACCATCACCCTCACCGACCTCGTAGCGCGCAAGGACCTGGACGCCATCGACCGGTGGCTCGACGAGCACGGCGCGTTGGACGTCGCGGACGAGCTCGCCCGTCTCGAGCCCTCCGAGCGGGCGGTGGTGTTCCGTCTGCTGGCCAAGGACCGGGCGCTGGCGGTGTTCGAGGCGCTCGACCCGATCCACCAGCAGCAGCTGCTGGATGCGCTGGCCGACGAGTCGGTCAACGAGCTGTTCCTCGGCCTCGACCCCGACGACCGCGCCCGGCTGACCGACGAGATGCCGGCCAAGGTCGCCAACCGGCTGCTGGCCGGGCTGCCGGAGGCGGCCCGCACCAACACCAACATCCTGCTCGGCTACCCGGAGGAGTCCGTTGGGCGGGTCATGAGCCCGCGGTACGTCTCGCTGCGGGCCTCGCTGACCGCGGCGGACGCGTTGACCAAGGTCCGCCGCGCGGGGTTGCGCTCCCGCGAGGTGCTGGTGCTGCCGGTCACCGACGACCAGCGCCGACTGGTCGGCGTGGTCGACCTGCCCGACGTGGTGACGGCCACCTCCGGGACCCGCATCGATCAGCTGATCCGGCCCGACACCTACTCGGTGCGGGTGGACGACGACCAGGAGGTCGGGGCCCGGTTGATGCAGGAAGCCGACCTGGTTGCCCTGCCGGTGCTCGACACCGAGGACCGGCTCGTCGGGGTGTTCACCGTCGACGACGCGATGGAGATCCTCGAACAGGAAGAGACCGAGGACATCATCCGTTCCGGTGGCGCCGAGCCGCTCACGGTGCCCTACATGGAAGCGACCGTGCTGCAGCTGGCCAGAAAGCGGGCGACCTGGCTTCTGGTGCTGATCATCGCGGCGGTCGCGACCGTCAACGTGCTGGGCGCGTTCGAGGACACGCTCGAGGAGGTCCTGGCGCTCGCGCTGTTCATCCCGCTGCTGATCGACACCGGCGGCAACTCCGGCTCACAGGCCGCGACCGTGGTGATCCGTGCCATGGCTGTCGGCGAGGTCCGCTTCTCCGACCTGCCTCGGGTACTCAAGCGTGAAGTCACCGTCGGGTTGCTGCTCGGGCTGATGCTGGGGGTGGTGGCGATCCCGATCGTGTGGGCGTTCTTCGGCATCGAGTTCGCGCTGGTGATCGGTTCCACCCTGTTCGTGATCTGCACCTGGGCGTCGTTCTCCGGCGGGTTGCTGCCGCTGGTGGCCAAGCGCATCGGCATCGACCCGGCGGTGGTGTCCGCACCGCTGATCACCACCCTGGTCGACGCCACGGGGCTGATCATCTACTTCCTCATCGCCCAGGCCATCCTCGGCATCGGCTGACCCCTATCGGCGTGTCGGCCACCACATCGCTCGGCCATGGCGGTCGGCGGTCACGCCGCCGTGCGCAGGTTCCCCAGCGGGATCAGCACGGCGGCGGCCGCCGCGGCGCAGACCATGGCCCCGAGGATGGCCCAGGTGTAGGTCCCGGTCGCATCGATGAGCAGTCCCGCCAGCGGGGGACCGATCAGGCTGCCGATCCCCGCCGAGGTGTAGAGCACGCCGACGATCGCGCCCAGACCCACCACACCGAAGGCCTCGGCGACCACGGCGGGGTTGAGCGCGATGAACCCGCCGTAGCCGATGCCGAACAGCACCGCGAAGACCACCAGCCAGGGATAGTCGGTCGCGACCAGCCAGAGGCTCAGGCTCGCGGCCATCGCCACGAAACACAGCCGGTAGACCCGGATCCGTCCGAAGCGGTCGGCCACCACCCCCAACCCCAACCGACCGACGACGCTGGCGATGCCGATCAGCCCGACCAGGGTTCCGGCGGCGACCCGGCTCGCGCCGTTGGCCACCGCGTAGGGCGGGAGGAACACGAACGGCACGAACAGCGCGATCGACATCAACAGCATCGAGCCGTACAACGCCGCGAAGGCGGGGGATCGGGTCGTGGTCCGCAGCGATCGGGGCACATGGCCGACCCGGACGGGAGGCTTCGACGACAGCATCGCGGCCACGACCAGCAGCACCGTGCCGACGACCGCGAACCACAGGTAGGTGGTCCGCCAGCCGGACCGCACGATCAGTCCGGCCGCCAGGGGAGCCACCACCAGGGTGCCCACGCCGATGCCGGCCACCGCGACGCCCAGCGCCGTGCCGCGACCACGATCGAACCACGCGCCGACCACCGCCACCATCGGTACGTACCCGCAGGCGACCGCGATGCCGACCCCGAGCCCGTAGGTGACGTACCCGAGCCACAACTGTTCGACCATCGAGGTCAGGGTGAGCCCGACCCCCAGCGCCACCGCACCGGACAGCAGCACCGGGCGGGGGCCGAACCGATCGACCAGGGGGCCGGTGATCGGGCCGAGCATGAAGTAGGCGAACGACGTGATCGCGAACACCAGCGAGATGGCGCCGCTGCCCGCCGCGAAGTCCTCGGCCATCGGCTCGAAGAAGGTTCCGAAGCTGTAGGCGACGCCGAACACCACGAAGGTCGACAGGAACGTCGCCGCGACGTTGCGCCACGCCTCCGCGGATCCGAGCTCGGCGGTGACCGTCGCATGGTCCTCGGGCATGGTCGCGTCCTCGGGCATGATCGCGTCCACCGGCACCTCGTCGCGCGACCCCGGGCGAGGCCGCTCCGGCCAAGCTTGCCAGGTCGGGCTCGCAACCTGCGACCTCGCCGGCCCGGCCCGGCCCGCAGATCGGCGGAGCGGCGCCGTCCGGGTCGAGGGGCGCCGGTCCGCGTCGTAGGCTTGGAGGGTCAGTCGTCCCTGTCGTCGCGTCGTCCCCGGTCGCCGTCGAGGACATCGCCGTCGCGCAGGAGGGTCATCGTGGTCGAGGTGTTGCGTCCCGACACCGCCGGGCTGCAGATCGCGGCGCGGATCCTGCGAACCGGCGGCGTGGTGGGCATGCCGACCGAGACGGTCTACGGGCTGGCCGCCAACGCCCTCGATCCCGATGCGATCGCACGCATCTTCGCGATCAAGGGGCGACCCGCCGACAACCCGCTGATCGTGCACCTGGCCTCCACCGACGAGCTCGGACGGGTCGTCGCCGAGGTCACGCCGCTGGCCGCCCGGCTCGCGCACCACTTCTGGCCGGGACCGTTGACCCTCGTGCTGGAGGCGGGCCCCGCGGTCCCGTCGATCACGACCGGTGGGCTCGCCACCGTCGCGGTGCGGGTGCCGGACCATCCCGTGGCGGCCGCGCTGCTCGACGCGTTCGGCGGACCGTTGGCCGCTCCGTCGGCGAACCGTTCGGGTCGCCCGTCACCGACCACCGCCGCCCACGTGGTGGCGGATCTGGGCAGCGACCTCGCGGTGGTGCTCGACGGCGGGGCCTGTCCGGTCGGGGTCGAGTCCACCGTCGTCGACGCGCGGGGCACGGTGCCGGTCGTGCTCCGCGAAGGCTCGATCGCCCACGAGGACCTCGGGGTCGTGACCGCGTCCGCCGACGCGTCCCCACAGGCGTCCCCACACCTCGGTGCATCGCCCGGCACCCGGTACCGCCACTACACCCCCCGGTGCGAGGTCGAGCTGGTCGCAGGCGGGGCCGGACCGGCGCGGGCGGCGGCGTTGAGCGCCGAGGGCCGGCGCGTCGGCCTGGTCGCGACCGCCGCCGCACCCGATGGCGTCATCGAGGTGGCGCGCTACCTCGATGTCTCGGGGTTGGCCCAGCAGCTCTACGCGGCCCTGCGCGATGCGGAACTGGCGGACGTCGAGGTGCTGGTCGTCGAATCCGTGCCCGAGGTCGGGGTCGGCCGGGCCGTCATGGACCGGTTGCGCCGCGCGGCGGCCTGAGCGGGCGGTCGGGCCCGCCCCCTACCATCCCGTCCGATCCCCTCGTCCGCCTCCTTGCTCGGAGCCACCGTGACACCGACCGTGGGCATCGTGGGCGGCGGACAGCTGGCCCGGATGCTGCTGCCGGCCGCCGCCCGTCTCGACCTCGCCGTGACGCTGCTGGCCGATCCCTCGGACGCCGCGGTCGCGTTCTGTCGCGACGTGGTGCCCGGGGTCCCTGACGGCGACGGGCTCCGGCGCCTGGCGGAGCGGTGTGACGTGATCACCGTCGAGCACGAGCTGGTCGACCTGGAGGTCCTGGCCGAGCTGCAGGCGGCCGGGACCGAGGTGCGGCCGTCCCCGGAAGCGCTCGCGGTGGCGGTGGACAAGGTCATGCAGCACGAGTTGCTGGGCGCGGCCGGGGTCCCGACCGCGCCATGGATCGAGGCCACCACGGCAGACGAGATCGAGGTGTTCGCCGCCGACCACGGGTGGCCCCTGGTGCTCAAGCGGCCGCGCGGTGGCTACGACGGGCGGGGCGTGTTCGTGGCCGACGACCGCGACGCCACCGACGCCGTGCTGGCCGAGGTCGCCGGCCCGGTGCTGGTCGAACCGGCGCTGCCGATCGAACGCGAACTGGCGGTGTTGGTCGCACGTCGCCCGGGTGGCGAGTTGGTCGTCTACGACCCGGCCGAGACGGTCCAGGCCGACGGCATGTGTCGGGAGGTGCTGCTGCCCGCCCCCATCGACGACGCGCTGGCGGCCGAGGCGCGAGAGGTCGCGATGCTCGTCGCGACGACCGTCGGATCGGTCGGGGTGCTGTCGGTCGAGCTGTTCGTCGTCGACGGGCGTGTGCTGCTCAACGAACTCGCGGCACGGCCACACAACGGCGGGCACCCGACGATCGAGGGTGCGGTCACCTCGCAGTTCGAGAACCACCTGCGCGCCGTCGCCGACCTGCCGCTCGGCAGCCCCGCCGTCCGGGCGCCCACGGCGATGGTCAACGTCGTCGGCGAGGAACGGGATCCTCGTGAGCAGCTCGCGGCCGCCTTGGAGATCGACGACGTCACGATCCACCTGTACGGCAAGACCCACCGCCCCGGGCGCAAGCTCGGGCACGTCACCGCCGTCGGCCCCGACCTGCAACGGGCGCGTGCCCGCGCGGGACGGGCCGCCGCGATCCTGATGCGAGGAGCCTGATCATGACCGTGGCCGTGCTGATGGGCTCGGATTCGGACTACCCGACCATGGCGCCCGCCGTGGAGATGCTCGAACGGTTCGGTATCGACCACGAGGTCCGGGTGCTCTCCGCCCATCGGACCCCCGACGACATGTTGGCGTTCGGGCACGCGGCCGCCGATCGCGGCCTGAAGGTGCTGATCGCCGGTGCCGGGGGAGCGGCGCATCTGCCCGGGATGCTGGCCTCGGTCACCGAGTTGCCCGTGATCGGGGTCCCCGTGCCACTGTCGACGCTCGACGGGATGGACTCGCTGCTCTCGATCGTGCAGATGCCCCGCGGCGTCCCGGTGGCCACGGTCGCGATCGGTGGCGCGGCCAACGCCGGACTGCTCGCGGCGCGCATCCTCGCCACCGGCGACGACGAGTTGCGCGCGCAGCTCCGCGCCTACCGCGACGAACTCGGTGACGAGGCCCGGGCCAAGGACGCGCGCCTGCCGCGAGGCTGACGAGACGGGCAGACGGGCAGACGGGCGGACGGGCGGACGGGCGTGGGTGTGGCCGTGCCGGATCCGGCACGGCCACACCCGCGCGAGCAGCGCGTCAGTCGATCGAGAACTCACCGATCGGGCCGAAACGGGTGAAGAACGGGGTGCTGCCCTCGGTGGTACCGGACACGTCCGGGTACTCGGTGGCGGTCACGGTTCCCAGACGGACGAACTGCTCGAACAGCGAGCGCTGGTAGCTGAGCCCGATGGTGGTGAAGGGCGCCTCGAGCGAGAAGTACCCGTCGCCACCGTCGCGCAGGATGAAGTCGATGCTGGCGATGGTGAAGATCTCGTCACCGGCGACCAGTACCCCATCGGCGACCAGGGTGACCCTGGTGCCATCGGCACGGGTCACGACCGCATCGACGATCCGGCTGCCCTCCTGGGTCACGACCCCTTCGAGGAAGTCGACCGTCTGCGCCTGCCGTGAGGTGTCGTAGGTGAACCGGATCCCGGCCCACTGGCCGTGGAAGCCGCCTGCGCCCGGCAGTGCCGAGACGCTGCGTTCGAGCGCGGACTTGAGCGCGACACCGTCGATCTGCGCCACCGACACGAAGTTCGAGAACGCGGCGATGTCGAACGAGTCGAGCTCGGTGACCGGACCGACGGGGATGAGCCGGTTCTGGCGCATCCCACCGCCGTTCTGCAAGGCGATGTCGGCCTGCGGGAGGCCGAAGTCGGCCGCTCGCAGACGGGCGGCGGTCAGCATGCCGTCCGCCATCAGGTTGCCGAGGTTGGTCTCGCGGGTGCGCACGCCGACGGGGCTGCGCCCGTCGAGCGGCACCTCGGTGGTGGCGATGACGTTGTCGGCCAGCGCCGCGACGTAAGCGGCGACCGGAGCCTCGACGTTGTCGACGATGAACGGGTTGACCGGGCCCTCGAGCGGCACGGCCAGCAGCGCGGACGCCTCACCGACGGAGACGAGATCGCCCTCGGCATCGAAGTTGAGGACCAGCTTGCCGATGTCCTGGTAGTCACCGGGGGTGGTGACGACCGGGACCTCGTTGCCATCGGCGTCGAGGGCGATCAGCGGCCAGTTGTCGCGCAGGTCCTCCGCGCCACCGCCACCGATCACGGCATCGACGTCGCGAAGGTTCGGGATGAGCTCGAGCTCCTCGTCGAGGTCCTGCAGGTGGCTGGAGAGCAGGATGATGTCGACGCCATCGGCCGTCAGGGCGTCCACCTCTGACTGGACGGCGGGCAGCACCTCGCTGACGACGACGTTGCCGGGGCTGGAGATCGAGCCGAGCTGCGTGGTCGTCGCACCGACGACACCGATGTCGCGGCCGGCCTTGGTGACCACGGTGCTCGCGGCGATGCGGCCTTCCGATTCGAGGGCGGCGAGGCGTGGCTCGCTGGAGAAATCGAGGTTGGCGGAGATGAACGGCAGGTCCTCGGACGCCTCGATGAAGTCGGCGAGGACCCCTGGACCGAAGTCGAACTCGTGGTTGCCGATCGTCATCGCATCGAAGCCGGCGGTGGTGTAGACGAGCGCGTCGTAGAACGCGTCCGGGTTCTCGAACGAGGCCTGGAGACGGGGGCCGGCGAGGTAGTTGTCACCCGAGGAGATGGTGATGGCTGCCCGCGGCTGCGTCCGAGTGCTTCGCACGTCCTGCAAGGCCTGGAGGTCGGCGACGAAGCGTGCCGCACCCGGGTTGGTGTCCGTCGGGACGAGAGCGGACTCACCATCGTTGTGGTGGAGGACCGTCAACTCGAACAACGCGTCGGCCGGCGTGCCCGGGTTGGTCGGGGCGTTGCCTCGGCCGTTGCCCGGGTTGGTCGGCGGTGTGCCACGGTCGGCGGGTGGGCCGACACGCTCGGCGGGTGGGCCGACACGCTCGGCGGGGGCGTTGCCGCGCGGCGCGGCAGCGACGGGCGCGACCGCGGCGAGGGCGAGCAGGAGAGCTAGCAAGAGGGCAAGTACGCCCATCGGTCGCCGTCGGGTGAGTTGCTCCACGCGATCCTCGATCTGAGCCGTCCGGGTGACCGCTCGAGGTTCGGACTCTATGGCCGCCTGACCATCTACCACCGGCTGCGGGGCGATCACGTCCAGTACAGGCGCGAGGCGCTCACGGGCGACGCAGAGAGGTCGATCCCGCGTCCCGTAGCACCGTCCGCTACATCGCGGAAAGGGGTGAGCGCGACGTTTCGTGTGATCTGCCGTCACCGTCGCCGGCGCAACACCAGCCGCGCTTCGTGACGTCCCTCCTCGGTCCACCCCTCGGTGACCTCCACCACCTGGAGGGCCGGGTCGGCGTCGACCACCACCTGAGCGAGCGTGCCGATCTCGCCCTCGTCGAGCAGCCACCGCGCCGACGGCCGGGGATGACGTTCGAGGTTGCGCACCGTCGGCTGGCAGGCGAACAGGACCCCACCGGGACCCAGCGACGCCGGCAGCGCCGACCACACGTCCCGGTCGAGGTAGTCGTGCACCACGATCACCGCGAAGTCGCCGGCGGGCAACGGATCGCAGGACAGGTCCGCCTGGACGGTGGTGAGCGGGACCGGGGCCTCGGCGGCGGCCGCCTCGGCCCGGGCGAGCGCGACGTCGGCGATGTCGACGAGGGTCACCTCGAAGCCCCGCCGGGCCAACCATACGGCATGACGTCCCGCCCCTCCGGCGACGTCCAGCGCCCGGCCACCCGCCGGCAACAGGTACTCGCGGTCGGCGAGGAACGCTGCGGGGCGCGTCGCGGTCCGACGTTCGGTGTGGCGCTCGTTCCAGCTGGAGCGCACGCTCGCCATCGCGGTCCCTCGGGGTGGGGCTGAGGTGTGGACTCGTGTTCCCGATGGCCACGGTAGACGCGTCGAGGCCCCGGGCGGGGCGCTCGCAGTAGGGTTCCGGGGCCGACCCGGGAGCCCACCTTGACCGTCCGTATCGAAGCCGACCTGCTGGTGCCCGGCCGCGGTGAGGTGCTCACCGACGGGGTGGTGGTGCTCGAGGGGCAGCTCATCGCCTACGCCGGGCCGGCCGTCGACGCACCGGCCACACCGGATGCCGACCTCGTCACGACCCCCACGGTCATGCCCGGCATGTGGGACGCCCACACCCACCTGTTCGGGGTGCTCAGCGCGGATCTGTCCGCGCTCTACCGCGAGCCGGTGCCGACCCGCGCCGCGCGGGCCACCGCCGATCTCGCACGGACCCTCGACGCCGGCTTCACCTCCATCCGCGAGGCCGGCGGCATGGGGGTCGACCTGAAGCGCGCGGTGGCCGAGGGCAGCATCCCGGGGCCCCGGATCCACGCCGCCGGGGCCATCCTGTCGCCCACGGCCGGCCATGCCGACATCCACGACCTGCCCCTCGACTGGGTCCACGAGCTGTCCCGCTGGAACGGCACGCTGCAGGTCTGTGACGGCATCCCGGCATGCATGACCGCGGTGCGCGAGCAGCTGCGCCGAGGTGCCGACATCATCAAGATCTGCGCGTCGGGCGGGGTGCTGTCGGAGGTCGACCACCCGATCCACCAGCAATTCACCGATGCGGAGCTGGCCGCCATCGTCGAGGTCGCCGGTCTGGCGGAACGCTCCGTGATGGCCCATTGCCACGGCAAGCCGGGGATGATGGCCGCGATCGAGGCGGGCGTGCGCACCATCGAACACGGCACCTACCTCGACGACGAGGTGTGCGCCGCGATGGTCGAGCGCGACGTGCTGCTCGTGCCGACCCGCCTGATCGTGACCGAGCTGATGCAGGTGGGGCTGGCCTCGGGCTTGAGCCCCGCCATGTTCGCCAAGCTGCGTGCGACCGACGAGCTCCACGCCGACGCCATCAGCCGGGCGCACGAGGCCGGCGTGCGCATCGCCCTCGGGACCGACGTGGCGCTGTCGCGTCCGGACCTGCCGGCCGCGTGGGGCAACAACGCCCGCGAGCTGACGCTCATGGCCGCGGTCGGGCTCGACCCGCTGGAGGTGATCGAGGCCGCGACGGCCAACGGGCCCGACACCCTCGGCGCGCAGGCGCCCCGGTCGGGCCAACTGGTCGCGGGCTACGACGCCGACCTGCTGCTCGTCGACGGTGATCCGACCACCGACCTCGAGGTGCTCGTCGACCCGGACAACATCGCGCAGGTCTGGCAGGCCGGCGTGCGCGTCGCGGGCTCGCGCTGATGCCTGCTTGACTCCCGGCCCACCGAGCGCCGTCCGGCGATCCGCACCCTTCCGAGGAGGTCCCACGTGGCCGTCACCATGACCATGGCCGAACTGGCGGAGGGCCGCGATGTCGACCTCGGGGTCTCCGACTGGTTGGAGGTCACCCAGGCGATGATCGACGGGTTCGCGGACGCCACGCTCGATCATCAGTGGATCCACGTGGATGCGCAGCGGGCGGCTGAGGGGCCCTTCGGCACCACCATCGCCCACGGCTACCTCACCCTGTCGTTGCTGCCGGTACTCGTCGGCGGGCTGTTGGAGGTCCCGGATGCCGTCATGGGGGTCAACTACGGCCTCGATCGGTTGCGCCTGACCGCCCCGGTGACCAGCGGGTCGCGTGTCCGGGCCAGAGCGCACCTGACCGACACGGAGCCGAGGGGCGGCGGGCTGCTCTGCCGGGTCGAGGTGACCGTCGAGATCGAGGATCAGGACCGGCCGGCGCTCGTGGCCACCACCCTCTCCCTACGCTACGGGGGCTGAACCCCCGCCGATCCGCCGCCGATCCGCTTCCGGACCATCTCGGGCGGGCTCGGGCGGGCTCGGGACCGAGAGGCGACGCAGTGGGAATCAGGGCGCGGACCCGGACGAGCACCTGGACGGGGACGCTCCTGGCCTGTGTGCTGGTGCTGGCCGCCTGC
>PWLR01000188.1 GCA_003558435.1 Nitriliruptoraceae bacterium | reverse complement strand
CGGACGGCGAGGCAGCGGCCGGTGGGGGCGCGGCCGGTGGCGAGCCCGGCCGCGAGGCCGACGTCGTCGGGTTCGCCGGTGTGGCGCTCTACCCCGACGAGGCGCACGTGATGACGATCGCTGTCGATCCGGCCGTCCAGGGCCGGGGGATCGGCGCGCGGTTGGTGGCCGGGATGCTCGCCGAGGTGGCTCGGGCGGGGCTGACGGCGGCGACCCTGGAGGTCCGCGCGGGCAACGTCGCTGCCCGGCGCCTGTACCGTCGCGCGGGTTTCGAGGACGCCGGGGTGCGATCGGCGTACTACCCCGACGGCGAGGACGCCGTGATCATGTGGCGCCGCCCCGGCGTGGAGGTGAGCTGACGTGTTGGTGCTCGGTATCGAGACCTCCTGTGACGAGACCGCCGTCGGCATCGTCGAGGACCGCATGCACCTGCGCGCGAACGTCATCGCCTCGCAGGTCGAGCTCCACGCGCCCTACGGCGGGGTGGTCCCCGAGGTCGCGGCGCGCGCCCACCTCGAGCAGTTGCTGCCGACCATCGACACCGCCCTGGTGCAGGCCGGCTGCCGGCTGTCGGACATGGACGGCATCGCGGTGACCGCCGGGCCGGGACTGGTCGGCGCGCTGCTGGTCGGGGTGTCGGGGGCGAAGGGGCTCGCGCTCGCCCACGACCTGCCGCTGCTGGGGGTCAACCACCTGCGTGCCCACGTCGAGGTGGCGCAGCTGGAGTTCGGTGAACTTCAGCCGCCGCTGGTGGCGCTGGTGGTATCGGGCGGGCACACCTCGATCGTGGCGATGGGCGAGGACGGGGTGTTCCGGCACCTCGGCGGCACGATCGACGATGCCGCCGGGGAGGCGTTCGACAAGATCGCGCGGTTCATCGGCCTGCCCTACCCCGGTGGGCCCGAGATCGACCGGTTGGCCAGGGACGGGGATCCGACCGCGTTCGCCTTCCCGCGCGCGATGTTGCACGAGCCGGGCTACGACCTGTCATTGTCGGGGTTGAAGACCGCGGTGATCCGCGAGCTGCGCCGACTGGACGCGGCCGGGATCGACCCGAACCTCGCGGACGTGGCCGCGTCGTTCCAGGAGGCGATCGTCGACGTGCAGCTGATCAAGACCCTGCAGGCCGCCGCCGACGAGGGTCTCGACCAGGTGGTGCTGGCCGGCGGGGTGGCGGCCAACACCCGGTTGCGGGAGCGCTTCGCCGCCGAATGCGAGACCAACGGCCAACGCCTGATCGTGCCGTCGATCCCGCTGTGCACCGACAACGGCGCGATGGTGGCCGCCTCGGGCGCGAACCTGATGGCGGCGGGGGTGACCGCGGACCTCGACCTCGCGGTCGATCCCAACCTGCCGCTCGCCGGATGACGGCGCGCCTGCGCAGGCGTCTGCGCTGGCGTCGAGCCGCGCCCGGAGAGCTCGAGACGGTCGCCGGGCGACTGGAACGGTGGCCCTCGCCGGCGGGTGGTGCCGCGCGCCACATGTTCGCCCTGTCGGCCATCGAGTCGTTCGGCGCGGAACCGCTCCGGATCGCCGCCGACGACGATCGGTGGGCGATCGCGGTGGTGTTCCCCGGACGGCTGATGGTCCCGTGTGGCGATCCGGAGGCGATCCGCGCCGCAGCACCCCCGGCGCGACGCTGGCGGCTGCTGGTGGGCGACCTCGCTGCCGGGGACGCGATGCTGGAACGCACCGGGGTCGACGACGGGTTGATCGTGCACGACCAGCGGTTCCTGACCGTGGAGCACGACCGGGTCCCGGCCCCGACCGAACTCGCCGATCCGGGCCTCCGGCGGGCCGAGACCGCCGACATCGACCGGCTCGCCGACCTCGCGGTGCGGCTGCACGTCGACGACCGGTTCGGACCCAACCCCGGGCGTGTGGGCTGGCGCGGCTACCGGACCCGCCTGGAGGCGACCGTCCAGCAGGGTCTGGTCTACTGCGTCGGACCGATCGGCGAGCCGGTGTTCAAGCTGGAACGATCGGTCTCGTCGCACCGGTTCGGGGTCCAGCTGGCCGGCATCGTCGCGAGCCCGCAGATCCGCGGGCAGGGGATCGCCCGCGCAGCGGTGGCCGCGGCCGTGCGGGCGGCGATGATCGAGGGGCCCCGCGACCGACCCATCAGCCTGCACGTGCGTGCCGACAACGCGACCGCGATCGCGGCCTACCAGGCGGCCGGGTTCCTCGACCGCGAGGCGTGGCGGTTGGCCGTGCGCGGGTGACGTGAGACGCCGGCGATGCCGGCGATGTCGCTGACCACCGTGAGCGTCGGTTCGCCCGTCAGGTCGAGCTTCAGCAGCGCCCCGGCGCCGGTCAGGAGCCTCGCGAGTTCCTCGACGGTCTGGCCCGTCGCCATCGCGATGGTCTCCAGGTCCCCGCCGCGGAGGGTCATGACCCGGCCGTTGTGATCACCCCGACGGCGACGCACCCGGGTCACGAACCGTGCCACGGCCGCGAGGTCCGGTGAGCGTTCGTCGAGCTTCCTCAGATCCAGCGTGATCCGCTTGGGAAGGCCGGAGGAGCGCTCGTCGTCCAGGGTCGGGTTCATCGGCAGCAGGTCGGCGACCGGCACCCCGTAGAACGCCGCGAGGTCCGCGAGCCGTGAGAGGGTCACGGCCCGGTCCCCGCGTTCGTAGGCGCCGACCACCACCGCCTTCCAGACGCCCTCACTGCGGCTCTGCACGTCGGCGAGCGACATCTGCTGCTGGTTGCGGATGCGGCGCAGGCGGGCGCCGATGCGCTTGGCGTGATCGAGCATCGTGGCCTCGTCGTGCTCGCTCTCGAGCGAGGCGGCCAGGAACGGGGCGGGTTGGACAGGGACGTCGCCGAGGGTGTTCATGAGCGACGGCTCCACATGACGCCACCCGCGGCGGCCAGCAGCGCGACCACGGCGAGCATCGCCACCCACCCGCCGAACCGACCGTCGCCGCCGGTTCCGTCCTCACGGGTCAGTTGGACACCGAGTACCTCGACGTCCTCCACGGGCTCCGGCTCATCGGTCGCATCGGCTCGAGTGTCGTCGTCCGCCTCGTTCGGTGCCTCCAGTGGCTCGACGACCGTCACGCCGGGAACATCGGGTTCGGTCTGATCGTCGGGGTCCGCTCTGGGTGGGGCGCTGCGGTCGGTACCCGTCGTCGCCGTGCCGGTGGACGTCGCCGTGCCGGTGGACGGTGAGGGGGTGGGGGACGGCGAGGTGCCGGTGGACGGTGAGGTGGTGGGGGCGATGTCGGTCGGGGTTGGCACCTCGGTGCTCGGGCCGGGGGTGGTGGGGGCCGTGCCGGTGGGCGCCGGGGTGGTGGGCGCCGATGGCTTGGGGTCCTCGTTCGCCGGGCGGTCGACGGTGCCGCAGAAGGTGAGCGTGGCGACGTCGGTGGCGTTGTCGGTGCCGTCGGTCAGGTGGGTGAGCGTGCCGTCGGTGCCGGTGACGATGACCTTGCGGAGGGTGGTGCCGGGGGCGGGTTCCCAGGCGACGTTGCTCCATCCGGTGATGTCGGCGTCGATGGACTGGGCGGTGATGGCGACGGCCTCGTTGTTGCCGGTGGTTCGGTCCGGCGAGGCGACCGCGAGCAGGTCGTCGCAGCTGGCGGCCGCGGGGGTGGCGGGGTCCGGCCGCTCGCCCTGGGTGTCGTCGATGATCGTGGCCTCGGGGAACTCGATCGGTTCGGGCAGGATCTGCACGCCGTCGTCCTCGACCGCGAGCGCTGTGACCGGGGCGAGCAACGCGCCGATGACCAAGCCCGCCAGCACGGCGATGGTGGGGCCCCGGTGGCGGGGTCGGGAGATGGCGTCCATGGTCGGCTCGCGGTGTCGGGTCGACCGAGGGGCCGACGGTTGCCGTCAGGCCGGGTCGGTCTCGCCACTCGCTCCCCTCGGACCTTCCGGCCCCGTTGCTGGGCCGGTGCGGCGACCGTGTTGCGGTCCGAAGATCGATGCGTCCCGGTGGCCGGGTTGCCCCGACCGGGTGCAGCGTCCAGGTCAACTGTCCGCCACGAGATCGATGATGCCGTCCCTTGCCCCATTTGGCAACGAGTAGTGCTTGACCACTGACACAGCGTGAGTTTGTCCCGCTATGTGGTCTCGATCTTGACGTTGCGTCAGCAATGCATGCGCTCTGCGCATCCCTGCGAGGGGGCGTGGTCGTTCCCCTTCGCGTGGTCGTCGCTGCCGTGGCCCGCAACCGGCGCCCGCGCGGGTTGCGCGACACGTCGCCGCGGAACCTGGCCGGGCGTGCCCGGAGGGTGGTCCGAAACCGGCGCTCTCGCCGGTTGAGCGCCAGGCCGTTGCTGGCCGGTGGCCTGATCGGGTCGGGACAAACGGGTGGGGCGGCCCGAAGGCCGCCCCACCTGGTCGTGCGTGTCGTGCGGTTGGTCAGCTGCGCTTGCGGCGGACCAACGAGCTACCGAGACCCAGGCTTGTCAGACCCATCAGGATCAGCGCGAGTGCCGGAACGCCGGTACGTGGCATCTCCTTGGCCGTGATGACCTTGCCAAGTACCTGGGCTTGCTCAGGAGCGCTCGGGGCGGCGACGGGGGTGTGGACCGTTACCGGCTTCTTGACTACGACCTCACCCTCGACCTCGGTGGGAGGCTTCTTGGCCTCGGGGGCCTTATCGATGATTTCGCCTTCGCCTTCGCCTTCGACCTCGGTGTCCGGGTCCTTGGGTGCCGGGTCCTTGGGTGCCGGGTCCTTGGGTGCCGGGTCCTTGGGTGCCGGGTCCTTGGGTGCCGGGTCCTTGGG
>PWLR01000256.1 GCA_003558435.1 Nitriliruptoraceae bacterium | reverse complement strand
GCCGCTGCCAGATCCCCATCGGTGTTGCGGGCGACATCACCTCGCTGCCACTTCCACGCCATGGCCAGCAGCGCGTTGGGGTCCATCGCGCCGAAGATCGCCACGAGGAAGTTGGCCTGGAACTCCTGGAAGGTGTTCCACTCGACGCCTTCGAGCTCGATCCCGCGCCAGAACTCCGTCTTCCAGAACTCCGTCGAGTACCCGAGCACCGCCCAGATGTCCGAGTGACGGCGGATCCCGTCTGCCACGTCGAGGTTGGTTCCGTACTCGCCGCCGTTGAACCCCGGATCCGAGGTGATCGCGTCGATCAACGTCTGGCTGAACAGGAAGTCGTGTGGAGTGTTCTGGGCCGTGCCAGCCATCGGTGCGGCCCGCTTGACCTTCTCGGGGAACCGGACGGCCCATTCGTAGGTCTGCTGAGCGCCCATCGACCCGCCCACGACCAGCGCGAGCTCGGAGATACCGAACAGCTCGCGGACCAGTTGTTCCTGGGCCCGAACATCATCGCGATACGCACCTTCGGGAAGCGCGACATCGCGATCGCGTCCTCGGCGGCGTTGTGCGGCGAGGTCGACAGGCCGTTGCCGATCTGATTGATGATGACGATGAAGTAGTGCTCCGGGTCGAGCGCCCGGCCCGGACCGATGTAGACCTGCTCCCAGGTCTGGTGCGTCCCCGAGTACCAGGTCGGGATCAGGATCGCGTTGTCCCTGGCCTCGTTCAGCGTCCCGTGCGTCGCGTAGGCCAGCTGCAGGTTCGGGATGACGCCACCATCCTCCAGTTCGAAGCGGCCTGCGTCGTACAGCTCGTACGGACCCTGTACCTCGGCGGTGTAGAACTCGTTGTGATAACCCATCAGGCTCCCTTGTCGATAGCCGCGACGTGCCGCAGCCCGATGCCCGATCGGCAAAGCGGGCCCGACGACGCACGGGCGGTCGCTCCCACAACCGCATGTTGAGCCTACTGACGCTCAGCGTCACGTTCCGGCAGGACCCTTCCGCCAACCCCACCCCGCCCGTCCGCCAGGCGATGCCCCCAACCTCGTCGCCAACGGAACCCGACCCTGACCCGGCTTGACCGGGAAGAACTCGGCATCGCTACGTGCGGAGCGCTGTGGGCAGAAATCGGCCCGAAGTCACGGTGTCGGCGGCGAACCGGGCGATGCTCGATCATCCGGTGATGGCTCCCAGGGACACGGCGAAGTGGGGTTGGGGTAGGCGTTCTGTCGCGTCACGTCGAACCGCTCGGGTTGGATCTCGGGTAGTCGATACCCCCTTGCTCGGCTGCAGGCTGCACGCCGACCCGACCGGCCGATGGATCGGCCACCGAACGCGCGAGGACCGTGCGGATGATGTGGTGCTTGTGGGGGCCGTGCACGGTCCACTGGTGGCGCCACCGGTGGGCGTCGTCGACCTCGAAACGGCCGTAGTAGCGGTCCGGGCCGCACGGGTGCTCCACCTGCCACACGCCTTCGCGCAGATCGAGGTCGTGGAAGTACCGCCCGTCGTCGAACGTCACCCGGGCGCGCGCGCCGGCGACGTGGTAGGTCAGATGCCGCGAGGCGGGTCCCCGGTTGGAGCCCAGCCATAGCGTGCCGTGCTCCGCGTAGCGCAGCAGACCGGGTGCGTGGTCATCGGAGGTGAACCTCGCCGCCCCGCTGAAGTGGCCGTCGAGCCCTCGGCCCGACGCGTCGAGGATCTCGCGATCGAGCCGCCAGCCGCCCAGCAGGAAACCAACCAGATCGCTGACCTGCGGACCGGCCACATCTTCCCCATCGCGCATCTCGGGGCGGCGAGGGTACGCCCCCGTTCCGTTCGGCCGGCGCGGTTCGTCACCCGACAGGTAGCCGGCTGAGGGATGCCCACCCTTGCAGCGTTCGCGGGGACCAGGTCGCCGGCGTACGCCGGGACTCGCCGAAACCGGACCGAGGCTCGTGGGCGCGGAGGACCTCCGCGTCCAGTACCCCACCCTGACCGTTGAGGGCATCCGGGCGGTGGCGGTCGATCGGGTGGCGTTCGCTCGGATGGGCCTGCGTCGTCACCACCACCACGCCATCCGTCGCCTACCGTCCGGCGAAACGTTCATCAGCGGACCGCGGGACGACCTTGGGCGCCGAGGCAGGAGCTCGTCGCCTCGGGCCCCGCCAGGGCAGGTACATGGAGGCGGACTACATCGTGATCGGCGCGGGCGCGGCAGGCTGCGCGCTCGCCAGCCGCATCGTCCAGCAGCGCCTGGGCACGGTCCTGCTCGTGGAGGCCGGCGGGCGTGACCGGGACCCCCGGCTGCACGTACCGATGGCCTTCCACCTCGCCCTCCAACAGCGTCGGCTCACCCACCGCTACGCCGCCCAGCCGGTGATGGCGGGTGGGTCGTCGGAGACCTGGGTGCGCGGGCGGGTGCTCGGCGGCTCGACCGCGATCAACGGGATGGTCTACGCCCGCGGCGAGCCCGCGGACTACGACGCGCTGGAGGCGGCGGGGAACCCGGGCTGGGGGTGGGCCGACATGCTCCCGATCTTCCTCGCGATGGAGGACCACGGCCCCGGGGACGGCAGCTCGCGAGGGCCCCGAGGTCCGCTCCCGATCACGACATCCCCGTTGGAGGGGCAGCTCCCGCACGCCGTCATCCAGGCGGCGGTGACATGCGGGCTCGCGCACGTGGAGGATGTCAACGCGAGTAGCGGCGAACGCATCGGCTCGACCCCGTCGACGATCCGCAACGGTCGACGGGTCAGCGCCGCGAGGGCGTTCCTCGCCGATGGCTCGGGGCCCGCGCTGCGGGTACTCACCTCGACCACGGCGGGCCACCTGCTGTTCGACGGCCCGCGCGTCGTGGGGGTCCGCGTCCGGCGCCGCGGTTCCATCGTCGACCTGTGCGCACGGCGTGAGGTCCTGCTGGCCGCGGGCACGCTCGAGTCACCCCTGCTTCTGGAGCGCTCGGGCATCGGCCGTCCCGAGGTGCTTCACCGGGCCGGGGTGGAGCTCCGGGTCGAGCAGCCACACGTCGGCGAGCGGGTCGTCGAGCAGCGAGCGATGACCGTCAAGGTGCGGGTACGGGCCGGGCTGGGACACAACGAGCGGCTGGCCACCCGTGGTCGACGGCTGGCCGCCACGGTCCGGTACCTGGGGTGTCGCACCGGGGTGTTGGCCCGCGGGCCGTTCGACCTGCTGGCGCTGGTGCACGCGAGCGAGGAGGCGGACCGCCCGGACGCCCAACTGTTGGTCGCATCGATGTCGACCGACGACACCGGGTTGGCCTTGGCAGATCACGCCGGACTGATGATCCAGGGCGTTCCCCTGCGCCCGACGACCCGCGGATCGGTGCACATCACCGGTCCAGGGCCGAGGGACGCCCCGCGGGTCGTGCCTCGCTTCCTCGAGACCGACCACGACCGCCAGGTCACCGCGGGCATCCTGCGCCGAGCACGTGAACTGCTGGCCACCGACCCCCTCCGTGACCTCGTGGTGGAGGAGTTGGCGCCGGGTGCCGCGACGGTCTCGGCCGAGGATGCCGTCGGCTACGCGCTGGCGACCGGTGCCGGCATCTACCACGCGGTCGGGTCCTGTGCCATGGGTCCGAACCAGGACGACGTCGTCGACGCGAGCTTGCGGGTGCGGGGCGTCGAGGGGCTGCGCGTCGTGGACGCGTCCGTCCTGCCGACGATGGTCTCGGGGGGAACCGCGGCGCCCACGATGGCGGTCGCCTGGCGGGGCGCCGATCTGATCGCGGGGTCGTGATGCGCACCGCTTGGGACGACCGCAACCGGCTCTGGGGCGCGGAGCGGTATCTCGCGGGTGGAGCTCCGTGGGGCCTGATCCGGCTGTCCCCGCAGGCGCGCGCGTTCGTGCGTCGCCTCCGCTCGGCCGGGCCCGCCGGACTCGAGGCCACGACCCCGACCGAGCGTGCGCTCGCCGAGCGTCTGGTCGCGCGTGGGGTGGCGCATCCGGTCCCGGAACCGCGACACCTCGCCCGTGATCTCACCGTGATCATCCCTGCCTACGGCCGCCCGGAGCTGCTGGACGCCTGCCTGCGCGGGCTCGGGTCGGTCGAGGTCATGGTCGTCGACGACGCCTCCCTCGACACGGACGCCGTCCGGCGGGTCGCAGAGGCCCATGGCGCCCGCCTGGTCCGTCACGCCACCAACCAGGGGCCGGCTGCGGCGCGCAACACCGGACTCGCACACACCGACGCCCCGATCGTGGCATTCCTCGACTCCGACTGCACGGTCCCGCCGGGGTGGCTCGAGCTCCTGAGCGGCCACTTCGACGACCCTCGCGTCGGTCTCGTCGCACCCCGGGTCCGGCCGAGATCGGCGGACGGCCCGCGCGACGGGTCGGTGCTGGCACGTCACGAGGACGCGAGATCCGCACTGGACATGGGGGGACGGCCGGAACTGGTACGCCACGGCGCCCGGCTCGGGTTCCTGCCCTCGGCGGCGCTCCTCGCCCGCCGATCGGCGCTGCCGGAGGCCGGCTTCGATCCCGCGATGCGGGTCGGCGAGGACGTGGACCTCGTGTGGCGCACGATCGAGGCGGGCTGGCACGTCCGCTACGAGCCCGCGGTCACGGTCCATCACGAGATGCGTCTCGATCCGCTGGAGTGGGCGCGACGGCGGTTCGACTACGGCACCTCGGCGGCGGCTCTCGATCGCCGACACCCCGGACGGCTCGCCCCGGCACGCATCTCCGCATGGAACCTCGCGATCGCCACCCTGATCGTCGCCCGGCGTCCGGTCGCGGCGTCCGGGCT